>DATFDL010000127.1:0-26040 GCA_035252155.1 Pirellulales bacterium | reverse complement strand
GAGTACGGCATCGGCGTGCTGCCGTTGGGCGGCTATGTGAAGATGTTGGGGCAAGACGACAACCCCAGCCGGCAGCGCGAAGAAACCGAACGGGCCAAGCTGAAACCCGCGTCTGTCGCCGCCGAGGCGGGTTCCACGCCCGTTTCGCCTGAGGCTTCTGCAAATCCGGCCGATCCGGCCGCCGAAGCGGTCTTCGATCCGCGCAGCTATTTGGCCAAGAGCGTGCCGCAGCGGATGGCCATTATCTCGGCCGGCGTGATCATGAATGTGATCTTCGCCTTCGTGGCGGCGAGCATCGCGTTTGGCATGGGAGTCGATCGAATCGCGTGTGTCGTGGGTGGCGTTGTGCCCGGCAGCCCCGCCTGGAAGTCGGGCATCGAAGCCGACGATCACATCACGCAGATGGGTTCGGAAAAGAACCCCATCTTCCGCGACATCCAGATGGGTGTGCCGCTGGCCGACGATATCCAGAAGGGCGTCGACTTTGTCATCGAGCGTCCCGGACGCGACGAACCGCTGTCGATCAATGTCGTTCCGGAAAAAACTGGCATCATTCACCAGATCGGCATGCGAAACGCGCACACGCGGCAGTTAGCCCAGCCGACGATTTATCCTCCCTATGCGCCGCTCGCACTCCGCAAGATAGACCTCCAGCCGGGCGACACGATCGTGGCAGTCGACGGAGAGGCGGTCGCCGACGGAGCGGCACTCGATCACGCGCTCAAGCGGCGCTCGGGGGCGGTGACCGTGACGATCGAGCGAACCGAAAAACCGAAAGACGCTGCACCCGACGCCAAGCCCACGACGAAGCGCCTCGACGTCGAGCTGCCAGCCGTGCCCGAAATGTCTACAGGCATCGTCATGCGGATGGGCGCGATCATGGCGATCCAGAAGGGTTCGCCAGCCGACGCCGCCGATCTTCGAGCGGGCGACGTCATCGAGAAGATCGACGGCGGGCCGCCCGGCGACCCGCTGACACTGCCGGCGCGGTTGAGCGCGCAGGGCGGCGAAGAGGTAACATTCACCTTGCGGCGCGGCGACCAGTCGTTCGAGCGCACCGTGACTTTGCGCAGGGACGCCGCGGACGATACGTTTCCCGCATTGGACAGCCCCGTGGCAATTGCCGTGTTGGGCGCCGCCGTCGCGGTCGAAAATGAAGTTGCCTCGGTCGAGGCCGGCAGGGCAAAAGGCCTTAAGCCCGGAGACAAGATCATCAACGCCACGCTGATACCTCCGGATGACGCGACGCAAGCTGAAAAGTTCGGCCTTAAAAAAGAGGAGTTTCAACCAAAGCGCGAGGTGAAGTTCGAGGACAAGAAGCACGCGGAAAAACGAAACTGGCCTGCGTTCGTCGATCTGGTGCAAGGGGCGCTGCCCGGCTCGCGCGTCGAGCTTACCTTGAAAGACGAGCGTACGGTGACGCTCGATTTGCGGCCCGACGCCGATCGGCCGAACCCCGATCGGTCGCTCGTCTTCGAACCGGTCACGGTGTTCCAGAAAGCCGACTCGTTCGGCCAGGCAGTCCGCCTGGGCGAACGCGAAACCGAGTATTCGCTCTCGATCGTGTTCCGCTTTTTGCGCAAGATCGTCAGTGGGCAGGTGCCGATCACCGGCATGGGCGGGCCGGTGACCATTGCCCAGCAGGCCGGCATGGAGGCTTCGGCCGGCATGTCGAAGCTGTTGCTCTTCTTGGCCATGCTCAGCGCGAACCTCGCGGTGTTGAACTTCCTGCCGATTCCGCTGCTCGACGGCGGGCACATGGTCTTCCTGGCCGCCGAGGGAGTGCGCGGCAAGCCGGTGAACGAGCAGGTGGTCGCCTGGTTTCAGTTCGCCGGGCTGTTCTTTTTGGGCGGGCTGATGCTCTTCGTGCTGCTGCTCGACGTGGGACTCATCCCGCGCGGCTAAGATAGTGGGAGTTGCAAGCTTGTCTGCCCTGCACCTTTGCCGATGAAGGCAAAAAATGGAGGGCAAAAAATACGAAGAAAAGAGAAGGATGGTGGGCAATGTCTACCCTCGTTTTCTTTCTCCCATTTTTTTGCCCTCAATTGTTTTGCCTTCTGACTGAATGGTCAGTGCGCACCCTACGGCGCGGATTCTATGCGCAGGCCAGTCCCACCCTACGCCGCTCGATACAACCGCTACTATCGGCATTGGCTTTGCGCGCGCTCTCCCGCCGCCCCTGCGCAGCGCACCGTGAAAGGCTAATTTCCGGCCTATACTTCGTGGTGCAGTGACGGCAGATCGGCCCCGCGGCAGGAGCGTGCGAAGATGTTCGAGACAGGCGATTACGGCTCGTGTGTGATAGTTCCCGGCGCGGCCAAGCGGGTGCGCGAGGCGGTCAATCGCGCGTTGAATCTGGCTCAGGGCGGGCCGGGCCTTAGCCGGCGGATGTCGGTCCGCTCGCCCTATTTCGGCCCGGTGCTGGTCACACTCACCGATGAGCCGTTTCCGCAGTTTTCGGCCTTTGCCCGTGATCTTTCGCCGGTGGGCATCGGCCTGTTGCACATCATGCCGCTGGAGCGCGGCGAGGTGCGCGTGACCATTCGCAACGCGGCCGACGATCCGCTGGTGCTGCGTACGCAAATCATGTGGTGCGAAGACTGCGGCGAGGGCTGGTACATCAGCGGCGGACGTTTTTTGGACGTCGTTCGCAAGCAGTAGCCGACTTCGTGAGAAGTCGGGCGGCGCAGCGAGTTGGGGCCAGAATTCTCACGAATTCTGCTACACCCAGTATCGCATATTGACGCGGGCTGGTGCGCGATCGCAGCTACTTTGTCTTCGGCAATTGACGGCCCGCAGGGTCATCGGGCGGTTTATCGAGCGCGAGAAACGCGAAGAGATCGGCGATCTCTTCCGGCTTGAGCTGCTTCTCCAAGTCTTCGGGCATCAGCGACAGCTTACTGGTCTGCGATTCTTCGATGTCGTCTCGGGCGATCGTTTCGAGCTTGCCGCCCTGCACTTTGAGCACGATCCGCTGTGGGCCGTCTTCGGCTACCAGCCCGGTAATCACACGGCCATCGGTGGTGAGAACCGTGCGGGCCTGGTAGGCCGAGCCGATCACCAGGCTGGGGTCGAAAACGTTCGACAAAAGCTGCTCGAACGACCCGCGACCGTTGGCCGTGATGTCGGGACCAACCTCCTGGCCTTCGCCGAAAATCTTGTGGCACTGCCCGCAAACCCGTTTGAACGTCTCTCGGCCCCGCCGCGCATCGCCCGGCGTGCGGCGCAGCAAATCGCGCATCTGGGCGATCACTTGCTCGCGCTGTGGATTGCGCTCGGTGCGGAGCGTACCCCAATGGGCTTGAACCTGCTTGACCACTTCCGCATCGTCGCTTGCCAGGAGCTTGCGCACCTGATTCACGTTCAATGCGTCGGCGGGCAGCCGCTTCGCGCCGATGGCCGCCAGCAATGCTTTACTCCACGCCGGGCGCCCGGTAAGCAACTCGATGGCGGCCGGTTTCAACTCGGGTTCGAACGTGGAGTAAGCGGCCAACACCGTGGAGGCGACCCACGCGTCCTGGCAGCGGCTAAGTGCGTCAAGCGTCCGGCGACGGAACTCGATGGAACTCCTGCCCTTGTCGGCCAAAACCTCAACGACGATGGGCCAAAGCTTCGCATCGCCAACAGCGATCAGGGCAGCTACCGCCTTCGTGCGCCGCGCGTCGGGCTCGCTGGGCAAAACGCATACGGCGCGGACAATATTACGGCCGCGCTCAATATCCCAGGTCGCGGCCAACAATGCGGCGTCGAAGTAAATCGCCTCACTCTGCGGACCGTCTAAAAGTTTTTGCAGGGTTCGTTCCAGCGCCGCGCGAAGGTCAGCCAGCTGCTGGCCCGCGATTTCGTGCGTCTGCGATTTGTCGGCCAAACGCGTGAGGCAGCGGCTGGCCGCTTCTGTCTGCCCAGCTTCGACCAGCATTTTGACGAGCGATGCCACTAGCCATACGTCGCCCGAGGCGCGCCCCAGCAATCTCTCCACCACCTGCGGCATGATCGCTTCGACAATGTCGTCTTTCGCTCCGCGAAAGCAACGCCGCTCGCGCACCAGCGCCACGAATCTTTCGCTCTGTTCTTCCAGCAGCGGATGTAGATTCTGCCAGACAATCGCCGGAATCAGCTTGTCGTCTCCCGCGTGCTCCAACGCTTCGCACAGCAACGGCAGCGCGTCGATGCCGACAATCTTTCGGGCGGCGATCACCACCTGCAGCCGCACGTCGGGCGAGGGATCGCCGACCAAAGCCATCACGCGCTCGCGCACTTCGGCGACAACATCGCCTTGATTGCCGGCGGCCCGTACGCCCCACGCACGCAACGTCGCGTCGCCGTGTTCCAACAGCCGCTCGTGAAACGCCGGAAAGAGTGGTCCCGCGCCGATCAAGGCCCATAGCGCATGCAGGCGCGCCTTGTCCGACTGCCGATCGTCGAGCACGAGCGCCTGTAGCCTCAGAAGCGTCTCAGGCGTTCGTCGCTCCCACAGCAGCCGCTGAGCCAAGTCGCGAAAGAACACATTCGGACTATGCAGCCGTTCGATCAACCGCTCATCGCTTTCTTGGGCCAGATCGAACGGCTCGGCCCGCGGCGTGTTTTGATAACGCACGCGGTACAGCCGGCCTTTGAGCCGATCGATGCCCGCCGGATCGCGGTTGGCGTCCTGATAACAGTGATAGCGGTCGTACCAATCAAGAATATAGAGGCAGCCATCGGGGCCGGTCTTTTGCACGACGGGCATGAACCAGGCGTCATTCGCCGACAGAAAATCGTCGTTCGGCTCGGCGGTGTACGTCGAGCCGTCGCGCGTCAGCGTGTCGCAGTTGATGCAGTTGCCGTGGATATTGCCCATGTAGAGCTTTTCGCGGAACTGCCGCGGATAAGCATCGCTGTCGAAAAAGTGAATGCCACAGTAGGCCGCCTGCTGATGATGGTGGTTGACGATCGAGCCAAGCTTCCAAGTGAACGGCGGATAGGGTCCGCCTTGGCGATGGTAATAGCCCGTCTCGGTCAAGTGCCAGAGATGGTCGATCACGCACGCGCTGACGAACGCGCTGCCCTCGCCGTCGAACGCCACGCCCCACGGGTTGCTGGTGCCTTCACAAAACAGCTCGAAGTCGCGGGTGTAGGGATGAAAGCGGAACAACGCGCAAGTAAAGTCATAAATCTTGCCGCGGTGCTCGACGTGGCTGGGATTGAAAACGCCGTTGAGTCCATAGAGCCAGCCGTCGGGGCCCCAGGTGAGCGAGTTGGGTAGCTCGTGCGTGTCGTGGCGCCCAAAGCCGGTGACAACCACCTCGTGGTGGTCGGCCCGGCCGTCGCCGTCGGTGTCTTGCAGCAACAAAATGTCGGGCGAGTTGGCCACCCACACGCCGCCCGCGCCGACGGCGATGCCCGAGGGAATGTTCAGCCCCTCGGCAAACACCGTGAAGCGGTCGGCGCGGCCATCGCCATCGGTGTCTTCGAGCACCTTGACGCGGTCGCGGCCTGGGCCGGCGTCGCGGCGCGGGTATTCGAGACTCTCAGTGATCCAGATTCGCCCGCGCTCATCAAACGTCATCGCCACCGGATTGACAATCTCCGGCTCGGCCGCCACCAACTCGACCGAAAAGCCCTCGGGCACTTTCATCTTGCCGATGGCCTCGGCTGGCGAGAGCGGCGGCCCCGGCTCTTTTTGCTGCCCGTGCGGAATAGGACCACCGCCGCGAGCGGGCTCCAGAAAGGCGAGAAGCAGCAAAGCTGCGGAGCCGGCAAATTGCGAGCACGTCATGGCATTGACCGTTGAGAAGTTTAAGAAAGACTTGATTATGGACGCCCGATCTTATGCCGGCAACGAGCAATCCGCCGTTCCAGATCGGCGCCGCGCAAAATTGACAGAAAAATTGGTGACAGAAAAATAGCCTATTGGCCGGGACCATTCCCGTTATGGGAATCTCGGAAGAGGGTAGTGTCTCAACAGTGAGTTGGTAGCCTTGCATCGCCGCAAATCGTGGCTTGCGTGTCATGTTTTAACGTGTCCGTCGCCGACATCCTTATAGCTCGAATCGTTAGCTGGCTCAAAATTTGGCGGAAGCTGATCGTTGCGGCGCACCTTCTTTCCAACATAGGTGAAGACGTTGCCGGTGAGCGTATAAGCGCCCTGTTTCCAGTTGTTGGGCAGGATTGGCTCTTGCCCAGTCGCAGGTTCCACCACGGCCACTGACGCGTTCGGCAGTTTCCGCAATTGTAGGCGGTTCCTGGAACAGCCACACCGTCACTTTGAAATGCAGTTATCAGGGCTCGCTGCTGCTGGGCGTTCAGGCCCAGATTCTCGAACCCGAGATCAACATCGCCACGAAGAAACGCCAATTCCGGTGGCGTTTGTTGAAACTCAGCCCAATCGGCCATTTCCGTCAATCGAAAGAACTCAGCAAATCCACGCATTTCACTCCTTTTTCAATAGGTATCCATCTTCCTCTCGCTTATAGCGAGATAGGTCCACCTCCTTGCTGGCGACCTTCTTCCCAAGCCAATGGTCGGAACGGGCAGTCTCACGCCAATTTGCTGGCAATGCGACTTCGCTACCTTTGGCTGGCTCCACGAAGGTGAACATGGACATCACTGAATGGCGAAGTTTGTAGGATGTGCCGGGCACGGCCACACCGTCGCCAGCGAATGCCTGGTAAATTTCCTCGATTTCGTCTGGTGGCAGATCGAGTTGATCGAATCCGAGATTGCACAAGTGACCGCCCAGAAATGCCAGTTCCTTTGGCAAGTCGTCCGAAACCGGGGCATCGGGCGGTTTCTTGGAGGGGTCTTTGGTGCGTACCGCTGTCGTCGAACATCCTCGAAGCAGCACTTGCTGCGTGTCTTCTGAAAACTGCCGCAACGATGAAAAATAGTCACGATCCAGGAAATCGGTCATTGGTTATTCCTCGCCGTATTTACGCCGTCAGCTAGCGGTTCTGCTTCTGACCCGCTTTGCCAACCGCAGCAACTCTCTCCGCACCCAGGCCGAGGTGTTCCGGTAACCACTGGCCTCAGCCGCTTCATCCACCAGGCGGCGCTCCTCTTCGTTCAATCGGATCCGTAGAGGCTTTTGTCGGGCAATCTCGTCTGGCAGTTTTGGTCTTCCCATGCCATCATTCTATGACGAAATCTGGTAACAGTAAAGGTGGCTACGCTTTCCTCAATCGCCTAACGGATACCAGTTATTCTGCGAAAAATAAGTGAGCCCACCTTTACGATGGCCAACAAAGGGAGGCGGTTCGATTTCGCCGTCCTCGCTATTTCCGCGAACAGCGGCATGGTCGCCATCGCTTGGTATGCCTAACTCGCGGCGCAGGTTTGCGAACGCGACATCAAGTGGTTGCCCCCGGCCAGCGGCCATCTCTTCAAGGCCGCGACGAATGCCAGCGATTGCTTCTTCACGGTCGCTCATTGAATCACTTCCCTTTTTCTGTCATCAACTTTTCTGTCATTCACCGTCGGCGGCCTGTTCGACAAACCACACCTTGACGTTGCGAGGCTCGAGGGTGAACCGCAGGGCGGTTTGCTGGTTGAGATTGAACAGCAGCCGGTCGAGCTTCTGCTGGCTGGCCTCGGTGCGGTTGGCGAAATCGAGCGTATGGCTGACCAAATGATCGCGCCACCGCAGCTTCTGGCCTTTCGCTCCGTCGGTCTCGTCGATCACATGCCGATTGAGCCGGCCGCCCAGCGAGCGCAGCAGGTCGGCGAGCGAGCCGCTGCCCGTGCCGCCCAGCGAGGTGTCGGGCGCCTCTTCGACCGCCAGGAAAATGTGCTCGCGATCGCGCACGCCCGGCAACGGCAAGAATTCGTAACGTCCGCTGACCACAATCACTTCGCGCTCGACCTCGCGCTCGACGAATCGCACCGGTAACTTCAATTCGTCGCGCAGCACCTCTTGCAGGGCGCCAAGGCGTTTGGCGGTCGAAGCGACATCGCGCACGGTCCAATCGCCGGACACCTCGCGCGAGAGCAGGTCGGCGGGGCCTTCGATCTCATATCGCTCCAGGCCCACGATGAACTCCAGCACGCTGGCCAGCGCGAGAGATTGTCGCGTTGTGAGCGATTGAAGCGACGCGCCGTTGCCGCTCTGAACGAACTTGAACGTCGCCTCGCGCAGCGGAAACGGCTCGTCGAGCAACAGCTCGGCCCGTTCAGCCAAGAATGGCGGCGCCATCCGCTTCAGGTTCTGCTCGTCCGATAACGCATACGCCGCCTCGATTTTCTTCCGCCAATCGGGCGTGCGCGGTTGAACGCCGAGCCGTTGGGCCAGCTCGTTGATCGTACCTCGATTCGGACTGCTGGGCAGCGAGTTCGCCACCCGGCCCTGGGGGTCGATCAACAGCGCCGTCGGCTGCAATACCCGGCCGCGGCGCGCGACGAGCATCCGATACGCGGCGTGCGTCGCGCCTTTCGTCTTCAACTTCGTGCCCGAGATCAGCGAGTCGCCGCCGCCATCGAGCGCCACACGAAACGGCAACCTTTTGCCGTTCCAGGTCTGTTCTCGAAACTGCTCCATGAAGCCGCGGACTTGCTCGACCGTATTGCCGTAATCGGGGTTGATCACCACGATCGACACTCCTCGGTCGCCCAGCGCTTCGTGCAGCGACCGGAGCGCCGGCATTTCTTGCTCGCTCTGAAGATTCCAAAAATAGAGCACCACATACTGACCGCGCAGCTCGGCCAGCGTCGTGGCCTCGCCATAAATCCAGCCTTTGAGGCCCGCGAACTCCGGGGCGGGCTTTCCGATCAGCGATTTCCAGAGATCGGTTTCCGGCGGTTCGCCACGCACGGGCAACGTGGGATCGATGGCCAGCGGCACGTCGGCCGGCGCTTTGGCGATGCGGAAAATGCGAATCGTGCCATTGCCCATCGCCACGGCAAAATGCCGGCTGTCGGGCGCGAACGCCAAAGCATTCAAGGCAAACATGGGCGGTGCGTGCAGGGCGATGGTCTCGCGAAGCGTCCCATCGCGCGGGTCCCAAACACGGACCGTGGCATCGATGTTCGAGCCGGTAATCAAGGTTCGGCCATCGGGAGAAAACGCCAGCGCCGCGACTCCGCTGGTCTGTTGGTCGAGAGCCAAGCGGGGACGTTCTTTTGGCGAGTCCCACAGCACGACGACGGCCCGCCGCTGGTCGTCGTCGCCGTACTGCCAGCCGCACAGCGCCAACGTGCGGCCGTCGGGGCTGGCGGCGGCCGGGCCGGGGCTACTCAGCCCGGCCACCTCGGCGATCGCCGCGCCGGCCGACAAATCGGCCGTGTGCCAGGCCGACAGCAGGCTGTTGCCCGACCCCGGCGGGAAGGGGCTTTGCTGACCGAACACAAACAGCTCTTCGCCGCGCGGGCCAAACACCGGCGTGCCGGGCTCGGTGGTGATCTCGCCGTGCAGTTGCTCGTCGGGCAAGCGCCATACGCCCAGGCCGGCGGCGAGCCATCGTCCGTCGGAACTGTAAGCCAGGTGCTTGTCACGAGTCGGCAATGTTTGCCGGACCTGCCAAGTCGACGTGTCGATCAACTGCACGCCGCCCGCGTTCAAGGCCAGCGTGCGGCCGTCGGGACTGTAGGCGAGCGCTTCGAGTTGTCCCTTGGCCGCCGGCAACGGCTGGCGGTCTGCGAGCGTGGCCAGGTCCCAAATGCGCAGCGTCCGGTCTTCACCCGCCGAGGCCAGCGAGCTGCCGTCGGGCGAGAACGCCACGGCCCGCACGCCGCCGCGACGCCCACGCGGTTCGATGAGCGGCCGCCCGGTCGCAGCGTCCCGCACCTGCACCGCTCGGCCGGCCGAAGCCAGCAACCGCCCGTCGCGGCTAAAGGCGAGCGCGCCGGAGAAATCTCCGGCTTCGATGCTCATGGTCCGCTCGCCGGACTTTACGTTCCAATAGTTGATTCTTCGGTCGAACCCGGCGGTGGCGAGCGTTTGACCGTCGGGGTGGAATGCAACTGCTTCAACGCCCCCGTCGTGCGCCGCCAGCGTATGAATCACCCGGCCGTCGTCGACGCTCCAGAGGCGCACAGTTTTATCGCGGCTAGCGGTGGCGAGGAGTCGCTCATTGATGCTGAAGGCAATATCGCGGATGGCATCGGTGTGCCCTTCGAGCCGATGCAAAGGCTGACCGGAAGCCACATCCCACACGATCGCCGTTTTATCGGCGCCGGCCGATATCAGTCGGTCGGCGGCCCGGTCAAAGTCGAGCGCGAGCACTGCATCGGTGTGTCCCGCGAATGTCCGCTCTTGGCCGTCGTCGAGATTTCGCAGCGTGATTTCCGGTCGTCGCTGTCCGTAAGCAAGCAGGTTGCCTTTGGGGTGAAACGCCAAGCTATAGACGCCTTCGGCGGGGATGAACGCCAGCTCGCGCCCGCTATCGGTCTGCCACACCAGGATGGCGTTATTGTAGCCGGCCGCGGCCACGCGCGTGCCGTCAGCGCTGAACGCCATGCAGTGCAACATCTGATTGACATTGCCCGGAGCCGAGCGGCCCTCGAATCGCCGACGCTCTTCTCCGGTGGCCGGGTTCCACAATCGCACGGTGCTGTCGCTGACCGAGGCCAGCAACTTGCCGTCGGCGGTAAAGGCCACCTCCAAGGGACGCCAATAATGAGCCAGCCGGCTGCTGCCCAAGACGGCGACCAAGCCTTCCTGCGCCGTGCTCGCATCGCCACCACCAGCAACCGTCAACTCGTAGCTCGAAACATCGCTTTGCCGAAGTGCATCAAGCGGCGAATCGGCGGCGTGAAGCAGGCCGCACGAGGCAAGCAAGACCACGAACATGATGCGGGGCGATTGTCGACTCGTCATCCCGAGCTCCTTGATGACGTTGTGGAACGGTCTCTGACCGTTTCACTATAGCCGACCGTAGGTCTCCCAAACACGAGTCCCCGGGCGGTTTTGGGCCGCGTGATCGCGAAGGGGTGCGTTTTTCGAGGGATCGCCGGGCAAATAAAAGCGGTCGTATGTTTCGATGACACTTCTTTATGCGTGACACGCCGGCATGATTCATTACGCCCATACGCCATTTATTTGCCGGGCATGCCTAAAAAAACGCACGGTCACACTACCCAGCGGCGTCCACCCGCTTGCGGGTTTTATCAGCGCCAATCCGACGCGCGAGTTTCCTACAGCGGGCCACCGCCCGCGGAGCGGCGCACGGAGTTTAGCCGCAGGCGTCAGCCCGCGGTACGTCAAGCGAACCTCTCGCAAAGCCGCGGAGTGGCGACAGTGCGTCTCGCCACTGCTCGGTCATCGGTGCGCGATGCCACAACCGTGGTATACTGCACGGCCCAACCAATAGGCATGAACCGTCGCGGGCCCAGAGTAACAAAGTCCTGTTCGTAAAGCAGGTTGACCGATGAAAAACATTCCAGGCAAAGAACGTTTCGAAGAAGCTTACCAGGGCAAACCGCCCTGGGATATCGGCAGGCCGCAGCGAGTGTTTGTCGAGGCCGCCGATCAGATCACCGGTTCGATTCTCGACGCGGGCTGCGGCACGGGCGAGAACGCGCTGTTCTTCGCGGCGCGCGGCCACCGGGTCACCGGCATCGATTTTCTTGAGCAACCGATTGCTCAGGCGAAGCGAAAGGCGCATCAGCGCGGAATCGCCGCGACTTTTCTGGTGATGGACGCGACTCACTTGGACGACCTGCCTGAGCAGTTCGATTCGGCCATCGACTGTGGATTGTTCCACGTGTTTTCTGATAACGATCGAGCCAAATACGTCGCCGCATTGGCGAGCGTCGTCAAGCCAGGCGGACGATTGTTCCTGGCTTGCTTCGGCGACAAAGAACCGCCGGGCGATGGCCCGCGCCGCGTCTCGCAGCAAGAATTGCGTGAGTCGTTCTCGCCGGGCTGGACGATCGAGTCGATCCGCGACGCGCGTTTCGAGGTCCGGCCGGATACCGATCTTCATTTCTCGCCCGGCGGACCCTACGCGTGGTTCTGCGTGATCCGCCGTGAAATGGAATAGGCACATGGAGTGCGATCGCTACGTTGACTGACAGAAAAATTGGTGACAGAAAAATGGGCATGTGCGCGAGGCCAGTCGGAAAGATCGAAACGCGATTCATACTCTATTTTTCTGTCAGCCATTTTTCTGTCATTCTAGTTCCGCTCCTGAGGCCTGGATCAGCGCACGACGAGCAATCCTCGTGACGACGATCGTTGCAATTAGCGTCACGACGAGACCGCCGACGAAGAAGGCCTGGGTGACTGGCCCGCCGGCCGCCGTGCCGCTGCCCAATTCGGCCAGGCTGTGGAGTGTCGAGCCGAGATAGGCATACAGAATCGTGCCGGGCAACATGCCGATCCACGACGCCAGCAGAAAGTCGCGATAGGCAATCTTGGTGAACCCCAAGAAATAGTTGATCGCCGTAAAAGGAATCGCGGGAGAAAGCCGCACCAGCAAGACAATCTTGAATCCTTCGCGCTCGATCGCTCGATCGAGGGCTTTGAACCGCCGATCACCGGCGAACCGTCGCTCGATCCAGTCGCGAGCGATGGTGCGACCCAACCAAAACGCGGCCGAGGCGCCCACGACGCTGGCCAGCGACACGGTGACAGTTCCTACGGCCACTCCAAACAAGAAACCTGCGCCCAGCGTCATCAACGATCCCGGCACGAAGCAGACGGTGGCGATCACATAGGTCACGGCCAGCAAGACCGGCCCCCAGGCGCCCATGCCACGGATCCATTCGAGCAGCGCTTGCAGATACGGGCGAAGGGGTAGAAAGTACGCCGCCCCGGCGAGAACGAGCAGCAATGAGACGCCAAAGACGAGGCGAGCTCGCTGGGTGATCTTCATGGGCGCTAGGCAGTCGCGAGGAATTGCGTTCATTCGGTCTCGGCGTCTGTCGGGAACGGACTCCGTGCCGTTCCGTGAGGGGCGATGCGACGTCGATCCGCAGTTCGCGGAACGGCACGGAGTCCGTTCCCTACAGAACATCTGCCGACTTCCCTATCCTCGGAAATGCATCTTCAGGCGATTTGCCGGTGATTTCTAAATACAAGGCGTCCGGGCATAAATTGACCTGCTCGCTCCAGCGAATTTCGCCACTGGGTCCGATCGATATCTTTTCGAACTGGCGGGCGTCGTTCCACAAAGCGAACACGCCTCGGCCGACTAAACTCGAAAGGTCGACCTGGCCTTCGACCCCGTCCGAGTAACGCAGATAGAGTCGATAGCCTGGCAAGGGTCGCACTTCGATTGGTTCAAACATCCCACGGTTCCCCAAGCATGTATTCGCGTCTGCTTTTTCAGCCTATGCCAACGGTAGGTTCGCGCCAACAACGATGATTTCAAAGACCGCGTGGATCGTGATGTGCGACCTAAATAGCCGTTCGCGACTAGAGAACGCCCTCAAAAGTCGGCTTTCGCTCCGCGAAAGCACGTCCTTTCGCGGAGCGAAAGGCGACAATGGCGCGGCCGGCTATCTAGGAAGGTCGTCCTACGACGGCACCTGCCGTCGTTAGCAAATCTTCCAGCCGATTGCCGGCGGCGCCGTGTTCGAGAATCAGGCAGGCCCGTTCGACAAGCAAGCTGCCGGCCTCGACCGCCGGCAGCCCGCCCGGATAAATGTTTGAGACCACGGTGTACTCAAAACGGATCTCCGGATGCCCGCTGAACCGGGCGGCGGTTTGCTGCTCGTCGGCGTCGAGCAATTGGTAGACCAGATATGCGGAGAGGCTCTGCGCGGCCAAGGCGTCGCCGCCCGGACGCTCGCCGAGCAACAACAACACCAGCCGCGCGCCGGTGCGCCGAGCGATCGTCTCGGCCAGCTTCACGCGGCCATTGCGCGCGGCCAAGAGTTCGCCCAATACGACGTCTCGCTCAGCAAAACCGTCGAGCGGTACCGGAAGAAGCTCGGCCAGGTTGGCGTGCACCGCGGCGGCACTCAGTCCATCGGAAACGACAATCTGCACATCGCAACCGGTGTCTTCAAGCTGCGCCGCGCTCGCTAGCGACAGACGCGCTCCAAGCTGCGGGTGATTGAGGTGCTCGGCTTTGTCGGGGGCTTCGGTCTCCAAAACGCGGAAGGGCGCGAGCTGCGCGAGCCAATCGAGATCGAGCTGTTCGTGAATCGCCGCACGCGATTTGGCCTGGTGCAATCGCACCTGCCGGCTGACGCTTTCCGCCGGGCGCGGGCCGGCGTGCTCGAAGCCCGGCACGGCGGGCGTCGCTTCGAGCAAACGCTGGTATTCGAGGTCCGACTCGCAAAAAATCCGCGGCTTGCCCCATTTTGGCCCCCGGATGATGTCGCCGTAATCGCTCTTCTCGAAAATGCCGCGATCGATTGTCCACGCCAAAAACTCGGGCGTGGGTCGGCGGCCGTGTACTTCGCGCAGTGTCTGGTTGTCGTGGGCGCTGGTGTCGAAATAGGCCAGCATGCGATCGGTGTTCAAGCAAACGTCCATGTAATAATTGGCCCCTGCCGAAGCCAGCAGTTGCGAAGCCATCTGCTGCCCGTCCAGAGTGATCTGCGAGTGCAGCGTGTAACACGGCGCCATGCCCATCGGCAGACCGAGTAGCTTGCCGACAAAATGGTCTTGCAGGTTGGCGACGATCATCTCGAAGTTGTCGCGATGCGTCTCCGGCCCGATGAAACCCGTGACGTTGTTGACCATGAACGGCCGATAACGCCGGGCAAGTCCGTAGGTGAGAGCCTCGGTCGTCGTCATGTCGATGCCGTTGTGCTTGCCGTAGGTGTATTCGCTGCCTTGCCCGGTCTCGAAATACATGAAGTTTTCGGCCACGCCGGCCAACGGGCCACGGAGGGCCATTTGCTGGTAGGCATGGTCGAGCAGCTCGACGGTGACGTCGAACTCGCCGGTGAGCGTGGCCTCGGTGCCGGCCAGGCTCTGGAAAATTACTTCGACGGGCGCGCCTTGCTCCAGGCAGGCAAGCTGCGTCTTGACGTGGGCCAGCACGCAGATTTGGGTGGGCGCGCCGGTCTCGCGGCGGATTTTATCGACCTGCCGCAGTATGGCCGAGACATTGGCCACGGTGTCGATGGCCGGATTGACGCCGATCAGCGCATCGCCCGAACCGAGCGAGAACCCTGCATAGACCAACCAGGTGATGCCGCGTAGATCGTCGCTGGGGTGGTTGGGCTGCAAGCGGGCCGAGAGGGTGCCCGGCAGGCCCAGGTGCGTTCGCGCCTTGGTCGGCCGGCGGAACTTTCGGGCCACGCAAACGAGCTCGTGCGTGTCCATCAACTTGGCGACCGCCGCCGCCATCACGCCGGTCAAAGCGTGCCCGATGGTTTGAATTTCTTCGGCGGGTGCTTTCAGCAAGTGATTCTTCAAGTCGCCGACGGTCCAGTCGGCGATGCGCGCGAATGTTTCGCGGTCGATGTCGTAGTTGACGCGCATGACGACATCGACCTGCCCGCGATCGTCGGTGAGTGGACGATCATAAAGATGTCGAAGCATCAGCGACGCCAACACGCTCCGGGCCGCCTCGCGCTCGGTCTCCGATCGCGCGGCCAGCCCGGCGCCGCGGTCGCCCGCCTTGTCGACATCGGCCGCCCCCAGCAGTTGCTTGAGTCCGTCAAACGTGAACGTCTCGCCGAGAAACGTCGTGCGGTAGGTTTCGTCCGGCAACAGCCGAGGGAGGACGATATCGGAAAGAGGCGTGAGAGACATTAATATCGGATGGGTCGGAGATTTTGCCCGCCTTCCATTCTAGCATGCGTACGTCATGCGAGGACCATTCCCTGCATCGCTGCCGCGTTGAATTTATGCGCCGACCGCGGTATGATTTCAATGTCGGTTGTTCGGTTCGCTCACACATTTGCCTCCGACAATTCCATGACGATCACGTTGCCGCCTGAAATTGAAGGTCCGCTGAGCGAAGAGGCCCGCCGTCAAGGCACGACGGCCGAATCGCTGGCCGTCGAAGCACTGCGCAAGGCTTTTGTTATTCCGGCGCCGCCAGCCGAGGCTTCGTCGCTCTATGAGTACTTAGGCGACTTCATAGGCTGCCTTGAGAGCAGCGACGGAACGCTGTCTCAAAACTGCGGCGAGAAATTTACCGACGGCTTGCTAGAAAAAAAACGGCGCGGCCACCTGTGACACTTACCGATACCGGTCCGCTGGTTGCCCTTCTCGATAAGAACGACGGCGATCACGCGATTTGTACGTCCACGGCAAAGCGACTACGGCCTGGGCCGCTGCTGACAACATGGCCGTGCTTTACCGAGGCCATGTATCTGTTATCGAAGGGCAATGGAACTCACGCCGCGCGGCGCCTGTGGGCCTTGCAAGCCAGTGGTCGGCTCGGGCTCTTTGATTTGACCGAGGCCGAAATCGCGCGGATGGTCGCGCTGATGGAGATGTACGAGGACTGCCCCATGGATCTGGCCGACGCCTCCCTTGTGGCCGTTGCCGAGCGCCTAAAGTTGCGGCAAGTTTTCACGCTCGACGCTCATTTTCGGATTTACCGGTTGGCCGATGGGACGACACTGGACGTTCTTCCATAGAGCCCAATGCGATGCGTCATGGAACTGACAGAAGCCGCTAATTTGACATCCTTGCACGATTCTCTCACCGCACCGCAACGCGAGGCCGTCGAGCATATCGACGGGCCGCTCTTGATTCTGGCTGGGCCGGGCAGCGGCAAAACGCGGGTCGTCACGCACCGCATTGCCCATCTGCTGCAGCACGGCATCCCGCCGCGGCAGATTCTGGCCCTCACGTTCACCAACAAAGCCGCGGAAGAGATGAAAAGCCGGCTGGCCCTGCTGGCCCCCGGCGAAGCGGTGTGGATGGGCACGTTTCATCGCTTCTGCGCGCGGCTGCTCCGGCAATATGCCCCACTGGTCGGCCTGGCCGAAAATTACACCATCTACGACGCCGACGACAGCGCCGCCATGCTTCGCCGGGCATGCCAGCAGGCCGACCTGGGCGACATCCATTTCACGCCGCAGCAGATCGGCTCGGCCATTAGCTGGGCCAAGAACAATCTGATTTTGCCCGACCAATACCAGCCGCGGGTCGGCCAGCCGCTGGGTGCGGTGGCGGCCCGCGTCTATCCGATTTATCAACGCCGGCTGCTGCAGGCCAACGCCGCCGATTTCGACGATCTGCTGCTGCACGTGGCCACGCTGCTGCGGCAGAATCCCGAGCTGCGGGCCACGCTCGACCAGCGCTATCGCTATATCCTGGTCGACGAATACCAAGACACCAACCTGGCGCAGTATGCCATCGTGCGGGCGTTGTCGGTCGATTACCCGAACCTGGCCGTGACGGGCGACCCCGATCAGTCGATCTACGGCTGGCGCGGGGCGAACATCAAAAACATCTTGGAGTTTGAGCACGACTATCCGAATGTGCGCGTGGTGCGGCTGGAGCAGAACTATCGCAGCACGCGGCGCATTCTGCGGGCGGCCGACGAGCTGATTTCGCACAATGTGCAGCGGAAGCATAAGGAGCTGTTCACCGAGAACAAAGAGGGATCGCCCGTTCGCCTGGTGCGCTATCCCACGCAGCACGACGAGGCCCGGCACATCGCCCAGCAGATCGCCGAGGCGGTTCGCGACGGCCGGCGGCGGCCGCGCGACTTTGCCGTGTTCTATCGCACCAACTCGCTGTCGCGAACCATCGAGGCGGCCCTGCTCGAACGGGGCGTGCCCTACCAGATGGTCAACGGCGTCGAGTTTTACCAGCGCAAAGAGATCAAAGACATGCTGGGCTACTTGATGCTGTTGAACAACCCGCGCGACGACATGGCGTTTCTGCGAGTGATCAACACGCCGCCACGCGGCATCGGCAAAACGACGATCGAGCGGCTCAATGTTCACGCGGGACGCAAGGGAAAGACGCTGCTCGCGGCCGCCCGCGAAAGCGGCCTGATCGAGGCACTGCCCAAAAAAGCCGCCGTGACCGTGGCCAAGTTTGTGGCGTTGTTCGACCGGTTGAATCTGGTTTCAATGCGGCCGGTCGAGGAAATCGTGCGGCGGGTTTTGGAAGAAACGGAGTACGACGTTCCGCTGCGCGAGAGCGAGCTGGCCGAAGACCAGGACCGGCTGGCCAACATTCAAGAGCTGCTCACCGCCGCTCGCCAGTTCGACGAGCGCACGCCCGGCGAGGGACACTTGGAAGAGTTCTTGGAAGACGTCTGCCTGGTCAACGACGTCGACGCCTGGGAATCGAGCGACGATCGCGTGGCCTTGATGACGCTGCACGCGGCCAAGGGCCTGGAGTTTCCGGTGGTGTTTGTCGTGGCACTCGAGCAGGGCGTGCTGCCGCACGAGCGCAGCAAGTACGACGACAACGCTTTGGAAGAGGAGCGCCGGCTGTTGTTCGTCGGCATCACGCGCGCTCGGCAAGAGCTGCAGCTCAGCTTGACCCGCGAACGAGAATATCGCGGGCAGCGTAAGCTGGCGGTCCCCAGTGCGTTTGTTCAAGAGCTTCCACTGGCCGAGATCGAGCGATTGGGCCGTTGGGACGACGGCGCGGTTGCCAGCGGCCAGGCGCGCCAGTGGGCCGAGGCCGACGACGGTTTTGAGCCCCACGCCGACCACGAAGAACCCGTCTGGTCGCCGCCGGGCGAGGCGGAAGAAAACGGAGCTCGGGGCGAGAATGTTCTCCCTCTCGCTCCGGGAGAGGGCCGGGGTGAGGGGCTCCGTGATCGCCTCAAGCTCGCCGGCCTAAAGACCGCGGCAGATCTAGCCCAGCTCGACTCACCCGCGAACGAACGCTTCCATCAGGGCATGGAGGTGTTGCACCCCGAATACGGGCAAGGGAGAATCATCGCGGTCTCCGGCGTTGGCCCGCGCCGCACGGCCACCGTCGAGTTCGTCACCGGCGAAAGGAAGTTCGTGTTGGCCCAAAGCCCGCTGAAACCGGTGGCTGACACGTAGGCCAGGCTTTCCAGCCTGACAGGATAACGCTATTGGCTCGTAACGAACGGTAAGGGATAGAATGACGTGGCGGTCCTCGCCGGGGCATCGCCAAGGCTCTGCCCCAGCCACCGGCCGTCGGTAAGAAAACGTCGGCGAGCTAATCTCGTCAGGCTGGAAAGCCTGACCTACGGCCCGTTCCCTTCCGGCGAAAAAGGGGGTATCGTTAAGAGATACACCTTACGGTGCCCGGCGCGTTTTGCCCACTGCCCATGACTGATTCAACCGGCGATCCCCACACCGCCAACCACGAGCCGTTTCAGATCGTGCTGGCCGAACGCATGCACCGGCTGCCGCCGTACCTGTTCGGGCGGATCAACGGCATTCTTTACCAAAAACGCCGGGCCGGCGACGATGTGATCGACCTGGGCATGGGCAACCCCGCCGAGCCGCCCCAAGAACTGGTCATCGAAAAGCTTGTCGAGGCCGCCCGAGATCCGCGCAACCACGGCTATAGCCAGTCGATCGGCATCCTGAACCTGCGCCGCGAAGTGGCCAGCAAGTATTTTCGCAAGTACGGCGTGCGGCTCGACCCCGAACGCGAAGTGGTCGTCTGCCTCGGCTCGAAAGAAGGATTCAGCCACATGTGCCTGGCCCTGATGGGACCGGGCGATACGGCCATCGTGCCCGCCCCGTATTTTCCGGTGCACGTGTACGCCGTGGCGCTGGCCTCGGGCAACGCCATCGCCCTGGAGGTGGCCGACAGCGAGCAATTTTTATCGAGCGTGGCCTATACCTGCGAGCGGCTCTATCCGCGGCCCAAGCTGCTGATCATCAACTATCCGCACAACCCCTCGACCGTGACGATCGAGCCGGAGTTTTATGTGGAAGTGGTGAAGTTGGCCAAACGCTACGGCTTTATGGTGATCAGCGATCTGGCTTACGCCGACGTGGCCTTCGAGGGCTACAAGCCCCCCAGCTTTCTCGCCGCCCCCGGCGCGGCCGATGTGGGCGTGGAGTTCACCACGATGAGCAAGGGTTACAACATGGCGGGCTGGCGCGTGGGCTTTTGCGCCGGCAACGCCGAGATGCTCAAAGCCCTTTCGACCATCAAGGCGTATTATGATTACGGCATGTTCCAGGCCATCCAAATTGCCGCGATCGTGGCCTTGAGGCACACCGAGGCCGCCGTCGAAGAGCAGGCCGCCATTTACCAGAGCCGCCGCAACGTGCTGTGCGAGGGCCTGCGCCGCATCGGTTGGGAAATTACTCCGCCACGGGCCGGCATGTTTGTCTGGGCCAAAATCCCCGAAGTCTGGCGGCAGCGCATGGACACCATGCAATTCGCCATGAAGCTCTTAGAAGAGGCCGACGTGGCCGCCAGCCCCGGTTCGGGCTTTGGCCCGGCGGGCGAAGGCTATTTGCGGATGGCGCTGGTCGAAAATGAGAATCGCCTGCGGCAAGCCGTGCGGCAAATCGGCCGTTGTTTGGGGCACGAAGGCAAACCGCATCGTGTTCCCGTTGCGGCCTCAGCCCCAATTGCCACCGTCGAAACCGCCGCCGGGCAAGAAACGAATCTCGGCGGGTGACGAGAATGCGGAGTGAGGAGTTCGGAATGCGGAATCGTTTTCGTAGTCCCGCACTCCGCATTCCGAACTCCGCACTCCCTTCCCCTGAATCCCGAATCCTGACCCCCGACCCCTAAAAAATTGAGGGCTCCCTGTTCGCCGGTACAAGGAGCCCTCGTCAGAGGCTGTCCAGACTTGGCAAACCTTGCGGCCTGCTTTCGTCCGGAGACCCACAGCCGTTATGGGGTATCGGGTGGCCGCCCGTGGTTACTTTAGGTTGCCGTCGTCGCTCGGTAGAACCGCGACGGCGACGGCGCGAGATGTTATACTCTGCGTCGCTTGCAAGGATGAACACTACGCGGAACGGACTCCGTGCCTTTCCGACACCGGCGACAGCCGCCACGGTAGCTCCGACACTCCGTGGCGGAGACCAGCCGGTCGCCTTTTGGCGACCGCGAACCCCGTCACGGAGTGCCGGGGCTACTTTAGGTCGACAATAACAAACTCCAACAACAATGACACAACCCGCCAAGCTTGCCTTGGAAGACGGCACGATCTACACCGGCGTTTCCTTCGGCGCCGCCAGAGAAGTCGACGGCGAAGTCTGTTTCAACACCTCGATGACCGGATATCAAGAGATTGTCACCGACCCGAGTTATCGCGGGCAGATCGTGGCGATGACCTATCCGGAAATCGGCAACTACGGCGTCAACGCCGAAGACGTCGAAAGCAGCCGCCCGCACCTGGCTGGCTTCGTGGTGCGCGAGCTGAGCCGCCAAACGAGCAACTTCAGGGCCTCAGGCAGCTTGCACGATTATCTCGCGGCGGCGGGCGTCGTGGGGCTGGCCGGCATCGACACGCGGGCCTTAGTCCGCCGGTTGCGGATGCGCGGCGCGATGCGGGGAGTGCTTTCGACGACCGACCTGGACGACGCCAGCCTGGTGGCGAAAGCCCAGGCTAGTCCGGGCCTGGTTGGACGTGACTTGGTGCGCGAAGTCGTGCCGGAGAGCGCAACCGCCTGGCGGGATGAGCTCAGTCCGTGGGCCACGCTGGCGAATCAAGCGACCGCGCCGGAAAACGACTCGGCCTTGCCGCACGTTGTGGCGCTCGATTATGGCATGAAGTGGAACATTGCCCGGCATCTGCGATCGTTGGGCTGCCGCGTAACGGTGCTGCCCGGCACGGCCACGGCCGACGAAGTGCTGGCTCAAAAGCCCGACGGCGTGTTCCTCTCCAACGGTCCGGGCGACCCAGAGCCGCTCACTTACGCGATCGAAACCATTCGCGGCGTGCTGGGCGAGGCGCCGGTGTTCGGCATCTGCCTGGGCCATCAATTGCTTTCGCTGGCGTGTGGGGCGAAGACTTTTAAGCTCAAGTTTGGCCATCGCGGCGCCAATCAGCCGGTGTTGAACTACGCCACCGGGGCGGTTGAGATCACCTGCCAGAATCACGGTTTCGCGGTCGATGAAGCCTCGTTGCCGCCCGATTTGGAGGTCACGCACCGCAATCTGAACGACGACACGATCGAGGGGGTACGGCATCGGCGGCTGCCGGCGTTCAGCGTGCAGTATCACCCCGAAGCCTCCGCCGGCCCCCACGACAGCAGCTATCTCTTCGGCGAGTTCCGCAAGCTGATGGGGCGGTCTTCGTAAAAACGGACCGAGCCCAGTCTTCCGGTGGCTGGGGCAGAAGCTGGCCAGAGCCGACGTCTTTTACTGATTCGCGCTGTCGGCCAGCGATGCCCCGGCTGTCGCGGCGCACCGGGGCATCGCCGCGAACGGGCACTGCCTGAGATCGCGCATTTGCGCGCGGCTCTGCCCCAGCCACCGGATGAACTGTGTACGGTGCACAGTTGTGTTCTATGTTTGCTCCCCCTGCACCGTCAGCACCAGCCGCCGGGCGCCGCCGTGATTGCGGTGCTCGCAGAGATAAATGCCCTGCCACGTGCCCAGGCACAGCCGACCATCGGCAATCGGCACGGTCACCGAGCTGCCCAAAAGCGACGCCTTGACATGCGCCGGCATGTCGTCAGGCCCCTCACAGGTGTGGATATAGGGGAAATCCTCGGGGGCGATGGCGTTGAACGACTGCTCCAGGTCGCGGGGTACGTCGGGATCGGCGTTTTCGTTGATCGAGACCGACGCCGAGGTGTGCTGGATGAAGACGTGCAGTAGCCCGACACGGATCTTTCTAAGCTCCGGCAGCCCGTCGACCACCTCCTGGGTGATCAGATGAAACCCTCTTGCCCGGGCCCCGAGCGTCACGGACCGCTGCTGCCAGATCACATCGAACCTCGTTGATGCCAAATTGTTAGGTCAAAATGCTTGACATTTCTGCCGCGGTGGTAAGAATAACATGCTTTGGGTCACAGGTGCCATCCCGCCTTGTTCTGGCACGACTCTGGTCGGGCGGATCGCCGCAGATCGAATTGCGTAGCGATCAAAGCCTCGGGTCGGTTGCCAAACCGTGGCACCTTAAGTTTTTGCCTTGGCGCGGTCTGGTAATCGGGCCGCCGGAGCCGGGTGCCGCGAGCACCGGGCGCCGTGGTGATCGCGACTGCGAACTGGTCGGGGCGGTACTATTGTTCCAATGTGATGGGAGTGTTTTGAGAAATGCGTAACGTATTCGATGCCATCATTCAGTTCGGGCACGATGAGGACTTTGCCCCGCGGGTCACTGACGATTTCGTGCCGACCGACGCCCCGGCCGGCTCGCAGGCCAAGCTCGAGGCGCTGGCCCGGCGGATCGAACAGGGCGTGCCGCTCTGGCACCCCGACGACCGGCCCGACTACAGCGGTCTGACCGGCGCCGTCCGTCCCCGCGAATAGTAGAACGGAATTCATTCCGTTTTTCCGACAACGCTAGCCGTCGCCCTCACGGCTCGTGGCGAACCGCCACGGCCTGAAGGCGGCGGCTAGCTTTTTTGCTGCGCTTCGATTGACGCTGCCGGCCGTCCTGGGCTATCCTATGTATATACATTGGCGGAGGCACTGTTATGGTCACGAAGGTTCAAAAGTGGGGCAATAGTCAAGGTCTCAGGCTTTCGAAGCAAGTGCTGGAGACAGCCCGTATTGCAGTTGGTGATGACGTTGAGATTGTCGCAGGAGAGAACGAAATTATCGTGCGCAAGCGGCGAGCGAAAAAATACGATCTTGCGGAGCTGATTTCGCGTTTACCGCGAAATTATCGCGGCACCGAGGAAGCGTTCGGAAAACCCGTTGGCAAGGAGGCGTGGTAACATGCCTCGCTACGTTCCTCGACGCGGCGATTTTGTCTCAATCACATTCGATCCCCAAGCCGGTCACGAGCAAAAAGGCCGGTGCCCCGCCCTAATCCTCAGCCACGACATTTTCAATCGCCACACGGGCCTAGCCATTACCTGTCCCGTGACGAACACGAACCGAGGCGTCCCTTTCCACCTGCCCGTGCCTGCCGGCTTATCGCTGACGGGGCTCGTGATGGTAGACCAAGTTAAGTCGGTCGACTACATTGCGCGCAGAGCCAAGTTCATCGCCAAAGCACCGACGGCGTTCCTCGACGATGTCTTGGCGCTGTTGGATGCGTGCATCAAGTAAGCAGAAGGCGGGCGCAAAATGCAAAGTCCAATTGCGACAGCACGTCGTGTACGGTCATGCGCATTCCGCGAATACAGGGTTGTCCGCCTCGTTTACCTGGCTCGATGGTAATACGAGATCGCCAGCCCTGATTCATTTGAGTGACTCCGGAATTCATTCCCTTCGCTTCGGGCCGCGCTTGGCGCGCCGGCGGCGGCCCGCTTGGCCGTTGCCGACCTCAAGTTCGGTGACCAAGAGAAGATCGGCGATGCTAAAGGCTTCACCATCGCTAAAGACGAACAGGGTTCGGCCGCGCGGCGAATGGAGCAGAAAATCGCGGTGCGGCACGTGCAATGCCCGACCATCGGCCAGATGGATCGTGAAAGGAACGAACGGAGTTGCCTGATGGACCGCCTGCAGTTGCTCGATCGTCATTCGGCTTCTCGTTATTCTTCTCAAGCAGAAGTGTCATCCGCTTAAAACAATCGTAGCCCGCGCCGCGCGAAAGGACAAGAAACGGCTTCTTCAAGGGATCGAGCCGGATGGTGGGACTCGCTTCGCTCGGCCCACCCTACGGACTTGTAGCACGCGGCCTTATTGCGCGGGAGGAGGCGCTGCCGCGCCGGCCACGACTTCGAGCTTGGGTGGATTGCTGAGCAACTTGCTCACCAGCTTACCGTCGGCGACGTCCCAGAGACGAATCTCGCCGGTCCAATCGCCCGCCGCTACACGCGCGCCGTCGTGCGTGAAGGTGGCCTCCATCGCCAGGTCGGCAAAGGCGTCGAAGGCGCGCACTTGCCCGCCATTGGCATCCCAGACCTTAGCGGTCTTGTCGCGGCCAGCCGAGACCATGCGGCCGTCGTGGGTGAAATCGACGGAAAGCGCGCCGCCGCCATGCGCCCCCCAGTTCTTAAGTTGCGTGCCGTTTTGCATCTCCCAGAGCCGCAACGTGCCGTCTTCGCTCGAGCTGGCGAGCACGTTCGAGTCGTCTCGCCAACTGACGTCGGTGATACCGCCGGCATGCCCGGCCAGGTTCTGGTACTCGCGGCCCGTGTCGGCTTCCCAGACAAACAGCCCGCCATTGCGGTCGCCGGTTGCCAACAGCACGCCGTCGGGGCTGAACTCGATGGCGGTAATCCAATCGGTGTGCTTTTTCAATTCATAGACCAATGCGCCGTCGGCGGCCGAGTAGACGCGCACGACGCGGCGCGGTCCGCCCAGGGCGATCAGCGAATGGTTGTTGTTGATGTCGGCGGCCAATACGCAGTCAAGCTCATCGCCGACGGTAAAGACCCGCTCACCCGTCTTGACGTCATAGACCGCCGCCAGTCCCTGCTTGCCGCCGCGTCCGCCGCCAGCCAAGAGCAGCGCCCCGGTGCGGCTGAACCGCAGCACGTGGGCCACGCCCTCGGGAAAAGGCAGAATGCCCAAGAGCGCCGCCGTGTCGGAGTGATAGAGCACAATCTGCTTTTGTCCAGCGATGGCCAAGAGTGGTGCCCAGGGACTGCTGGCAAGAGCGGTCACGGCGCCAGGCCGCGACGGAGCGGCAAAAGGTTGAAGATTCACTTTGCCCGCCTCGGGCATGGCCACCGGCCCGGTTGGCTTGCCCGAACCGGCGGTTACCGCCAGGTCGATGGTCGGCTTCTTTTTGACTTTAGCGGTCGAGCCGGCGTTTTCCAGCGCGCCGCCAGCGATCCATTGCTTAATAAGCGCCAGCTTGACATCGGGCAGCTTGGGCTGTTGCGGCGGCATTTCGGGGCTTTCGGTGTGCGAGACCAAGGCCCACAGCCGCGAGCTATCAGGATCGCCCGGTTCGACTACTTCACCGCTGGCGCCGCCGCGCATCGCCGCCGCGTAGTTGTCGAGCGACAAATCGCTTTTGGCGGTGTCCTGGCCATGGCAGGTAAAGCAGTGCTCGCGGAAAATTGGCTGGATATGCTCGGCGTAAGTGATCTTCGGGTCGTCGGCGCGCGACGTGGCCGCCGATAGGAGCAAGCAGAGTGCGATGAAAATGAGTCGCATATAAGAATGGTTGCTGATTAGTGGTTGGTGGCTGGTGGCTGGGGCAGAGCCTTGGCGATGCCCCGGCGATA
>DATFDL010000126.1:0-2266 GCA_035252155.1 Pirellulales bacterium | reverse complement strand
AGCCAATCCCAACAAGCACTTGCGGCGCTCGCTCGGGCGGAGGAAAATCGCCAGCCCCAAGCGCTCGAAGGCCAAGCCGCGGCGCGCTCGGCCAAGGCCAGCGGCAAAGGCGCAGCGCGCTGCGCCAATTGCGACAAGCGCACCCGCACCGGCCCGGTGTGGCGCGTCTCGGGGCCCTTCGTGATGGAAGCGAAGGCGCCCGCCCGTAAGATCAATGCGACAAGCGTGTCGCCAAAGCCGCAGGCGGCGGTGTTGCGCCATCCGCGGCCATCAAAGGCGCAGCGCGCTGCGCCTTTGAACGCGCGCGGGGCAGAAACCGGACTCATAAGGAGATTCTGAGCTTTCAGGGTATCCGGAGACTCGTATTCACCATCCAGGCGAGCGACTTGTTGAAGTTGAAAAACGCGCGCAAAGCCGGGTGCCGGTGGAGGAGACCACCTTGGCGGTCGTGGCTTCCGCCCGACAGTTTAACAGGTTTGCTCTCCCGTGACCTCAAAACTGATCTCGGCGGGTGATGCCATGCGGAGGTAGAATCTGCAGCCGCGCGTTCACACGGACGACGCGCCGTCGCTGTTTCCCATTGCTGGTCTGCACTGATCGAACTCTAGTCACCAACGATGTCCGCCCGCAGCCGCCTCTGGGGTCTTGTTTTGTTGGCTGGCGTGGCGCTCGGGCCGCGGCTGGCCGCGGTCTGGCTGCTGGCGGCTCGGCACAATGCCACCGCGGCCAGCTTCGAACACGGCGAGATCGCCCAAAACTTGCTGGCCGGTCGAGGCTTTACGGTCAATTTCCTGGGGACGACCGGACCCACCTCGCAAGAATCGCCGTTCTACCCGGCCTTGGTTGCCGGCAGTTGCTGGTTGTTCCAGGGCGATGCGGACCGCGCGGTTTTGGCCATTGGAATCTTACAAGCCGTGGTTGGCACGCTGCTGACGCTCTGCGTCGCCTGGCTCGGCTGGTCGCTATTGCCGCAATGGCCCAGCGTGGGGTGGGTCGCCGGAGTGCTGGCGGCGATCCATCCGGTGCATATTTATATGGTCACGCAATTGCAAGTGGCGGTATGGGCCGCGGCGCTGCTGACGCTGTTGCTGGCCTGGGCCGCCGCGCCCTCGGGCCGGCATGCTTGGAGCAAGGCCGTCTCGCTGGGCCTGCTGGCCGGTTGGCTATTGCTGGTCGAGCCGATCTTATCGCTGGCTTTGCCCATCGTGGCGGTCATGTTCTGGCGGCGCGACCGAGATATGGTGGTGGCCGATGGTTGGCTTAATGGATTCTGGGCGCTCACCGGGCGTGCCGGCCGACTGGTCGTGTTGGCCTCGACCGCCGCAGTGGTTATCGCGCCCTGGCTCTATCGAAACTTCCGCGTGCACGGCGAGCCGGTCTTCATCAAATCGACGTTCGGCTATGCCTTTTGGCAAGGCAATAATTCCGCGAGTTGGGGCACCGATAAAATCCCGAAAAGCTCGGTTGAGCCGCTGCGCCTGGCTCACAACGGCACGCTGGCCGACCGGCACCGCGCGCTCTGGGAAGCCCGTCGCGAGACGCTCTACATCGACGACGTGCTGCTCAAGCCGACGGGCTACCGCGAGTTCGCCGGCCTGAGTGAGCCGCAGCGCTCACGCCAGCTCGGCAAGCAGGCCTGGAATTTCATCCGCCGCGAGCCGGCTCGATATGCGCGGTTGTGCTTGCGGCGGCTGCGGTATTTTTTGCTGTTCGACGAAACGAATCCGAAAGCGGCCGATCCGCTGTATCGCATTACCACCGTCACCTGGCTTGTGCTCTCGTTCATCGGGCTGTTGGTGCTCGCGCCGCGGTGGCGATCGCTGTGGCCGATGGTCGCAATTTTTGTGTTGGTTACCTTGTTTCACACGTTGACGATCACGTCCGCCCGGTTTCGGATTCCGATCGAACCGCTCTCGTTGGTCTGGGCGGCAGCCGCCCTGGCTCCGCTGATCGACCGCCTGCCGCGATTGCGCCGCTCAAGGACGGTAGCCACCTCGGCAGCGGCGTTGCCCGAGGGCCTACGGCTCGACCGAGCCGACGCTCTCCGCGGCCCGCATCGGCCGGCGAAGCAGAAGGGCGCCACGGTATCCGCCGCGGCGCGAGTGGCCTCTAAATAAAGTGCAGGGTGCATCGCCGCGGCGGACTGCAAGGCCTTAGCGTTCGAGACCGGTACTTCTGGCGTACGACGTCTGTAGGGAACGCCCTCCGTGGCGTTCCGCGATCTGCGATTCGACGTTGCCCTGCCCCCCGGCGGAACGCCACGGAG
>DATFDL010000125.1:0-4068 GCA_035252155.1 Pirellulales bacterium | reverse complement strand
CATCGCCCCACCGGGGCAAGCCCGGATGGTGGCGGACTTGCTCGATCGCTTCGCGAATCGCCAGTGGTGGGACTTGCAAGCTCGTCCCACCCTACGAAACGTTCCCTCTCATTCGCATGCGGCGGCCTGGACGGCCATCCTGGGCACGCTCACGCAATCATCGGGTCGATCTTTTCCGGATCGAGATCCAACTCTTTGACCGCTTTGGGCAGCTTATTGCGCTCGAACTTTTCCTCTTCGGCCAGGCGGGTCAGCGCGGCCAGCGTGATGCACTCGGCGTCGACCTCGAAGTGCCGCCGCAGCCGCGTCCGCGTGTCGCTGCGCCCCAGGCCATCGGTGCCTAGGCAGAACAGCCCGCCCGGCACCCAGGGCGAAATCTGTTCCGAAACCGCTCGCACAAAGTCGGAACTGGCGATGAACGGGCCGGCCTCCATAGCGAAGGTCTCTTCCAAATATGAGCGGCGCGGCTTCGCCTCGGGATGCAGCAGGTTCCAGCGGGCCGCCGCCTGGGCCTCGCGCCGCAGCTCCGTATAACTCGTCACGCTCCACACGTTGCTCGACACGTGATACTTGCTGGCCAGCATTTGCTGAGCTCGCAACGCCTCGCGCAAAATCGCCCCGCTGCCCAAAAGCTGCACCTTCGGCCGCTTCTTATCGACATCGAGCGTCGACACCTGATAGACGCCTTTGATGATGCCCTCTTCGATGCCCTCGGGCATGGCCGGCATCTTGTAGTTTTCGTTGTGCAGCGTGATGTAGTACATGCAGTCTTCGCACTCTTCGTACATCCGCCGCAGCCCCTCCATGACGATGATGGCCGTCTCGTAAGCGTAAGCCGGGTCGTACGAATGCACGGTCGGGTAGGCCATCGAGAACAGATGGCTATGCCCGTCCTCGTGCTGCAAGCCTTCGCCGTTGAGCGTGGTGCGTCCGGCGGTGCCACCCAGCAGAAAGCCGCGACAACGCGCGTCGGCCGCCGCCCAAATCAGATCGCCAATGCGCTGAAAGCCGAACATCGAGTAATAGATGAAGAACGGAATCATGTTGATGCCGTGCGTATTGGGCGCGGTGCCGGCGGCGATGAACGAAGCCATCGAGCCGGCTTCGGTGATTCCCTCTTCGAGAATCTGCCCGTCCTTCGCTTCGCGGTAATAGAGAAACTGCTCGCTGTCGACCGGCTCGTAGAGTTGGCCCATGTGGGCATAGATGCCGCACTGCCGGAAGAGCGGGTCCATGCCGAACGTGCGCGACTCGTCGGGCACGATCGGCACGATGTATTTGCCGATCTCCTTGTGCTTCAGCAGCCGGCCAAAGTGCTTGACGAAGGCCATGGTGGTCGAGACTTCGCGGTCGCCGCTGCTGGTGAGCGAGTCGGAAAACTCATCGATCCGCGGCATCTTCAGCGGCAGCGGCTTGGTGATTCGCGCCGGCACATAGCCGCCCAGCTCTTCCCGCCGCTCTTGCAAGTACTGCATTTCGGGGCTGTCGTTGGCCGGGCGATAAAACGGCGCCTCGGCCACATCCTCGTCCGAAATGGGAATGCCGAACCGGCTGCGGAACTCGCGATACTCTTCCTCGTTGAGCTTCTTTTGCTGATGGGTGACGTTGCGTCCCTCGCCTGCCTCGCCCAGGCCATAGCCCTTGATCGTCTTGGCCAGAATCACCGTCGGCTTGCCGGTGCACTCAACCGCGGCCTTGTAGGCGGCGTAGACCTTTTCGGGGTCGTGGCCGCCACGCCGCAGGTTGCGCAGCTTTTCGTCGGAGAGATGGCCGACCAGCTCCAGCAGCTCAGGATACTTGCCGAAAAAGTTCTCGCGAATATAGCTGCCCGGCATGACGGTGTATTTCTGGAATTCGCCGTCGACCACTTCGCCCATCCGCTGCACGAGCAGGCCGGTCTTGTCCTTATCGAGCAGCGTGTCCCAATCGTCGCCCCAGATGACTTTGATGACGTTCCAGCCGGCGCCGCGGAAGGCCCCTTCGAGCTCTTGAATGATCTTGCCGTTGCCGCGCACCGGGCCGTCGAGCCGTTGTAAATTGCAATTGATGACAAAGATCAGGTTGTCGAGCTTCTCGCGCGAGGCCAGCGTGATCGCCCCCAACGTCTCCGGCTCGTCGCATTCGCCGTCACCCAAAAAGGCCCACACCTTTCGGCCGCTGGTGTCTTTCAAGCCGCGGTCGGCCAGGTACTTGGCGAAGCGGGCCTGATAGATCGCCATGATCGGACCCAGGCCCATCGACACCGTGGGAAACTCCCAAAAGCCGGGCATCAGCCACGGGTGCGGGTAGCTCGACAATCCGCCGCCCGGGGCCAGCTCTTGGCGGAAGTTGACGAGCTGTTGCTCCGTGAGCCGCCCTTCGATAAACGCTCGGGCATACATGCCGGGCGCCGCGTGCCCCTGAAAGAAAATAATGTCGCCCGAGTAATCTTCGCCCTTGCCGCGGAAGAAGTGGTTGAAGGCCACTTCGTACAGCGTGGCGGCCGAGGCGTAGGTCGAGATATGCCCGCCGATGCTCGAATCGTGATGGTTGGCCCGCGAAACCATGGCCATCGCGTTCCAGCGGATGATGCTTTTGATCCGCCGTTCGATTTCGCGGTTGCCGGGGTAGGCCGGCTGCTGGTCGGCCGGAATGGTGTTGATGTAAGGGGTGTTGATGGCAAACGGCAGCTCGACGCCGTTGCGGCTGGCCACTTCGTCGAGCACCGACAGCAGGTAGCGGGCGCGTTCCGGTCCCTTGGTTTCCAAGATGTATTGCAGCGATTCGATCCATTCCGACGTTTCCGCCGGATCGAAGTCGCTGCCGACCGGAACGATTTCGGCTTGTGCCATGCCAAGCTCCCTGGTGCCGTGACGACCTAACTGCAAACGGGCCGCCCGTTTGCGCAAAACCGACCCTCCCTAGACATGCTTTTAGGCATTATTTCGCAGACTGCCCTGTCCGTAAAGTCCAACTAAGGGGCTGTCGGGAACCCCGGCGCGCCCGGGTGCCGTTCCGCGGGGGCGCGGCGCGACGTTACCCAGCGAGGATCTTATTGCCGAACAGCAGTTGGTCGATGTCGGCCAGGCGAAATTCGCGCCGCTTGCTGATGCTCTGGTCGACCAGCCGCATGAGCGCCTCGGCCTCGATGAACACCACGCTGCGAATGGGCGTGCCGGTCATGTAGCCGGCTAGTTTCTCCAGGTCGGCCTGGCGAAACCCGTGGCCGATCACCGCGAAGTAGACACGTTCGATGCCCGACTGCGCCAGCTCGCGGCAGTGCCGTGTGGCGTATTCGCAAAACTGCCGGTCATCGGTGCCCAGCGTATATCCTTTGCGGCGCACCTTGGCGTCGATGATCACAGCGAATCGCTCGCTCGTGGCCACGGCCAGGCAATCGGCCGCTCGCCCGCAACCCTGACCCAACTGTCGCACCTCGAAGCCCAGGCAACGAAACGCCTCGGCGCAGCGCCGCTCGAAGAGGGTCGAAACCGCCGTTGCTGTGGCGTTCCGGGCGCTTTTGACAGCGGCGTCCTTACCATTCGGCTCTCTGTAGGAATCGGCCTCCGTGTCATTCCGCGCGCTCTCGAAGGCGCCCTTGTTGCCATTTTGCTCGCTGCACGAAACGGAATCTGTACCGTTCCGCGGTCCGTCCGCCTCGGCCTCCGCGCCATCCCGCTCTCTGTCGGACACGGACTCTCCCGGCGCGCCGGGGTTCCGTTCTCTGTAGGGAACGCCCTCCGTGGCGTTCCGCAGCCCGCACGCCAGATGCGCCAGGTCGCACAGCCCCGCCGGCAGATGTGCAAACCGCTGCCCAGCGGCGATGGCTTCGGGCGATCGTTCTACCACGTTACCGGAATCGTCCCTGGTTGCGACCTCGCTTGCGCGTTGCGCCGCGCCGCCCCGGCGCGACGATGCCGAGGCTACCAGAGCGCTGTCGTGAACCAGCCAGATTCGGTCTTCGCGCTCGGCGACCCGCCGGGCGACATTCAAGAATCGCGGGTCGCCGTTCTGTTCGCGAACGGTCTGCTCGCTGATGGTGGTCACGGCGTCGGCGCCGTCGCGCGTGGCGCGGCGCACCGTGCGGGT
>DATFDL010000124.1:0-3707 GCA_035252155.1 Pirellulales bacterium | reverse complement strand
CGCGGAACGCCACGGAGGGCGTTCCCCACAGACGTCGATGGGGATTGCGAACCGTGCGGAGCACCATTGGTCAACCGGAACGGCACGGAATCCGTTCCCTACAGTAGGCAGGGCCACGGCATGAAACAACCAGTTTCGCGTGCAATCACTCGCGAGCACGCCCTCGGGTCAGGCCCGCACTTTCGCTTGCCGGTGGCGGCCAAGCCGGCCTTTCAGGCGATCGATGATTCGGTGGCCTACGACCCGTGCCCGGTGCTCGCGCTCGGCCTGAGCGCCGTCGCCAAGCGCGCGATCGACGTGGCCGGCTCGCTGCTGCTGTTGGCGGTGTTGGGCATGCCCATGCTGATCGTCACGCTGCTGGTGCGGCTAACCAGCCCCGGGCCGGCGATTTACAAACAAGAACGCGTGGGCCGAGGAGGCCGCCGGTTCATGCTGCTCAAGTTCCGCACCATGCGTGCAGACGCCGAGGCCCGAACCGGTCCGGTGTGGGCGCACGAGCACGATCCCCGCCGTACACGGTTCGGCGCGTTCCTGCGCCGCTGGAGCATCGACGAGTTGCCGCAGCTTATCAACGTGGTGCGCGGCGAAATGAGCCTGGTTGGGCCGCGGCCGGAGCGGCCGTACTTTGTCGCCCAGTTTTCGCAGGAGATGCCGGCCTATATGCAACGGCATGGTGTGCTGCCTGGCCTGACCGGCTGGGCCCAGCTCAACGGCCTGCGCGGCAACACCTCGATCAGCATGCGGCTCGATTTCGATCTCTATTACATCCGCCATTGGTCGGTGGCATTCGATCTGTTCATCTTGTTCATGACGCCGTTTCGCATGTTGGCCGAGAAGAATGCCTACTAGTTCTCGCTACGGCGGCCTGGCCGCCGCGTTGATGCTGACCGCCGCCTTGGAAGCGGCCATCCTGGCGCGGTCGCCGATCATCGCCAAGGACGGCATCGGTTTCATTCGAATCGCCCACGAATTGGCCGTCGACCCCACTGCCACATTGCGGCTGGAAGATCAACATCCCGGTTACCCTGCCATGGTGCTGGCCGCCAGCCGGCTGGTGCAACGGGTTGCCAGGCAAAACGACTTTCATGCTGCAATCATCGGCGCGCATCTGGCATCGGCTCTCTGCGGTGTGGCCAGCGTGCTCTGCTTGTGGCTCTTCGTGCGGCGGCTGTATGACGACCGGGTCGCGAATATCACCGCGCTGCTGGCCGCGGTCTGGCCGCTGCTCCGCCAAAACGCGGCGGATGGCCTGAGCGATACGCCGCACTTGATGTTCTATTTGGCGGCCGCCTGGCTTGCTAGTGAAGGAATCGCCCGTGGCCGGATCACGCTGTTGGCCGCGGCCGGCGCCGCCAGTGGCCTGGCCTATTGGGTGCGGCCCGAAGGGCTGGCGCCCGGCGCGGCAGCGGCTATGGTGCTTGCAAGTGGTATCGTCACGTCATTTTTCGCTTCTCGAAAGAACATCCTTTCGCGGAGCGAAAGGCGACAATGGCTTGCCGGTCTCGGCGCGCTGCTCGCCGCCATGGCGCTGGTCGCTTCGCCCTACGCGCTCATTGCCGGTAAGGTCACGAGCAAGAAAATGCCCTTTCGCGCGCCGCCCTCGGCGCACGCGGTCGCCATCGCCTCGGTCGAGCCTACCAGTGGTCTACTCGCCGAACCGCGGCCGGGCGGCACCTTGCCCGATGAGTTCGATCGCCCCGCGGTTCTGGCGGGCGTGTTCGGCCTCGGTTTGGTCGAGCTGGGCCGCGAGCTGGCTCAGGGGCTCTACTATTTCGGACTGATTCCATTGGCGATCGGCGCCCTGTCGCCCACGCGCCCGCGTCGACAATCGGGCGTGGTATGGCTGCACGTAGCACTCGTCAGCGTTCATGCTTCGCTGCTCATGCTGCTCTACCTGGTGGCCGGCTATATCAGCCACCGACACGTCATTCCGCTGGTGGCGTTGCTCCTGCCCGGCGTCGCCTCGGGAATGATTGTCGTCGGCCAGCGGCTGTCGGCCCGTGTGCCTCGGCTTGGCGCGCCGTACCGAGTGGCGGCGGCCTGGGCCGGCATCTTCATGCTCGCGCTCCTACCCAAGTGCCTGCGGCCTCTCAACGCCGTTTACGCTCCGCTGGTTCAGGCCGCCCACTGGGTGCGCCAGCACGGGCATCCGGGCGACGCGGTGTTGGCCACCTCCAGCTACGTGCGCTTTTATGCCGAGCTGCCCGGCATCCTGGTCGGTCCCGAGGCCCCGAATCTGCCGGTAGGGATGCACTTCGCGCCTCCGCCCGGCCCCTGGCCGTTTATCGTGCTGGAAGTCGACGAGCGCACGTTCGATTGCGGGCAACTCGCCGGATCATACGGCCCCTACGAGCAAACGCTCGAATTGCCCGCCCATCCGCGCAAGCCCTGGGCCAAGGTGGTCGTCTTCGAACTTCGCCGCGGCGCGCCAGGCGATCGAGCCAACTCTTCAGACGTGGCAACTCGCCCGACCGCGAAACGCTGAGCCGGCGGTGCATTGACGACCGGCCGTGGGGTGGGACGAGTGAAACGAGTCCCACCATCGCCCCGAAATGGCGCGTCCGCGTAGTGCAACCGAAAGGGGAATCGCAAGCTCGTCCCACCCTACAATTTTTTGGCTCGCGACCCCGTGATACCACCGCGGCCCGGCGTCACTTATACTAAACGCAAGCCGCGGCCACGGTCGGCGGCCACGAACCACGCGCCACGAAAAGGCCGAGGACCGCATGTCGTTCATTCGCCTCGTTTACTATAGCGCTCTGGCCGGCGGCTGGGCCGCATTCTTTGGCTGGTTGCTGGCCGAATTCTTGTTCTTTCAATCGGGCGACGTGGGTGGTCTGGCGCAGGTCGCTGCGGTCGGCACCATCGTCGGCGCGGCCATTGGCCTGGGGCTGAGCATCGTGGCCGGAGCCGCCAATGGCCAGTGGACGCAAATTGTGCTGCGGGCGGTGCCCGGGATCGTCGGCGGGGGAATCGGCGGCCTGATCGGCGGTGTCGTGGGACAACTGATGTTCGCCATCGGGTTGCCACGGGCGTTGGGTTGGATGATCGTAGGCATCGGCATCGGCATTGTCGAAGGCATATACGACCGGTCGCTCAGCAAGTTGCGCAACGGACTGATCGGCGGGGCGGCCGGGGGACTGATCGGCGGATTTCTGTTCGATCCGATCAAGGACTCCATCGCACATGGTTCGGGCATGACCAGCCGGGCCGTGGCGTTTGTCATTCTTGGCATGATGATCGGCGCTCTGGTCGGGCTGGTGCAGGTGGTGCTCAAGGACGCCTGGCTCACCGTGGTCGATGGCTATCGCGCCGGCCGCCAATTGATTCTCAGCCGGCCGGTGACCGCCCTGGGCCGCGGCGACCATTTGCAACTGGCGTTTCTGGGGCCGATGAATGCCGAGCTGGAATCGGAGCATGTGCGCATTGTGCGCCAATCGAATGGCTCGTACGTGGTTGAAGACAATCATTCAAAGCTCGGCACGCGGTTGAACAATCAACCACTGACGCACGCCACGCCGCTGCACAACGGCGATGTCATCAAGTTCGGCACCAACTTTGTGCGGTTCAACGAGCGAAAACGGCAAAAAGGCGATGAACCGGTGACGCCCGGCTTTCAAGGGCAAGTGCGGGCGGCGCCTCCACCGCCGAAACCGAAACCGGCCGCGCCAGTCGGCCATCCCGCGCCGGCGCAGCACGCCGCGCCT
>DATFDL010000123.1:0-2059 GCA_035252155.1 Pirellulales bacterium | reverse complement strand
AAAGACGCTCTGCGAGTGTGCGTCCACAACGTACACCAAGTCAACGCCCGCCTTGAGAGCCGTGAGTAGCGATTCGATCGTGGCCATCAAGTTAAGTTTACTTCAATCGTCCCCCCAGTGAAATGTCACAGGCGTCTCGATGTCGGGGTGGATGCTTTTGTGCACGGGACAAGTGTAAGCGGCGTTTTCCAAGAGCGATCGCTGCTCGGGGTTGACCGCATGAGGCACGCGAATGTCGACGCTCAAACGCCCGATACGCCGAACCGGCGCCGTGACCATCTCTTTTCCGACCGTCACGGTCGTGCCGTCCAGATCGATGCCATGTCGCTGGGCCACAATGCCCATGATCGTCAACATGCACGAGCCCAGAGCGGTGGCCACCAGGTCGGTCGGCGAGAACGATTCGCCTTGGCCCATGTTGTCTTTGGGGGCGTCGGTCGAGAGCGCCGCGCCCGATGGCCCATGAACGGCCCGGCATCGCAGCCGGCCTTCGTAGCTGATCTTGATTTCAATCATGGCTCGATTTTGGCCGGACGGCGGCCGAAAAACAACCCGAACTTGGTTTTGCGTTGCTTCGGCCGTCCGGCTACGATAGGGGATCTTCGCGGATCTTTCGGTTCGTTGGTGCCAGCATGGTCGGCAAGGCTAGCTCGCGCGAAGGCGGGCAAAAATCAACCTCTAAAACACGCGAGTGGGCGCCGCGCTTCTGGACCGGCATGGACTTCTTCGCCTGGTGGCGGCTGCTGCGGCGCAACCGCTTTCAGGTGCATTGGCGGCTGTGGCACCACGCCGCCTTCATCACGTTCATCAGCATCTTTCACACGGTCTACCGTTGGTGGCAGTGGCCGTGGACCGGCCGGCGGGCGAACCGGACCCCGATTGAGCACGACCCGATCTTTGTCATCGGCCATTGGCGGGCCGGCACCACGCTGCTGCACGAGTTGATGGTGCTCGACGAGCGGCACACGTCGCCCACGACCTACGAGTGCCTGGTGCCCAATCATTTTTTATTGAGCGAAGATTTCGCCCGCCGCTGGCTCAACTTTTTGTTGCCCGCCCACCGGCCGATGGACAATATGCCCGCCGGCTGGGACCGGCCGCAAGAAGAAGAGTTTGCCTTGGCCAACCTGGGCCTGCCCTCGCCATATCTGACGGTCGCGTTTCCCAACAACGGCCCGAAAGACGAAAAGTATCTCACGCTCGAAGGACTGACGGCCGAAGAGCTGGATCAATGGAAGCGCGGTCTGTTGCGGTTTTTGCGGCAGATTACCTACCGACGCCCGAAACGGATCGTGCTCAAAAGCCCGCCGCACACCTGCCGCATTAAGACGCTGTTGGAGATGTTTCCCGGTGCCCGCTTTGTTCACATCGTGCGCGATCCCTACGTGCTTTTCGCCTCGACCGTAAATCTATGGAAGACGCTCTATCGCAAGCATGGCATGCAGCGGCCGACCTTCGAAGGAGTGGAAGAATACGTCTTTCGCACGTTCGAGCGGATGTACGAGCGGTTTGAGACCGACCGCGAGTTGATCGACGCCGACCGCTTCTGTGAGGTTCACTACGAGGAGCTGGTGCGCGATCCGGTCGGCGCCGTGCGGACTATTTATGACAAGCTCGGCCTCGACGAGTTCGACAAGGTGCTGCCTCAGCTAGTAAAATATGTCGCCGCTGCCGAAGGCTACCGGACCAACCGGTACGAACTTTCGCCCGAGTTGCGCGAGCAGGTGACCCGGCGTTGGGCGGGATTCATCCGCCAGTACGGGTATTCAACCGAGGCGGCACGGGTGTAGCGGCGATTAAATCCTCACGTCTGTAGGGAACGCCCTCTGTACTACTAGCGGCCCATTTCTTTGTGCCCCGCGAAGATTTTAGGCCACGAACGGCCCGCTTGGTGGTTCGGGAGTACCGGTGGCCTCTTCTCTGATCCTTGCCATCGGGCGCGGCCGCCCTGACATGATCGCGGTGGGTGACGGGGTGAAGCATCCACCCAAATGCATGTTTCCCCCGACATCCTTCGATCGGAGGCAAACCAACCAACAGAGAAGAGGCCACCGGTACT
>DATFDL010000122.1:0-5783 GCA_035252155.1 Pirellulales bacterium | reverse complement strand
TGGTGGGACTCGTTTCACTCGGCCCACCCTACACGCTCAAGGAGATCATCACCATGATGGACGCAAAGCACCGCGCCGCACGCACCGGCCTAAGCCTGATCGAACTGTTGGTGGTCATTTCAATCGTAGGACTGTTGTTAGCGCTCGTGCTGCCGGCGGTGCAGGCGGCCCGTGAATCGAGCCGACGAGCTAATTGCGCCAACAATCTCAGGCAGGTGGGCGCGGGCATGTTGCACTTCGAGCAAGCCAACGCCCGCTTGCCGCCGGGCGGCGAAGGCACCGACTACTCCGTCATTCCCCCCGCCACCGTGTTCGAGCTGCAATCGACGTTCACTCACGTGGTCACCTATCTGGAAGAGTCGTATTTAGCGGCGCAGTTCAATCCCGCCTTGGCCTACAACGACGCCGCTTGGCCCGGCAATCAATGGGCGGCCAAAACGGTCATGCGGAGCTTTCTGTGTCCCAGCAGCGCGGTGCGGCAGGCAGATCCCGACGGCTACGGAACCACCGATTACATGCCGACGGTGTTTACCGACATCGATCCGCAAACGGGCGTTCGCAATCCGCAGAAGCGGGCCAACGGCGCGTTGCAGCTCGGCGGCACGCCCGTCGCTCGGATCGTCGACGGCCTGAGCCGGACCATCGCCATCGCCGAAGACGCGGGCCGAAATTGGGAAGGCGATTCGCCCAACATGGTCTCTCCCTATGCCGATCCGATCTTCAGCGGCGCAAGTGCGCCGATCTGGAACGGAGCGAGCCTGGTGACCTACGCCCAATGGTGCCTCGCCCATTCGGTGGCTTCGGGCGGGTTGCCCGCGGGCGAATCGCCCACTCCCAGCGGGCACCGGGCGATGAACCGCTGGGCCGAGCCGGCCAGCGCCGGCGGGGTCTCGGGGCAAGGCAATAGCACCGCCCAAAACCTGCTGCCGCCGATCAACGGCAATTCGTTGCCGCTGGGCGGACCTCCGAATTGCCCATGGAGCCAGTCCAATTGCGGTCCCAACGAAGAGCTCTGGAGCTGGCATCCGCTGGGGGCCAGCGTCTTGATGTGCGACGGGTCGGTCACGTTCATTCATCAACGCATCGACCCGCGCGTGCTGCGCAGGCTGGTCACCGCCGAAGAGCGCATGCCCTACGACGACGGCGACGTGCCGCAGTAACGGCGTCTGCCGCGCCAGGCCAGCTCAATAGCCAGCGAAAGTTGGTCGTAGCTCAGATGCGCACGGCCGTGCGCATCATACCCATTATGGGGGGGTTGGTGGAAATGGGACGCCAGCCGCGCCTGGGCTGGCCAAATCGACCCGCGGAAATGGCTCGACGAGTATAGCGGGGCCACACTTTGCCGTTGACGACGGCACTCGGGCAGCGGTATTCTCGCCGCCCCGTCCGGCGGTAGCTCCGGGCCTCGTGCCCGGCCGATTTCGATCCCCGCGCTGCCGGCCACAAGGGCCGGGACTACCGCGCAAGCGGCCGTACGTTCCTCAATGGCCGACGCTTTCTCAACCTGAGCAAACATGGCCGGAAACTCGTGCGATCCGCAACCGAAAGGCAACTCGGCGAAACGCGCGCGCTCGGCGCTCGTTGCCGCGCTGTTCTGTTTTGCCGGCTTGCAAGCCGCCCTGTTCGCGGCGATCGAAACGCGCTGGCCCGAGTTACGCGATCCGTTGTATGGGCGTAAAGTTCGCCAGCTCAAGAAGTGCTTTGACTCGGCGCCCCCCGAGGCGATGCGGGTGCTGCTGCTGGGCAGCTCGCGCACGTTCAATGGCGTCGATGCCGCCTCGTTCGAGCAGCGGTTGCAAACGGCCGGCGGCCGGCCGGCGGTGGTCTACAACTTCGGCCTTTCCGGGGCGGGTCCGTTGACCGAATGGATCGTGCTCGCTCGGCTGCTCGACGCTGGACTGCGCGCCGACCTGGTGCTGATCGAAGTCTTTCCGGCGATGCTGGCCGATAGCCGCCCGTTGCTCGAAGCCGATCCCCTCGACGTCTCTCGGCTGTGGTCGGGCGACATGCCGCGCTTGGCCCGCCGCGATCCGCGCGGCGCTCGCCTCGCGCGGCAATGGATCGTGGGCAGCCTCGTGCCGTGGCACACGCACCGCTACGCGGTCCTCGGCCGCCTTTCGACTCATTGGCTGCCGCCCGAGGGTTGGGGCACCGGCTTCAGCGAATTCGACCCGCACGGCTGGCAAGGACTCGATGAACGACGTTGCCAACCGCAGAGCCCGACGGCGGTCGAGGTGGCCCGGCTGAAATATGCGGGCGTGCTCGCCAACTTCAGGTTCGGGCCGGGGGCCGACGCCCTGCTCGAAATCGTGCGGCTCTGTCGCAAGCGGTCGCTGCCGGCGGCCTTGGTGCTGATGCCCGAGGGGCGCGAATTCGCAAGCTGGTACTCGCCCGCGGCGCGCCGCAAGGTCGATCAATTCATCGAGCAAACCGCCCACGATTATCACCTGCCGGTGATGGATGCCCGGCGGTGGATGGACGAGACACAATTCTTCGACTCGCACCATTTGTTGGCGGCGGCGGCTCGGAACTTTTCGCAGCGGCTGGCGGCAGACGCGGCGCAGGTGATGGAACAGGGCGATGTGGCGACGACGGGCATGACCGCCGATCGGCGGTGAAGGGGAACGGAATGAATTCCGTTCTACGAGGGCCAACGGAATGAATTCCGTACTACGGGGAACAAACGGAATGAATTCCGTTCTACGAGGAACTGGCGGAATGCATTCCGTGCGACGGAATTGGCTGGCGGCCGTGCCGATCATTATGGCGGCTGTCGCGGCCGTGGCCTTGCTGCAAGGGCGCGCCAGCGGTCCCATCTGGGTGCTGGCGCTGATTGGCACGCTAGCCGGCTGCGTGGCCTTGGATCGCCGGTTCCGGCAATCTCTCGGCCGAATCGTTTCCGCGGCCTGGTCACAGGCCAACGCATTCCCTCTCGACCGAGCGCGGATTCCGTGGCGGGCCGTGCTGGTGCTGGTCATCGTGCCCGATGCACTGCTGCTGCTCGCTCGGGGCGGCGGCGTTCAGTCGGGCGATTCGCGGCCGGTGGTAATGACCGCCGTGAGCCTGACAGGCGACGGCAACGCCGAGCTCAGCGAGCTGGTCGAGGACTACTCGCGGAATCATCTGTTCGTCGCCGAAGGCGAGCTGCCCTACTTTGTGCTGCGCCGCCCGACGGGGCTTTACTCGCATTACCCGTCGGGCATGGTTCCATTCGCCCTGCCGGTGGTGCTCGCCGCGCGAGCCTTGGGCGCCGATTTGTTCGACCCGTCGGTGCATGACCGGCTCGAGAAGGCGACGGCCTCGCTGGTGGCTGCGGCGTGCCTCGGGCTATTTTTTGCGCTGGCGCTGCATGTCGTGCCGATTCGCACCGCCTACGTGGCCACGTGCATTCTCGCGACGGGTTCGGTGATGTACTCAACCGTTGGGCAGGCTCTTTGGCAGCACGGCGGCGTTATTCTTTGGACCGAGACGCTCTTGCTGGCTGAGTTTCGCGCCTGGCGCAATCCTTCTTGGCGCACCGCCGCGATCCAAGGAACGGCCTGCGCCCTGATGCTTGCCTGCCGTCTTTCGGCTGCGGTGATCGTCGTGGCCTTCGGAGTCTGGCTGCTGATCCGCTCGCCACGGCGCGCGGCCGCCGTGGCCGGCCTTGCCTGTCTGGTTGCCGCGCCGTGGGCGGCGGTGAATTGGTCGATCTACGCCAGCCCCATGGGACCGATGGCCGTGCAGACACAAGGCACTTTTTGGTCGTTCACCGATGCCACGGCTTGGGCCGGCATTTTCGTCAGCCCCACGCACGGAGTGTTGGTCTACCAACCCTGGCTGTTGGTGGCGCTGCTGGGCGTCGTGCCGTTCTTTCGCGGCAAAAGGTCGCCCGCGCGGGCCGCGCTGCCACCGGGCTGGCGCGCGTGGGCGTTGGCCGTGATCGGCCTGCACATGCTTTTGATCGGCGGCTGGTGGTGTTGGTGGGGCGGTTGGTGCTGGGGTTCACGCCTGGCGTCGGAGGCGATTCCACTGGCTGCGCTGCTCATGCTGCAACCGCTCGCGGCGCTCTTGGCCGAGCGCCGCGGTCGCCGGCTGGTGATGGCGCTGGCGCTGGCCAGCGCGCTGTTGCACGTGCCCTCGGTCTGGTTGCGGCAATGGCGCTGGTACGGCGGCATGGAGGCAGGCGAATACGGCGACGCGCTCTGGCACTGGAGCGCGCCGCCGTTTCTCTATCCGCTTGGTAGCGTCCATCTCGTAGAACGGAATTCATTCCGTTCTTCCCAGCGAAAATAATAAGCAAACGGAATGAATTCCGTTCTACACCACCTGTGTGTGGCCGGGCACCGCGACCGTGGGCACCGGCGGCGAGGCATCCCAGGCGTATTGAGCCGGCGCGAGCGAAAGCTTGCTATTGAGCGCCTCTTCCCACGAGAGCGCCTTGCCCGAATAGGTGCACATCCGGCCGAAAATCGCCGTCATCGTGCTCAGCGCTCCCGACTCGGCTTCGTTGTAAGGATTGCCTGAGCGGATGCTGTTCAACAGGTCGTCGTGCTCGACGACATACGGATTTCCGTCGCCACGGCCACGGTGGCTCCACTTGGTCCCGTCCTTGCCCTCAATCTTGTAATCGTTGATGTCGGCCCTTCCGCTGGTGCCCTGGGCGTGCTCCGAGACGCTGTCCCAGCAGTTGGGAATGTGCCGGCAATAGCTGAACAACCGCGAGCCGTCGGGATATTCGAACTCGACGGCGTGATGGTCGTAGATCTCGCCGTAGTCGGGGCCCGTGCGCACCTGTCGGCCGCCCATGCCCTCGCCGCGCACCGGATAACCTCCCTTTAGCCAATTGATGACGTCGAGATTGTGAATATGTTGCTCGACAATGTGGTCGCCGCAAAGCCAGTTGAAGTAATACCAGTTGCGCATCTGGTATTGCATTTCTGTCTGGCCTTGCTCGCGCGGGTGGACCCACACGCCGCCGCCGTTCCAGTAGGCCCGCATGGCGACGATGTCGCCGATCGCCCCGTCGCGCAGCCGCTGGATCGTCTCGATATATCCTTTCTGATGTCGGCGTTGCAGACCGACGCCGACGCCCAGGTTCTTTTTCTTGGCCTCTTGGGCCGCGGCCAACACGGCCCGCACGCCCGGCGAATCGACGGCGACCGGCTTTTCCATGAAGACGTGCTTGCCGGCCTCGACGGCGGCGGCGAAATGAATGGGCCGAAAGCCCGGCGGCGTGGCCAAGATCACCAGATCGACGCCCGACGCGAGCACTTGCTTGTAAGCGTCGAAGCCGACGAATTGCCGGTCCTGGGGGACGTCGATCTTGGCCTTGAGGCCGTCGTCTTTTCGAAGATTGTTGAGGCTGCCTTTCAGGCGGTCTTCAAACGCGTCGCCCATGGCCACCAGCTTGATGTTGTGCTTGGTGGTGAGAGCGTCCTTGATGGCACCCGAGCCTCGGCCGCCGCAGCCGATCAGACCGATCTTGATCGTGTCGTCACTGCCGGCATGGGCGCTGCGGGCTAGGCTCAGCCCGCCGATCAGGCCGCCGCCGACCACCGCCGATGTCTTCAAAAAATCTCGCCGCGAGGGAATGTCACGCGATACGGGCTGGGTGTTGTCGCTCATTTTTCGTCTCCGAAGATTTAGTGGATGAAGTTGGTTGGCGGTCCCCAATCTCAATCGCAACCGGCAGGGGGAGTTTTCTCGAAGAAAACTTCGTCGGGAGTTCGGAAGCCGAGGCACGCGCGGGGTCGGTTGTTAAGTAGTTTTTCGACCCGTCGCACCTCGTGATGTGAGATGTA
>DATFDL010000121.1:0-12778 GCA_035252155.1 Pirellulales bacterium | reverse complement strand
GTTCACCGCGCGGTTCTCGTGGTATCCGCGGTTGCCGGGCAATCGGCAGATCGGACGCTCGCTGCACTTCTTCATGATGCTGTCGTTCGTCAGTTTTATTCTGGCCCATGTCTCGATGGTCGTGCTCACCGGCGTGGTGCGCAACATGAACCACATTGTGGTGGGCAAAGACAACGAGCAGCCGACGGGTATTTATTTGGGGCTGCTGGGCATCGCCATCGTCGTGGCGGTGAACGCGCTGGCCAACTGGGCGGCCTGGCGGCGTCCGCGGGCCGTGCAACACCTGGCCAAATTGATTGTCACGCCGGTCATGGGATTTCTCTTCAACCGTTCGACTCCGCTGGCACAATACCGTCCGGAAGACATCTCGCCCTATCTCTGGCCCAACGGCAAGGTGCCGACCTGCGACACCTGGACTTCGCTGCGAGACGGCGGCTTTCGCGATTACCGCGTAAAGATCGGCGGGCTGGTCGAGAACCCGGTCGAGCTCTCGCTCGAACAATTGCGGTCGATGGAGCGGACGGCGCAGATCACGCTGCACCATTGCATTCAGGGGTGGTCGGGCATCGCCGAGTGGACCGGCGTGCCGATGACCACCATCATCGAGCTGGTCCGGCCCCAGCCCGAGGCCACGGCGGCGGTTTTCTATTCCTATGGCGAAGGCCCCGAGGGCGGGCAGTTTTACGACAGCCACCGCATTGAAAACCTGCGACATTCACAATCGCTCTTGGCCTACGAGATGAACGGCCAGCCGTTGGGCGATCTGCACGGCGCGCCCTTGCGGCTGCGCGTCGAAAACCAGCTTGGCTTTAAGATGGTCAAATGGATCCAATCCATTGAGTTCGTCGCCGACATCAAAACCATCTATAAAGGTGAAGGCGGCTACAAGGAAGACCACGAGTATTTTGGGGAGCTGGCGAATATTTGACCGGTTAATCGCGCTTGCCAAGCCATTCAGCACAACGCCGCTAGAATCCGGCATACATTACCGATATAGTGTGAGGAGCGTAACCGAACACGTGGCTTCTATCTGTACGCTCATTTCTTCCATGGATAATTCTGGCACGCCGATGCCGGATTTCGAGCGGCCTCCGGTCGTCGAAACCGTACTGTCGGTGGAATTTGCGCCCCTTCAAAACTGGGGGATACCTCATTTCGGGCTCTTCTGGTCCGAGCTTCGAGAAGAATTCCCGGAGTTTCAGGTGCAGCCACCGCTGGGTTCGCAAATCGAACGCTCGGCGACTGAGGATCTAGCAGGACAGGATGCCATCCTTCAAGTTAGCGCTGTCCCGCGGGTCCGCTGCTGGTTCATGCATCGGGAGAAAAACTCTCTGATCCAAGTGCAGGATAATCACTTCGCATTCAACTGGAGGAAAATTGGTGAGGGCGATTCCTACCCTCGATATGAGAAGATCATTCGCCCTCACTTCTTGAGCTGCTGGGGTCGATTTCGAGAGTTCGTTCGAGCGCAAGCGATCGGCGAGATCGAGGTGTTGCAAGCGGAAGTCACCTACGTAAACCACTTGCCAATTGGTGAAGGCTGGGAATCCGTGAGTGATCTGCCGTCGGTCTTTCCAGAGTGGTCGGGGATGACATCCGGCGACTTCCTGCCCGCGCCCGAACGTGCATATTTCGGCGTGAACTATGCGATGCCGAACGCGCAAGGGCGACTTCGCGTTACGCTGCAACCTGCGCTGCGATCTGTGGATGCCAAGGAAGTTCTGCAATTGACACTCACGGCGCGGGGTCGCCCAACCACCTCTGATCCGGACTCCGTTTCGCAATGGTTGGACATGGGCAGAGAGTGGGTCGTCCGGGGATTTAAAGATTTCACCTCGCGAAAAATGCACGCACTTTGGAAACTTACGAATTAACGAAAATGCCATCCGCCGCTGTACTCGCTGAGAACGATTTGCAATTCGTCGACGGGCCTTGGGAAAAATCGCCGACTTGGCCGGCGAATAGGCCGCACAGATGCGGCGGAATCCAGTCGACCATGATCATCGACCTGCGCGACATCACCCCTTGGCTTCAAGAGGCATTTCAAGTGGTCACGCGTCTTGGTCTTTTGCGGCAGAACTGGGATACTTACGAGGCCGAAGCCCCCAACGAGACGGCGCGAGGTCTTGCCCGTAAGGTACTCATGAACATGGGCGAGGTTGAATTGAGACCAACTCGTGTTGATGCGTCCGCCGAAGGTGGGATCTGCATCTCGTTCGTGCAAGGATCACGGTACGCCGACATCGAATGCTTCAATTCCGGCGAAGTCCTCGCAGTTACATCATCAGGTGACGGCCAACCGACCGTCTGGGAAGTGCCTGCAACGGAATTCGACATTCAATCTGCCGTAGCGGCGATTCAGACGTATCTCAATAAATGAGACGGCGATGGCGGCGAGCGCCAAAAAAGCTGCACGACGGGCGCTTTATTGGGTCATGTCGACCTTAGTTTGGCGTGGGCCGCGACCGCGGGCGATGTTGCGAAACGGCCGCTCCCTCGACCCGCTCTTTGCGCCCCACGAGATGCTCTATCTTCGCTGCACTCTTGAGGGTACCGAAACAATCACCGCGGCGGACGGAACCCCTTATCGCCGGGTGCGGCCTGCACACATTCACTTTCCGGATCAGTCAGTTAATCGGCAGAAGTACAGCCGGCCCTGGCACGTGCTCCTTCCCAGCGACGACGAGCGTTCTCAAAGCTGGATTCTTTATGGAAGCGCGCAGGTTCCCGTGTCGGGAATTCCACCAGCTCAGCAGTCAGCCGGCAATGTGCGCTTCGAATTCACAGTCGAGCACGACCCGCTCGACGATAATTTCGGACATGCTGAGTTGCGGGTCTACAAGAGTGGGCAACGCGAGCGAGACAAGAGAAGAATTAACGCGGTGGTGAAAAAAACCTACCGGCAGCTACTGAGCGAGCAAACCCGGATTGCCCTAGAACCTTTGGTATGAACCAGTTCATCGCGGCGGTTGGCACTTGGTTGCCGTCTGGCCGCTCATGGCTTAAGATCAAGGTCTGCCGGTTGCCATCCACCCCCGCCTCGGAGCCGTGCGCATGACGCGGCTGTCGCTCGCTTGCCTGATCGTGTGCTTCGCCTTCGCCCAAGGGGTGATGGCCGCTGCGCCGACCGAGGGCGGCACCGATGTGCATTGGGCCTTTCAGCCGCTCGCCAAACCCGCACTGCCGGCGGTCTCGAATGCCGGGTGGGTCCGCAATGGAATTGATGCGTTCATCCTGGCCCGGCTCGATGCGGTCGGGTTGCCGCCGTCGCCCGAAGCCGATCGGGCCACGCTCATTCGCCGCGTCTCGTTAGACCTGACTGGGCTGCCGCCGTCGCCGGCTGAGGTGGCGGCGTTCGTCGAGGACGCCCAGCCCGATGCCTACGAGCGACTGGTCGATCGGTTGTTGGCCTCGCCCCATTACGGCGAGCGATGGGGCCGGCACTGGCTCGACGCCGCCCGTTACGCTGATTCCAATGGTTACACGATCGACGGCGGGCGATCGATCTGGAAGTATCGCGATTGGGTCATCGAGGCGCTCAACCGAGATCTGCCGTTCGATCAGTTCGCGATCGAACAAATGGCCGGCGACATGCTGCCCGATGCTACAACTGAACAGGTCATCGCCACTGGTTTTCATCGCAACACGTTGCGGAACGAAGAGGGCGGCACCGACCCCGAGCAGTTCCGCATCGAAAGCGTGGCCGATCGGGTCCACACCACGTCGGCCGTCTTCTTGGGGCTGACGCTGGGCTGCGCCCGCTGCCATGACCACAAATACGATCCGATCTCGCAGCGCGAATACTACCAGTTTTTCGCGTTGCTGAACAACGCCGACGAACCGACGCTGCCGGTGCCCACGCTGCAACAAGCCAAGGAAGAGCCGGCGCTGCTGGCCGAGATCGCCCAGGTGCAAAAGCGCATCGGCGAAGTCGAATCGAACGCGGCCACGCGGCAGCAAGAGTGGGAGCGCAAGATGGCGGCCAATCCTGAACAAGCGGCGTCGCTCGCGGAACCTGTGCGGCAAGCCTTGGCCGTCGAAACCGGCCAGCGCACCGACGAGCAGAAAAAATTGCTGGCCGACGAGTTCCGTAAGATCGACCCTGAGTTCGTGCCGCTGCTGGCCGTGCTCAAAGAATTGCAAGACCGCAAGAAACAGCTTGCCGCGCGGGTCACCACGACGCTGGTCATGAAAGAGCGGCGTGAGCCGCGCGAAACGTTCGTTCACGTCCGCGGCGATTTTCTGCGGCACGGCGCCAAGGTGCAGCCGGGCGTGCCCGCCGTCTTGCCGCCCATCGAGCATGGCGGGGCCGAGGCCACCCGGCTCGACCTGGCCCGCTGGCTGGTGTCGCCGCAAAACCCGCTCACGCCGCGGGTGACCGTCAACCGCGTCTGGCAGCACTATTTCGGGCGTGGAATCGTCGAAACCGAGAATGATTTTGGCACGCGGGCCGACCCGCCCAGCCACCCCGAGCTGCTCGACTGGCTCGCCGGCCAATTCATCGATCGCGGCTGGAGCCTGAAGGCACTGCACCGGTTGATCGTGACGTCGGCCACGTATCGCCAATCGTCGGCCTGGCGGGCCGACGTGGCCGAGCGCGACCCGGCCGGAGCGCTGCTGGCTCGCATGCCGCGATTGCGGCTCGATGCCGAAACCATCCGCGATGCGGCGCTCACCGCCAGCGGCCTGCTCTGCCGCGAGATCGGCGGACCGGGCGTCTATCCGCCGCAGCCGGCCGGCATCTATCGTTTCACGCAGCAAGTCAAATTCTGGAAAGAAAATACCGGCGCCGATCGCTTTCGCCGCGGGCTCTACATTTATTTCTGGCGGTCGAGCCCGTATCCGTTTCTGATGACCTTTGATGCGCCCGACGCGAATACCGCCTGCACCCGCCGCACGCGATCGAATACGCCCTTGCAGGCGCTGACGCTGGCCAACGATCGGGTGTTTGTCGAGGCCGCCCAAGCGATGGCCTCGCGCGTGCGGGCCGAGTCGCCCTCGGCCGCCGACGCCGAACGCGTGGATTACTTGTTCCGCCTGTGCTTTGCACGTTCGCCCGCCGCGGGCGAATCGGCGCGGCTGGCTCAGTTATTGGCCGCCGCACGGCAATCGTTCGTCGGCGATGCGGCCGCGGCTGAAAAGGTATCGGGCAGTTTTCGGCCTGCCGGCATTGAGCTTGCTGAAGCCGCCGCCTGGACGACCTTGGCCCGCGTGGTTCTGAATTTGGATGAGTTTGTAACGAGAGAATAATGTCCGCCACGCTGTCCCAAACTCGTCGCCACTTCTTTCACGATTGCGCGGTCGGGCTCGGTTCGATTGCCCTGGCCGGCCTGCTGGGCGAGCGACCCGCCGACGCGTCCGCCGCATCGGGCGTTTCGCCGTTGCAGCCCAAGCTCGGACATTTCGCCGCCCGGGCCAAACGCATCATCTATCTGTTCATGGCCGGCGGGCCGAGCCAACTTGAGCTGTTCGATTACAAGCCGAAGCTGCAAGAGCTCGACGGGCAGACCGTGCCCGAATCGTATGTCAAAAACAAACGCTTTGCCTTCATCAAAGGCGACGCCAAACTGCTGGGCACGCGGCGGAAGTTCGCTCGCTACGGCCAGAGCGGCGCCGAACTGAGCGAGCTGCTGCCGGGCCTGGCCGGCATCGCCGACGACGTAGCGATTGTTCGCGGCATGGCGACCGACGTGTTTAATCACGGTCCAGCCAAGCTGTTTGCCAACACCGGCACGCCGCGGTTCGGCCTGCCCAGCATGGGCGCGTGGATTACTTACGGCATCGGCAGCGAATCGCAAGACCTGCCGGGCTTTGTGGTGCTGCAATCGGGGCCGCGCGGGCCGCGCGGCGGCGCGCCGCTCTGGGGCAGCGGTTTTCTGCCCACCACGTATCAAGGCGTGCCGCTTTTGCAAGGCCCGGAGCCGATTCTTAACCTTTCCAGCCCGGCCGGCTTCGACGACCAGCGGCAGCGCGACTTTTTCGCAGCGGTGAAAGACCTGAACGGTCAGCGGCTGGACGCTGTGGGCGATCCGGAAATCGCCACTCGTATCGCCGCTTATGAAATGGCGTACCGCATGCAGACTAGCGCGCCGGAGCTGATGGACCTGTCAGGCGAGACCGCCCAGACGCTGGCCGCCTACGGCGCGCAGCCGGGCAAGCCCTCGTTCGCCAACAACTGCCTGCTCGCCCGGCGGCTGATCGAACGCGGCGTGCGCTTCGTGCAACTCTATCACACCGACTGGGACCATCACGGCAACAACGACACGCACTTGGGCCAGCCGTTGGACGACCGCTGCCGCGAGACCGACGGGCCGGCGGCCGCCTTGGTGCAAGATCTCAAGCGACGCGGGCTTCTCGACGAAACGCTGGTGATCTGGGGCGGCGAATTCGGCCGCACGCCGATGGGCGAGCCGCGCGACCTGATCGGCCGCGACCACCACATCGACGGCTACAGCATCTGGCTCGCCGGTGGCGGCATCAAGCCCGGCCAAACCATCGGCGTCACCGACGAGCTCGGCTTTTACGCCGTCGAAGACCGCGTGCACGTTCACGACTTGCAAGCCACCATTTTGCACCTGATGGGCCTGGATCACACGCGGCTTACCTTCCGTTTTCAAGGCCGCAACTTCCGCCTGACCGACGTAGGTGGACAGGTGGTGCAAAAGCTCTTGGCGTAGGGTGGGCCGAGAGACGTAGGGTGGGACAAGCTTGCGAGTCCCACCGTAACCCACAAGTCGAGTTCGGCGGCATATAGCTCCAGCGTGAAGAGTCAATCACGCTTTCGACCCGTCGCATGACGTCTGTGAAACAGCAGAGAAGAGGCCACCGGTACTTCGTCGCGCCAGTTCAGGCGTGAGTAAACCGAACGGTGGGACTCGCAAGCTCGTCCCACCCTACGGCCTATTCCACGAGCAAAATCCCACATAGACTTGGCACATGGAAGTACGCCAACTAGGCACAACCGACATCCGCGTTTCCCCGGTGGCGTTGGGCTGCTGGCCGATTTCGGGCATGACCAGCGTGGGCGTTACCGAGGCCGACAGCCTGGCTACCATCGCCGCCTGCTTTGATTTGGGCATCAACTTTCTCGACACGGCCTATTGCTATGGCGGGTCGGGAGAGAGCGAAAAGTTGATCCGCCGGGCGCTCGGCAAGCGACGCGACGAGATGGTCATCGCCACCAAGGGCGGCATTCATTGGGGCATCGACGGCCAACAAGTGCGCGATGCCCGGCCCCAGACGCTGCGCCGACAATGCGAGGAGAGTCTGCGGCGACTGGGAACCGATCGCGTCGAAATGCTCTATCTGCACGCCCCCGACCCGCAAGTGCCGGTCGCCGAGTCGGCCGGCGCACTTCGGGAGTTGATTGCTGAGGGCAAGACGCGAAGCGTCGGGCTGTCGAATGCCACTGTCGCCCAGCTCGAAGAGTTCATCGCCGTCTGTCCGCTGGCCGCGTACCAGCCGCATTACAACATGCTGCAACGCGAAATCGAAGCCGACACGTTGCCGTGGTGCCAGGCGCACGGCGTGTCGGTCGTGGTCTATTGGCCGCTCTTGAAAGGATTGTTGGCCGGCAAGTTGGCTCGCGATCATGTCTTCGCCGCGGGCGACGGCCGGGCCAAGTATCCGATGTTCCAGGGCGACGAATGGCAAAAGAACCAAGACCTGGTCGACGAGCTGCGCGAGATTGCGGCCGACGCCGGCCGGAGCGTCGCCCAACTGGTGATCAACTGGACCATCCACCGTCCGGGCGTCACCGCCGCGCTCTGCGGCGCCAAGCGCCCCGACCAGGTCCGCGAAAACGCCGGCGGCATGGGATGGCAACTGAGCGATGCAGCGCTCGCCCGCATCGAAAAGGCGTTAGTCGGCCGTGGCCAGCCCGTCTCAAAGGCGGCGGTGTGACATAGTAGCCGCGGCACTCCGTGACGGGGTTGAGGTCGCCTTTGGCGACCGTGAGTCTCCGCCACGGAGTGTCGGAGCTACCTTGTCGTTTGACCTGGCCCAACGGCGTTGTATGTTTTCTGGGCGATTGCGCGCCCGTAGGACACGGGAAAACAAGCAATGCAGCGGCTGTGGCGATGGCGCACTGCGTGCGCCGTAGGGATTTTATTGATCGGCGAGTATTCACTCGGCCGAGCACAGCCCCCGAACCAATCGTTTAATTCCGCGCAGGCCGTACAAGCCGAGCAATCGCTGACCGCGACGTCCGGTGGTTGGCAAGTTCTCACCCGCAGCGTCGAACAACGGGTGATCGAATATCGCCAGTTCGGCCGCGGCGAGCAGCAGATTCTGGTGATCGGACCGCTGGAGGGCGACGAGCCCGGCGGGGTCGAGCTGCTCGAACGGCTGGTCGATCATTTGGAGCGGTTTCCGCGGCGACTGGACGATGTCACGGTGACCGTTGTGCGCGATCCGAACCCGGACGGCCGGTTGCGTGGTTCACGGACCAACGCCCGCGGCGTGCGGCTCGACATGAATTTTCCCACGCGGCAGTGGCGAAAGGTGCCGATCGGCGATCGCTGGCTGAGCGGCCGCACGCCGCAAAGCGAGCCCGAGACGTGGGCTTTGATCGAGCTGCTCGACGACGTGAAGCCCCATCGGATCGTGCTTTTGGAGGCGACGCGGCGAGAAGCCGAGCTGCGGTATAGCACGACGGCCGAACCAATCGCGCGGCGGTTGGCGACTCAGAGCGAATTGCGGCCCACCGCCTGGGACGCCGCCGTGGCTCCCGCCGCACTGGCCACCTATGCTGGCAACGATCGGCAGTTGCCCACGCTTGTGCTGCGCGTGTCGGCCGCGGCGGGCGCTGAATATAACTGGGCGCAATACAAACGGATGTTGTTGGCGGCCATCGAGCCCGACGCCCCGACTTCTCACGAAGTCGGCTACAGGCTGTCGGCATTCTCACGCGACGGCGTTTCGGCCGCCGTCAGGTCGGCGACCCGCGGGACGGGCCAGCAGCGCGGCCGAATCCTTTCGGCCAAGGAACTGGAGTTGGGCGGGGTGCTCGTTCCGGTGGTCAGGCAGCCGCGGGCAGGAGACTCTGCGCCGGTCGATTTCGCACCGGAGCGGCCGGCGACGCAAACACCGGCGACGCCGACGCGGTCCTTGCCCGGCGGACCGCCGTCCCGCTCCATCGTGCCGTACCGCCCGAAGAGCATCACGCCGGGCACGATCGGCACGCCGGTTCCCTATCGCTCCGTGAACCGCTTTCGAGGCCCATCGGCCGCTCAGACCGACGGCAGTCTGCCGGTCTCGCCGCCGAACGTCGAGCGCCTGCCACCGGTCGATCCCGACCAGCATCCCATCAAGTCGCTACCGCGGCCGATCCCGTTGTATCCAGAGACCGGCTATTAATCGCTGATCGCAATGTGATTGTGGCGATCGCAGTTATCCGCGGCCGACATAAAGCTGCTGATGCGGTAGCACGATCGCTTCGAGCATCTCGACGTGCGGCGGCAACGTGGCCATGAGCAAGGCGACTTCGGCCACTTCGTCGGGCGTCATCATCGGTTCGGCGTCTTCGGGCTTGTCGGTGTGCCGATGCTCGACCAGGATGTTGCCCGGATGCAGGCAACAGCAGGTGACGCCATAATCTCGGCCTTCCAGTGCGGTGGCTTGCGTGAGTCCCCACAGGCCGTGCTTTGAGGCGGCGTAAGGCGCCGACCGGGGCCGCACGCGCTGGGCCGAGATCGAGCCGATATTGATGATGCGACCGCGGCCTTGGGGCTTCATCATCCGCAAGGCAGCCCGCGTGCAAAGGAACGGCGCCCGCAGGTTGACGGCAATCACCTTGTCCCAGGCTTCGGTCGAGAGCTCATCGAGCGGCCCGCCGTCGAACGCCCCGGCGTTGTTCACCAGCAAGTCGAGCCGGCCAAATTGCTGTCTGATCTGAGCGAAGAGCGTATCGACGTGCCGCTCGTCGGTGATATCGCCGGCGATCGCCCACGGCTTGGGGCCGAGCTGGGCGATTTCGTCGATCGCGGCGGCCAGCTCGGTTTCGCTTCGAGCGGTAAGGATTGTCTGTGCGCCCTCGCGCGCCAACGCCCGCGCCATGGCGCGACCGAGTCCGCGACCCGAGCCAGTGATGAGGGCGATTTGGCCTGTAAGCTTTGACATGAGTTGGTTTCCTCGCGGCTTCCCGTCGGGTCAGTCACTCGTATCCGTTTACTCGCGTGACGTGCTTGCTGTATGGCGGGCAAAAGCACCACAGCCAAGATCACAACGATAGTCGCGACGAATAACCATTCGTACCACCGCATTGGGACTTGTGGCCTTGGTGTGGGCTCTTGGAACGGCGAGGGTGACGAATTGGGTTCTCGTCCATATGGACATTCTACCCACCCGCCGCCAGGGAGCCACTCCGTGGCTTGCGCGTTCATCGCAAAGCCCACCGCAGATCGGCGCCACGGCGCGGCCGCGACGAAACGGAGGCTCGTGGGATAGCACCGGGTTGGCCCCCACCGCCCCGCCGAGACGTTATGATGGGGGCATGTCATTCTCGCTCCGATCGATGCTTGGTGCCGTGGCGTTGGCAGCCGTCGCCGCATTCGCGCTCTGCGGTCAGCCGCGAGCCGAGGTCGGCGTCGCCTTTTGTTTTTTGACCCTGCTCATACCGGCAATATTAGCGGCAGGTATCGTGAACGGCGGCCGATATGTGCGGACCTTCTGCGCCGGTGCCATTTCTTGTGCCCCCTTTGAGGTCGCCTATTTGATCCACAGCCTGCGGTTGATTAGGCCCGAAGTAATGTTCACGCCAAGCTGGCGAGAAGTCTTTGAGGGCGTCGCCACCAACAACCTGCGTCACGTCATCGGCGTGGGCTGGATAATGATGGCTAGCATGGGTGTCTTGAGCGTCATCTGCGCGCGTATCTTTTGGTCGAAACCGCCCGCCTAAGAACCGAGCGCCGCCCCGAGGACGCGCGTGCTCGCCGAAAGGCGTTGTTCTGACAGCGGGGCAAATGGAACCATCATCCCGATTCGCACCCGCTTGAGACGCCCCCGCCCGCATGGTAATCTTGATGGATTTTACATCCGAGTCGGGCTGAGAGCATGAGCCGAAGGCTCTTCTTAGCCGCGAAGCGGCGTCATTCGATAGCCCAGGGCGCAGCCCTGGGTTGCGAACCGACGAAATTGTCGTAAGCCCCAACGGGGCGCGATTCCCTGAACGACCCTCGGCGCGATACGCCGGGAATCTCACCCCGTTGGGGTGACGGTGTTCGGCGGGCCACGGTTCCCAGGGCTGCGCCCTGGGCTATGGAATCGCGCACCTTCGGTGCTGTGACGACGCCCGACACAAACCCGAAGCGCAAGCGAGGCGGCTCTCTAAAAACGTCCTCGCTGGCGCTTCGGGTTGGTGTGGCTTCGTCGGACTTTCGCAAAACAAGACACTAAAACCGCAGGGACACTCAGCGTGCCGCGTCGAGACGATCTTCACAAAATTCTGCTCATCGGCTCAGGGCCGATCATCATCGGGCAAGCCTGCGAGTTCGACTATTCGGGCACGCAAGCCTGCAAAGCGCTGCGCGAAGAAGGCTATGAAGTGGTGTTGGTCAATTCCAATCCGGCCACCATCATGACCGACCCCGGCACGGCCGACCGCACCTATATCGAGCCGCTTACTTGGGAGATCGTGGCCAAGGTAATTGAGGCCGAGCGGCCCGACGCCCTGCTGCCCACCCTGGGCGGGCAGACCGGGCTGAACCTGGCCATGGAACTCGATCGCAAAGGCGTGCTGCGGCAGTACGGCGTCGAAATGATCGGCGCTAAGCCCGAAGTCATCGCCAAGGCCGAAGAACGCGAGCTCTTCAAGCAGGCGATGGAACGCATCGGCCTGGAGGTCTGCCGCGGGCGGACGGTGCATACCATTCAAGAAGCCCGCGAGGTGATGCAAGAGATCGGCCTGCCCTGCGTGGTGCGGCCGAGCTTCACGCTGGGCGGTAGCGGCTCGGGCGTGGCCTACAACCGCGAAGAGTTCGACCAGATGGTCCGTCGCGGCCTCGATTTTTCGCCCATCAGCGAAGTGCTGCTCGAAGAATCGATTCTCGGCTGGAAAGAGTACGAAATGGAGGTGATGCGCGACGCCGACGACAACGTCGTCATCATCTGCTCGATCGAGAATTTCGACCCGATGGGCGTCCACACCGGCGATTCGATCACCGTGGCCCCCGCCCAGACGCTCACCGACAAAGAATACCAGCGGATGCGCGACGCCTCGCTGGCCGTCATTCGCGAGATCGGCGTCGAGACGGGCGGCTCGAACATCCAGTTCGCCATTCATCCGCAGACCGGGCGGATGATCGTCATCGAGATGAACCCGCGCGTCAGCCGCTCCAGCGCGCTGGCCTCGAAGGCCACCGGCTTTCCGATCGCCAAGATCGCCGCCAAGCTGGCCGTGGGCTACCGCCTGCACGAGTTGGCCAACGACATCACCCGCGAGACCAAAGCCTGCTTCGAGCCGACGATCGATTACGTCGTCACCAAAGTTCCACGATTTGCGTTTGAAAAGTTTCCTGAAGCCGACGCCAAACTCACCACACAGATGAAAAGCGTGGGTGAGACGATGGCCATCGGCCGCACGTTCAAAGAGTCGTTTCAAAAAGCGTTGCGCGGCCTGGAAGTCGGCAGCTTTGGCTTTGGCTGCGACAACAAAGACCTGTGGGGCACGGCCGAGCAGCCGTCGCGCGAAGAGATCCGTGCCAAGCTGGCGACACCCAACGCCGAGCGCGTCTGGTATCTGCGATACGCCTTCAAGGCGGGCATGACGCTCGACGAAGTC
>DATFDL010000120.1:0-15061 GCA_035252155.1 Pirellulales bacterium | reverse complement strand
GCCCCAGCGGCGGCCAGTAGTAGGTGCATGGCCCCGCTCGGCACGGCGTCCGTCGCGGCGATCAATGTCGAATCGCTTTCCACGCCACGCGCGCCGCGACGGATGCCGTGGCACCCAGCCATTGCGGCCATCCCATGACTATCCGCTCGGCGGACTGCCCGAAACCTTCGTAATCTTACCCTGGGGGTCGACCTGAAAAATGGCTTTCGCGCGCGGATCGGCCACCAGCAGCTTGTCGCCTTGCCAGGCCATGCCGACGGGGTTGACCAACGGCTCGCCGGACACCCATTTGCTTGCCTTGCCGTCGCTGTCGACTTTCCAGATGGACTGGCCGTAACCGTCGGACAGGTAGGGCGTACCTTCATGATCGAGCACCACCGCATGCGGAAATTGCAAGGGCCGCCCGGCCACAATCACCTCGACCTTTCGTTCGGGCGAGACGCGCAGCAGCGTATCGTCGCGGCGCGAGACCACCCAGAGCCGGTCTTCGGAATCGAGATACACGCCCGAGGGCGCCGGCACATCGGCGTATTTTTCCGTGTGCGGCGCATCTCCGGAAAGCGTCACCTTCACGATCCGATGCAACTCCAGGTCGGACACCAGGAGATTGCCCGAGCGGTCAACGGCGATGCCCAGCGGAATGCCGATGGCGCCCTTGGTGAGCGGCACGGGCTTGCCGTCTTCGATGCGATAGACCTCGCGGGTGGCGCTGTCGCCCACTAGCACGCGGCCCTCGGCGTCGACCGCCACGCACCAGGGGGCGTTCAGCGGGGTGCGGAGCTTCTTGTCGCCGCGGCAGAAGACGCTCGGCTTGCCATCTTCGATCTTCCAGACGGCGTGCATATTGCGGTCGGCGACGTAGATACTTTCGCCATGCGTCGCCACGGCCAGCGGGTAATCAAACGACTCATCGTCGGCCGCGCGGGAGCTTGACGGAGCGAGGCAGCCGGCGGCGACCAAACTCGCGGCGATGATTGCCCGAGCTGTCGATGTGGCATCTGTAGGGAACGGACTCCGTGCCGTTCCGCGAGGGGCGGCGCGACGTCGAATCGCAGTTCGCGGAACGCCACGGAGGGCGTTCCCTACAGACGTCGCGCAAGGCGCGGATTGTTTGAGCCGCTGCCGCGTTTGATTCGATCGATTCATTCAACTGAACCCTTTCATGGGCTGTTTGCCGCGTCGAAAATACTTCGCCAGAACCCGCCGGGGTCCTGGGTGCGTGTTTGATACGTCCGCAGATACTGCCGATGCCGCTCGGTATCGGGATACGACTCATCGCCGCCGTAGGGATATCCGCTCATCGCGGCAAACGGCAGCGGCTCGACGGTTTCGCCATACACGGTATTGAGATCGCAGTCTTTGTCCCAGCCGACGTTATAGAGTAGAAAATCTCGCTTCCACCCTGCGGGCGGATCGTCGGCCGGGGCGGCGAAGGTCAACGACAGCTCATCGCCCGATCCGAGAATCACGAGCAAGTCATCGGTCTCGGTGAGCAACTCCTCGACGGCGCCATACCGTGTGAAATTGCCTTGCATCGGCGGCCACTTCGGCGCGGTGCTGACGCGGAGGTAGTCATACCGCTCGGGGCCAAAATTTTTGCCGGGACTGCGATGCGAGAAGCCGCGATAGTGCAAATTGGCCGAGCTCAACGCACAATCCTTGAGCTCCAGCGGGGCGGTCTCTTCATCGACCGTCAAAAACGCCTCGTCCCAGTAGATCTGCATGTTGGTGGCGATGCGCAGTCGATAATCGTCGGTCAAAAAGACGTCGGTCAGATCGACGGCGATCGTCTTGGTCTTTCCGCCCGGAAAGCCCATATAGGGCCGCATTTCGCGCCATTCGCCCTCGGCGTCGGGCACCCAGAGCGAGGGCGGCCGAGGATCTTCGAGCTGGGGATTTCGAGAGATCGCCACGTTCATCGACGTGCCGCTGGGGAAGATCCAGCCGGTAAGAAAGAGCGTCATCCGCCGCGGGTGGTCGAGCTTGCCGAAGTCGAGTTCCACATAGTGGTCCTCCGCATGCCCAAACGCCAATTGCCGGTCGAACGCCTTCACAAAGACGCCGTCGCGCTGAGCGATGCGCGGGAGAAGATCGCGCCCGCGTTGGTCGCGGGCGGCGACCGGCCGAATCGGCGTGCGGACCGTGTGCACCTTGAACTCGGCAATTTCGGCCGGGCCGACTTTTTCGTTCGAGTAGATTTCGACTTCGGCGGGATGATCGACCGCGATCAGCTTTACCTGATCGAAGTATGCCGCTTCCCACAGTTCTTCGGCGATCCGCAGTTGGTACTGGCCGTTGTCCGCCTTGAGCATCTCGCCCGGAATGCGCAGATATTCCCACGAGCGTGACGGCGCCAGCGCTCCTTCCGCGAGCTGCAATCCCAGCGGCGCCGCCCAAAGTAGATCGGTGCAGAACGCGAACTTCTCTCCGTCCCAGGTGTAGAGATACGGGCACGACCCTGTAATGATCTGTTCATCACAAATAACCAGATCCGTATCCGGCTCGGTGAGGTTCTGGGGCACGCCTGTCGTCCAGGTCACTCGCACCACGTCGGGCTTGGCATTGTCGCCAAGACCAAAATGGGCGGTGCGCCCTGAGGCGATCTGGCGTTGCACATGGCTGCCGGTGCTGACTTCGACCACACTGCCCAAGCCAAAATGATTGGCTCGAAAGCTGCGCTTTCCCTCGTCGTCGATCGAGGCCCGCAGTTCAATATCCAACCAGTGATGACGATTTCCGCCTTCGTTCGAATAAAGCACGACGCGGTCGCCTTCGGCCACGGCCAGGTCCTGATCGCCATCGCCGTCCACGTCGCCGATTCGGCAGGCTTGGATATCTTGTAACGCCCCGGTAAGCAGCGGCGGCACGGCGATCTGTCCGCCATCTTTGCCCCCTCGGAAAAAGTCGATCGTTTTACTTCCCCATGCTAATACATCGGGGTGAGCATCGTTGTCGAAGTCCCAAGTGATGACCCCATTGCGAGGGCTGCGTGCAAGCTGGGCAGTGGAATCTGGCGAGAGTTGCCCGGAACGACTAACCTCGGTGCGGATGAGAGTGACGCCCGGTTCTCCCGCAGTCGCTATGTCCCATGCACCGTTGCCTTCAGCGTCGAACGCGGTCAGCGCGTTGGCCGCGCCTAACGCATCAAAACTTTTCTCGAACGGCCGCCAGCGGAACTGGGCATGACGCAAGTTTTCCAAATACCCTGCCGGCTCACCAGACGCATTTGCAACCAGAACGTCGAGATCAATGTCCCGGTCCCAATCGACGGCAAGTAAGGCAGTAGGACGCAGCGATTCGGGCAATGGCGCGCCGGCGGTGATCTCCATAAAGGCCATGTCGCCGTCGTTCGACCAAAGCACGATGCCCTTGTCGCTCCCTAGTACCAAATCGAGATTGCCGTCGTGATAGAGATCGGCGGCGATCGCCACGCGAAGAGGCGGCGGCGCCGTCAACGTAGCGGGCTGCTCGACCGGTTCCAACGAGCGAACGCCGGTATCGAGAGCCAGCATATTACGGAGAAAATAGATGCCAGCTTCACCATACACGGCGATATCGAGATCGGCGTAATGACATGCATCCGTCTGGTTCGCGTCGTTTGACGCTGCGGTCGCGCCGGACCCGCGATGCGACGTCGGCTCGTGTTCGGAATTCGCTGCGGCGTGCCGCTGCGCTTCGCGATGGGCGTCGGTGCCGGGTTGCTTGGGATTGTCTTGGTCGAAGTCGGCGACCAGTAACCGCTCGTAGCCCGTCGGAAGCTGAACGTCGATCAGCCGCCGCCAGCCACCGCCGTCGCCACGACTGTAAACTTCGAGCACCGAACTGCGCAACACGATGATGTCGAGTCGGCCATCAAGATCGAAATCGACCAGCTCCATATCCGTGATGCCGAGCAAGCCAGTGGGAAACTGTTCGGCCGCGGCAAACTCGACGAGCTTTACTTCCGTCGGCGCGTCGCCGGTGGAGTCGCGCGTCGGCCGTGGACAAGATTCCTTGAAATCGTGTACGACGAATTCCAAGTCATGCCGTTTGATCCGCCGCAAGTCGCTCTGCGCGAAAGGATGCGATTTTATGGGCAAATCGAGCGATCGAAGATGTCGCTGCACGGTGGACCAGTCGTTCTTCTCCGCGGCTTGCGATGCTTCATCCAGCCAAGCCAACACGTCGGGAATTTTTTTACGAGTGCTGTTATGGATTTGCACCGAGATGCCCGGCATCGAAGCGAGCGATTTACGAAGAGCGGCCAGCGTATGAGTGATACTCGAATCTTTCCGCGAAGCTTGCACTTCCGCCCACGAGAGCGCGACAAAGAGATTGTCAGGCGCAGCGTCGAAGGCGCGGCCCAAAGCGGCATCGGCCTTGGGGCGCCACGACTCATCGGGCAAGTCTTTCAGCAATTCATAAGTTTCATACCAAATGGCGGCGTCGTGGGGATCCAGCTCGCCCGCCCGAGCGAGTTCGGCGGCCGCCAGTGCCGTGTCGCCCGACGATGCGGCAATGCGCGCGGACAAAAGGTGCGCAATCGCCGATTTGTCATCGATCATCAATAGCTGCTGAGCCGCTCGCCGCGCTTGGCCGGCGATATGCTCCTTTTCCTCCTCCTTTGCGAGTCCAAGCTCCAAAAGTCGCGTGATGGTTAGATTTTGCAAGCCCAATGGGTCGCCGGGCCGTTGCTGGGCGATCACTTCGAAGAGGGCACCCGCTTCAGCCAGCTTGAGCGGCCTGTAAGGACCGAGGTTGGAATTCTCCAGATATCCTAGCGCCCGATTCTTATTGGCCTCGAGCTTCTCACACTCGTCCGGCGAGAGATCGTTGCGGATGGACAGTAAGGCTACGGCGACGGTGATCCCCAGGGCCACCATAATGGCCAGCCCTATTTTCAAGCCGTGACGTTTCGGCGGCGATGACTCTGCCGATTGAGCCATAGATCTTGAGCGGATGAAGGGCGAAATGATAAATCAATGAACCCAGGGGCGATTGTAATCCAATCGTCGGCCGGCGACGAGGACCGCCCGCTGCCCGATGACCGGTCCGATTACTTATACGCGGCTCAATGCGTTTCGGGCCAATCGTACAGCAGTTCGCACAATTCACCGAGCGAGCGGCCGATGCGTTCGCGGTCGGACGACCCTTTGATGGGCACATTGTTCACAAACGCGGCGAAGGCCAGCTCGCGGCCGGCGGCGGTGGTCATGTAGCCGGCCAACGATTTGCCGGTGAGGAGCTCACTGCCATTCATAATGTTGGCCCAGAAGAGCGTACCCGTCTTGGCCTGCACTTTGCCACGGGCGCGGCTCTTTGAATCGACAGCCTTGGCCAGGGTGCCATCGACGCCCAAGATCGGCAGCGCCTCGCGATAGCAGCCAAAATCTTCGCGGGTCGACATATAGCGCAGCAACTGCACGGTGGCCCGCGGCGTGACATAGTCGGCACGGTGTCCACCCGCCCCGCCGCCGAACGAGATAGTATCGACTTCGACGCCGGCCCGGGCCAAAAAATCGTGCTGCCGGCGGAGTCCCTCGGCCAATGTTCGGCCGCCGTGCTTGGCCGCCACCAACAGCGGCAACGTGCTGGCCTGCAGGTTGTGGCTGACCTTGAGCACCAGCCGCGCCGACTCGCAAAACGGCGGCGAGGCGAGCAAGGCCACACGCCGCTGCGAGGCGTAGCTGTCGCGCGGCGGCAGGCGATCGGTGCGGTTGGCTTCCAGCGCCGAGGCATGCACGTTGACACCCGCTCGAGCGAGCGCCTCGATCAACAGCGAACGCGCCAGCGAAGCGGGATCGGCGATCTCCTCACTACGCACTAGCGGCTTGCGCCCGGCGGCGATTTCGCCCCGCACGATGAAGCGATTGTCGCCCGCCCGCTCTACTTCAACTCTCGTGCGTCCGTCGGCCGCAATGGTTCGCACTTGGGCATCGAGTTGGATGGCGGCCGATTTCGGGCGGCATTCGACCGTGGCGGGCTGACCTTCGGCCGCCGGCGCAACGACGAGATCGATCAGGTTGTCGTTGACCATGATGGGGGTCAGGTGCGATGGACCGCTGCCGGTCCCCTCGGCATGATCGAACAGCCGGTCGTCGACCAGCACGTCGCCTTGCACAGCGTGAACGCCCGAGGCCGCCACTTGGCGAGCCAATTCATCCAGGCCCGCCAGCGGATCGCCGCCGGCCAGCTCGACGGCATCGCCACCATAAATATGATCGGCATTGGTGTAGGCGATGTGCCCGGCCTCGTCGGTCCGGCCGCCCAAGCTGAGATCGCCGCTGGCCACTAGGATCAGGTCGCCGTCGAGACGGCCCGAGCCATCAATTTCGCCGCGGGCGTAGATCGGCGTTTCGAACCGGTAGTCGGCACCGAGCGCGTCCAGCGCCGCGGCCACCGAATAAAGCTTGGTCACCGAGGCGGGCACGAAGAGCTTATCGGCGTCGTGCTCGTAAAGCGATTCGCCCTTCTTAAGATCGACGACCAACACGCCCCAGTGGGCCTGCTTGTAAGCGGGCGCCCCGATGAACGAATCGATCTTGGCGATCAAATCGGCAGCCGACGCATTGCCCGACGGCGGCGCGGGTTCCGCGCCGCCGGCTACTTGGACACCGGCGAGCAACGCGCCAATCACCAAGCCGAACCGAACGAATGTGGTGCAAAACCTTGGCTTGTACATGAAAATCATTCAATTCCAATCAAATCAGGAGGAAGTGCGAATCGCTTGCGAGGATCTAGGGCCTCCCGCTTCACGGATGCGTCGCAAGGTCTTATTGTAGGCAGAGTTATTGAATCGCTTCAACGCAGCGCAGTGTGACAGAGGAACTGGCGTGGTCGGTTTTTCGCAGGATTTTTCAGCGCCTCGTAAGTGGTCACGGCGAGATTTGCCCGGCGATGAGCAGTGGATGACTGCCCACTGGATTGTGGCGGGACTTTGCAGCCCGGGGTTTTTGTTAGAATCGAAGCATGCGCCGCCGCAATTAGTTCAGTTTGAAGACCCAGACCGGGTAGCGAGGAACAAACATGACGAACGAACCCGTGACTCCTCACGACCGCCCGGCGGTGAACGTTTCGCTGCTGGCCGTGCGCGTGGTGGTGGGCGTGATCTTTGCCGCCCACGGCGCGCAGAAGCTGTTGGGCGCCTTCGAAGGCCCGGGCCTCGCGGCAACCGTCAAAATGATGGGGCCGATTGCCTATCCGGTGGCGATTGGCGAGTTCTTCGGCGGCTTGGGCCTGGTCGTGGGTTTTCTCTGCCGCTTTTCCGCCGCTTCGCTGATCGTCATCATGCTCGGCGCCATCGGCAAGGTTCACGGCGCGAAGGGCTTTTTCTTGCAGCAAGGCGGCTTCGAGTACAACCTTGCCCTGATTGGCCTCTTGATCCCCATCTTAATCGCGGGTCCGGGCCGGTATGCCGTTGGGCGCTTCTTGCCGAAATCAAAATCGGGGCGCACGTTGGTCGTCTTGGAGTGAGGAGCGCCTTGCATGAAAAAGCTCATCGATATCCGTCGTGACGCCGACGCCCACTGGGTCGGCAATGGATTCCCCGTCCGCACGATTTTTTCCTACCAAACGCTCGGGCAGTGCATCAGCCCGTTCCTGATGTTGGACTACGCCGGGCCGGCTGAATTTCCACCTTCGGAAAAGCCGCGCGGCGTGGGCGAACACCCGCACCGTGGTTTCGAGACGGTGACCATCGTCTATCAAGGCGAGTTGGAGCATCGCGACTCGGCGGGCCATCATGGCCGGATCGGCCCCGGGGACGTGCAGTGGATGACCGCCGCTTCCGGCGTGGTCCACGAGGAATGGCACGAGCAAGCGTTTACGCGGCGCGGTGGCGTGCTCGAGATGGTGCAGCTTTGGGTCAACCTGCCGGCCAAGCACAAAATGTCGCCGCCGCGATACCAGGAAATAATCAGTGGGCAGATTCCCAGCGTTGGGCTCGACGGCGGCGCAACGGCGCGGGTGATTGCCGGCGAGTTTCAAGGCGTCGAAGGCCCGGCTCGGACCTTTACGCCGGTCACCGTTCTCGACCTGCGGCTCAAGGCCAGCGTCCAAATCGAAATGACGTTTCCCGAAGGTTTCACCACGCTCGTGCTCGTTCTGAAGGGCGAAACGCTGATGAATGCCGCTAAAACGGCAGGCGAGGCGGAGCTGGCGATCTTCGATCGAGCCGGCGAGCAGCTCATTGTCGAGGCCACCAATGACGCCACGCTGTTAGTACTCGCCGGCGAACCGATCGACGAGCCGGTCGTCAGCTACGGCCCGTTCGTCATGAACACCGAGGATGAAATCCGGCAGGCCATTCACGACTACCGTAGCGGGAGAATGGGGCACCTTACGGCTTCCTGAATGCTCGAAAGGAGAAGAATTCATGCCATCGTCGCTCCCGCGAAAGGCCCTGATTGCCATTACCAGCTACAACGGTGTCTTTTACGCCGATGGCAAACGCACCGGGCTGTTCTTCACCGAGGCGCTCCATCCGTTTGAAGTGCTGACTAAGGCAGGATTTGAGGTCGATCTCGCTACCGAGACGGGCACGTTCGGCTACGACGAACACTCGGTGGAAAAAGCATTCATGACGGCCGAAGATGAGGCGGTTTACCAAAACTCCCATCATCCGTTCATGGTGAAGCTCAAAACCCAGCTTAAGAAGGCGTCGGACGTCAAGAAGGAGGACTACGGCATCTTCTTCGCGTCGGCCGGACACGCCAGCATCTACGATTACCCGAAGGCACGCGGACTGCAGTCGATTGCCGAGGACATTTGGGCGCGCGGCGGTGTTGTGTCTGCCGTGTGCCACGGGCCGGCTATTCTGCCCGGCGTCATCGACCAGGAAGCGCGCACGTCGATCATCGCGGGCAAAGCCGTAACCGGCTTCACCACCGAAGGTGAGATCGTCCTGAAGGTGCTCGACAAGATCAAGCAGGACAAGGTGCCGACGATCGAGGACGGTGCGGCCAAGGTTGGGGCGAAATACCTCGCTCCGCTTCACCCCTTTGACGACTTCTCCATCACCGACGGGCGTGTTGCCACGGGCGCCAATCCTGCCAGCGCGCGCAGCACCGCCGAACGCGCCGTCAAGGCATTCGACACAGTCTGAGTGAACCGAGTCAGGTAGAGCCTTCTGGCTTCGGGGCGGTATTTGATTTGCACTTGCCAACCTGCGCATGACGCGTAGAGCAACTTTAAGTCGCCTTAACGAACCCACGAACTTAGGGACGAATATGCAAGCTCATTTCGATACGTTCAAGCGAATAGCGCTTGGCGCGGCTGGCGGGTTTGCCGGCACCCTCGCCCTGCAAACCCTCTTGAGCGCGAGCCAGAAGTGGCTCCCGAGCGCGGCACCGCCGCTTCGCGAACATCCGGGCGATTTCATGGTCGAAAAGGCGGAGGAAGCGCTGCCGGCAAGAGCTCGCCGTGCCCTTCCTCGATCGATCGAGACAGCCGCGGCGCAAGCGCTTGGCATGGGCTACGGCTTGACGTTCGGAGGACTTTATGCGGCTCTTCGTCCGCGCGGCGGCTCGCCGTTGCAAGAGGGCCTCTTGCTCGGAGCGGCAGCGTGGGCGGCAGGCTATCTGGGCTGGCTACCGGCGCTCGGGCTGATGCGTCCAGTCTGGAAGCAGACCGTCCCACAGGCGCTGGGTCCAATCGCCGAACACGCCGTTTACGGCGTCGCGACAGTCGCCGCTTACGATTGGTTGCAAAAGAAAGCGGCCCATGCTGAATAGCGCGGGAAGGTGCCGCCATGCCATCGGCAGCTAAGATTCAAGACTACGCCGCCGTTGGCGATGGCCGTTCGATCGCCCTGATCTCGCGTGATGGTTCGCTCGATTGGCTCTGCTGGCCGCGTTTCGATAGCCCCTCGTTGTTCGCCGGCCTTTTGGACTCCCGCGTGGGCGGCGCCTGGAGCATTCGTCCGACGCAGCCCGCCAAGGTGGAGCGCCGCTACCTAGCGGATACCAATGTGCTTGAGACACGCTTCGGCACCGCCACGGGGGTTTTGGTTCTCACCGACTTCATGCCGGCCGCTTCGGAGGAAGCCAAGCGGCGGATGCTCTGGCCCGAGCAAGAATTGATGCGGCATGTCGAGTGCGACCAAGGCGAAGTTGAAGTTCAGGTCGACTTTGATCCTCGCCCGGATTTTGGTCGTTCTCGCGCCGTTTTGCGCGACGCAGGCAAGCTCGGTTTGCGCCTCGACCGAGGATCTCACCTGTTCACGCTGTTGAGTGATGTAAAGGTCGTCCTGGGCCAAAGCGGCGCAGCGTGCCGGTTTTCCTTGCCGGCTGACAGTTCGGCGACATTCTCGCTTTCGTATTCGTCGGAGGGACCGGCCGTGCTGTCGCCCCCGAGTGAAACGTTCTCCAAGAAACTTGAGCTGACGGTTGACTGGTGGCGGCGGTGGGCAGCACGTGCCCGCTATAGCGGGCCCTATCGCGATCAAGTGGTGCGCAGTGCTTTGGCTCTGAAGCTTCTGTCCTACGCGCCCTCGGGCGCCATCGTGGCCGCCGCGACCACGTCGCTCCCCGAACGCGTGGGCGGCGACTTGAACTGGGATTACCGTTACTGCTGGCTACGCGATGCCGCAATGACCGTGCGAGCGTTGTTCGGCCTGGGTTATCGCGAAGACGCTGAAGCCTTTGTCAGTTGGATGTTGCACGCCACGCGCCTCACCCGCCCGAAGCTTCGCGTTTTGTACGATGTGCACGGCGAAAGCCCTCCGCCGGAGACGGAATTAATGCATCTGGCGGGTTTTGCCGACTCTCGCCCGGTTCGCGTCGGCAACGCCGCGCAAGATCAGCTCCAACTCGACATGTACGGAGGACTGATTGAGGCGGTAACGTATTTTGTCAGCCAGGGCGGCAACTTGGACCGTGAAGAGCAAACGCTACTGCGGCAGTGCGCAGATTATGCGCGCGATCACTGGCAGGATCCGGACAACGGCATCTGGGAACCGCGCGACCGGCGCGAATGCTTTACGCTTTCGCGCGTGCTGTGCTGGGTGGCGCTCGATCGATTGCTGGAAATGCATCGCCAGGGCCGAATGCAACGCATACCCGTTGAGCAATTCTCGGGCGATCGCGAGCGCATCCGCCGCGATATTCAGACAAACTGCTGGAACGAGACGCTGAGGTGTTATACCCAAGTTCGAGGTGGAGAGACGCTGGATGCCGCGTTGCTGTTGTTGGCCGTTTTCGACTTTGAAGATCCGTCGTCTGATCGGATGCGCCAAACGTATCAGCGCCTGCAAAAGCGCTTACGCGCCGGCCCCGGTTTGATTTACCGTTATGAGCAGAGCCTCGAGGCCGGTGAAGGCGCCTTTGCAATCTGCTGCTTTTGGGTGGCCGACTTTCTGGCCCGCGGCGGCAGCAGCTTGGACGAGGCGCATGAATTCTTCGGTCAAACATTGTCCTACGCCAACGACGTCGGCCTGTTTGCCGAGGAGATTGATCCTAAGACGGGCGATGCCGTCGGCAACTTCCCCCAGGCGTTTACGCACGTGGGGCTGATCAACGCCGCGCTGTCGCTCGCCGAACGCGAAGAGCGCGAACGTGCGCGGCACACCGAGCAGCCGGTGCACGACAGAGTCGGTGTGCCACGCCAGCAAATGGCGCCGGAGGTGAGTGCATGAACGTCGGTAGCTGGTTGTTGTGGGGGTTCGTCGGTACGGTGGTATTGACCGCGCTGCTCAACGGGAGCCAAGGATTGGGCATGACGCGCATGAACGCTCCGTATCTGATCGGAACGATGTTCACGCCGAATCGCGACCGCGCAAAATTCATCGGCGTCGTGGTCCATTTTATCGACGGTTGGATTTTTTCGTTCCTCTATGTCGCGGCTTTCCAGTCGTGGGGCGCCGCAACCTGGTGGCTCGGCGCGCTGATCGGGCTGGTTCATGCGTCCTTCGTGCTTACGGCCGGCTTGCCCTTGCTGCCCGCCTTCCATCCGCGCATGGCAAACGAGCAGTACGGCCCGACAGTTGTAAGGCAACTGGAGCCGCCGGGCTTTCTGGCCCTCCACTACGGAGCTCGCACGCCGATCTCGATTGTGGTCGCGCATTTGGTGTATGGCGCCATCCTCGGCGGCTTTTACGTCTTTCCCTAGCGTTGCCGCTGGCACCGATCGAGGCCTACGAACAAATTACTGACACCGCGCTGCCTGCGTCACCAACCCGAAATCTTTTGAGGAGCGCGATCGCGGCCATGCCAAAGAGCGGCTCACGGCCTTCAGCGACGGGTGGTTGCCAGCCACATCACCGCTTCGAGAACTGCGTGCCGCGACGGGCGCCGCGCAGACCGTATTTCTTGCGCTCTTTCATCCGGCTGTCGCGGGTCAGCAGGCTGTTGGCCCGGAGGATCGGCTCCAACGTGGCGTCGTAGCGCATGAGGGCCCGGGCGATGCCCATCTTGCAGGCGCCGGCCTGACCGGTCGGCCCGCCACCGTGAACTTTGATGATCACGTCCACGCTGCCGCGCCGCTCGGTCTTTTCCAAGGCCACCAGCACGTCTTGCCGCTCGTGGTCGTTCACGAAATATTCTTCCAAGGGGCGGTCGTTGATTTGCACCAGCCCTTGGCCCGGCCGAATTCGCACGCGGGCCACCGAGGTCTTACGGCGGCCCGTGCCAAGGGCGTCGGCGGTGGAGGTCGCGGCGGGTTTCTCTGCGGTCAGCATGTTGATGGTCCGAATACGTGTGGCGGTTCGTCCGCTTCTTACTTAACAGCCAGTTCCTTCGGCTCGGGCATTTGCGCCTGGTGCGGATGCTCGTTGCCGGCGTACACCTTCAGCTTCGAAAGCATCGAAACGGCCAGCTTGTTCTTGGGCAGCATCCGGCGAACCGCGTCGAGGATGATCTTTTCGGGCTTGTGTTCGCGGCGCTCGGCGGCGGTCTCGGAACGCAGCCGGGGATAGCCGGTGTACCAGGTGTACTGCTTCTGCTCCCACTTCTTGCCGGTGAAGGCGACCTTCTCGGCATTGACCACCACCACGAAATCGCCCGTATCGACGTGGGGCGTGTAGGTGGGGCGGTGCTTGCCCATCAGGATCACGGCGATTTCGCTGGCCAGCCGGCCGACCACCTTATCGGTGGCGTCGACCAGCCACCACTTTTGCTCGACTTCGCCCGGCTTGGCCATGTAGGTCTTCATCGTAACCTTATATTTAAACTGTGGGCCATATCAATTGTTAGTGGTGGCTGGGGCAGAGCCTTGGCGATGCCCCGGCAGCGTCGTCCCCGCACCGGGGCATCGCTAGGCCGTTGATGCTGTTCCGCAAAGCCACCAGTAGCGCGGCCAAGCTTTGCCCCAGCCACCATCGATCTTGCGAAGCGGTTGAGTTTACTGCCTGGTCTCCATTCGTTCAAGGGAGGCGAATTGCAAAACAGGCCCCGCGAGCGTACCTTGGGGCACCATGATTGTCGGAGTCGTCAAAGAAAGCTATCCGGGCGAGCAGCGCGTCGCCCTTGTGCCCAGCTCGCTAGCTGGATTGACCAAGGCGGGTTTTGAGATCGTCGTCGAGTTGGGGGCGGGCGCGGCCGCCGGCTACGGCGACGCCGCCTATCAGCAACACGGCGCTCGCATCGCCGACCGCGGCGAAGTTTTTCGCTCGGCCGACGCCATCGTGCAGGTGCGGGCCCTGGGGGCGAACCTGGAAGCGGGCGTTACCGACCTCGAGTTGATCCGCTCAGGCCAAGTGTTGATAGGCTTTTGCGACCCGCTCTCGGCCGGTTCCGCGGCCCAGCAGATTGCCGCGCGGGGCGGAGTGCTGTTCGCCATGGAGCTGGTGCCGCGAATCACGCGGGCCCAAAGCATGGACGCCCTGTCGTCGATGGCCTCGATCGCCGGTTACAAGGCCGTGCTGCTGGCCGCCGCCACCGCGCCCAAGATTTTTCCGATGATGATGACCGCCGCCGGCACCATCTCGCCCTCGAAGGTGTTTGTCATGGGGGCGGGCGTGGCCGGCCTACAGGCCATCGCCACCGCGCGGCGGCTGGGCGCCGTGATCGAAGCCTACGACGTGCGGCCGGTGGTCAAGGAGCAGGTCGAGAGCCTGGGGGCGCGGTTTCTCGAGCTGCCGCTCGAAACCAGCCAGGCGCAAGATCAGGGCGGCTACGCCAAGCAGCTCGACGAAAGCGTCTATCAAAAACAGCGCGAGCTGATGCTCAAGGCCGTGGCCGCCAGCGACGTGATCATCACCACCGCCGCCATACCCGGCCGCAAGTCGCCGGTGCTGGTGACCGCCGAGATGGTGCGGGCCATGGCGCCCGGCTCGGTGATCGTCGATCTGGCCGCCGAGCGGGGCGGCAACTGCGAGCTGACCCGTGCCGATCAGACCGTGGTCGAGCAGGGCGTGACCATTCTGGGGCCGACCAATCTGCCGTCGACCGTGCCGCTGCACGCCAGCCAACTGTACTCGCGCAACATCACCACCTTCTTGTTGCACCTGGTCAAAGACGGCAAGCTGGCCATCGACACCGACGACCAGATCACGCGCGAGACGCTGGTCACGCGCGACGGCGAGGTGGTGCACCCGCGCGTGCGCGAAACGCTGGCGGCGGTCAGCGAATCGTCACCCGGTCAATAAACTCGCAGCCGACGATGACCTGCGGTTCTTGGCCCTCGACGGGCGAGTGCCGCACCACCTGCATGCCGAGAAACGTCAAGCGAGGCGCCGCGCCCAGCCCGATGATCGCCTTGCGAAAGTCGGGCGTCTCCGGCCAATAAAAGGCGATGCCCGTGGTCGAGATGTCGTAGCACTTCACCGGGCGAAACATCTCCAGCGTGGGCATCCGCTTATAGAACGGGGCCAAGAGCTGCGAGGCGCCGAAGCTTTTGCGGGCGCTTTTGCGCCGTTCGACCCAGCCGCGCGTCTTGGCCTCTTGCAGTTGCTGGACGATTTCGTCCAGGAAACTGGGAGCAAGCTGGAATGCTACGTCGCCGTCGTTCATCGCTCGTAGAACGGAATTTATTCCGTTTGCTGATTGGACCGGTGGCCGGGGTAGAGCTTGCGATGCCCTGGCTGACAAAAATCCGGGGCATCGCAAGCTCTGCCCCAGCCACCGGTCCAAGCAGCAAACGGAATAAA
>DATFDL010000119.1:0-7088 GCA_035252155.1 Pirellulales bacterium | reverse complement strand
GGTTGACCGCGTACACGGCTCTTTTGCATGAACAAGATGATTACCTCAAGGTGTTGATCCAGATCGCGGGCGATAAGCGGGGGCCGCCAGGAACACGGTATCACGCCGTGAGACTCCTGGGTGACCTCGCATCCCCACGAGCCGTTCGCGTGCTTGTCGAGAACATCGACTGGCAGTTCCCGGGCGAGCTGGATATTGTGACGGAGTCGACCGGTCTCGAAGGTTACCCGTGCGCCATGGCGTTGCGGCGATGTGGCATAAACTGTCTCCCGGAGATTCTATTAGGCCTATCCAAGAGGAGCGCCGACGAGTTGACCGACAAAATGATTGAAACCCGCGCGAGCGTGCTGTCTGAGGTCTACGACGCTGGCGTCCCGATCGGCGGCGAGGGCGAGGCGATTGCTTTAATCGAACGCTTCTTGACGCATGTTTTACCACTTTCAGCGTCCGGCAACCGCGAAAACGTCGAGCGACTTCTTGTGGCAATGAAGAAAACCGCCGGCCGGGCCGTTCCGAGCAGCGCCCTCAAGGCGCCGTCGGAAGCAGAATTCCCTTCTGACGCCTGCGGCATACTTGATCGCGTGGCCAACTTATCGGCCCCCGACTTCGAAGCACGCCAGATGGCCCAGCAAGCGCTTCTGCAGTGTCAACGCGATTATCTCACCGCATTGATGAAGGTTGCCGGCGACAGACTGGGTCCGCCGGGCGCGCGGTCTCGTGCCGTGACGCTGCTCGGAGATCTGCTGTCGAATCAAGCGGTCCCGATGCTCGTCGAGAACATCGACTGGCAGTTCACGGGCGAACCGGACGGTGTGAGGCGTATGAACCGACTTCAGAGTTACCCCTGTGCGATGGCGCTCAGCCGACATGGCGTTGGTTGCGTTCCGACGGTGTTGCTCAGCTTAGCCCGAAAGCGCCCAGGTGATTTAAACGACAAGATGCTTGAGCGCCGCGCTCTCCTGCTCCGGCAGATCTATGCTCCTGGCCTGCCCCTTGGCGGCTATGACGAAGCAATCACCGCCGCTGAACGATTCTCAACTCATGTTATCCAACCCAACGGAACCGCCAACCGAGAAAACATCGAAAGGCTGGTAGCTGCCATGAAAAAACTTGCTGGTTAGTTTGATAGAGCCGGCGCGTGGCCCTATTATGGATTCGAGGTAAATGAAATCGAACATCGAGCCGAGTGGTTCATCATGCGACTCAATCACGGCAACCGTCTGGCGCGCATCGCCATTGTCGCGGCTGTAACCGCCATCGCCTCGAGCGCATTTGCCGATGAGGGCGACGATACGCTTCGTGGTTATCTCGCCAAGTCCGACTTGGTGCTGGCCGGTCGGATTCAATCTGAGCCGTTCGGATTTTCAACTGAAATCGGTGTCGCTAATTATCATTTCGATTTCAAGATTTCCAACGTGCTTAAGGGGGATGTCGCCGCAGGTCAGACCCTTCCTGTAAGGATCGTTCGTTTTGAGTTGGAGCGCGGCGATGAACTGCCCTGGATGTCCAAAGGCGAAAAGGCAATTCTCTTTCTGCGCAAGGCGCCTGACGGAGATCACCCTCGCTGGGTCAGCGCCGACGTGTGGTTCGGGATTCAACCGCCCAATAGTCAGATGGAGAAATCGCTCAAACAGCTCGCCGCCGCAGCCGAGAAGGAACGCGCCGGGAACGCTGCCTCACGACCTCGCAAATGACTTGTCACACCGAGCTTCGGGGCCGCCAAATCTACGCTTGCCGACAATTCGCGCTTTCGCTACCATCCGCGCGAATCTTACCGCATATTCCTTCCCAGTTTACTGGATCACGCCGTGGAAGCAGAACAGGCTGCGAGCTGGGCCTTTCGATCGCGCGGCCTGGTGGGTTCGCTGTTGGTGCTGGCGTTCGGCGGATTGGTGCTGTTTTCGCCGCCCGCGACCATCGACGCCCGCTGGGGCAAAGTTATGATCGAGGCGCTGGGCTGGGCCGTGTTCGTGGCCGGCGCCGCCCTGCGGTTTTGGGCCACGCTTTATATTGGCGGGCGAAAGCGGCTGGTGCTGGTCTGCGAGGGACCCTATTCGCTCTGCCGCAATCCACTCTATGTGGGCACGTTCTTGATCGCTCTGTCGGCGGCCGTGATGTTGGCCAGCGTCACCTTTGCGGCCGGCATTGTGATCGGGGCCATCTTTTACGCCTGGGCCACTGTGCCGGCCGAAGAACGCTATTTGGCCGGACAACTGGGCGAGCCCTATCTTCGTTATTGCCGGCAAGTACCGCGGTTCTGCCCGCGATTTTCGGGCTTCACGACGGCGGCGACGATCAACGTGAGCGTGCGGTCGCTTTGGAACGAGTGCCGCCGCGCGGCGCGTTGGATCTGGCTGCCGGTGGTCGTCGAGGCCGTCAGCCGGCTGCGCGGCGAAGCCTGGTGGCCGCGTTGGCTGAATTTGCCGTAAGTCGGTCGCCGGCAAAGTGCTATAATTCTTTAGCCCGGGGGGTTTTCCACACCAACCCGAAGCGTTAGCGAGGATCCGCCCGCGGTTTTCCTCGCTTGCGCTTCGGGTTCGTGTCAGCACGGCAACACGCAAAGAGGCAACGAAACGACATGTCCACCACGCGCGCGCCCCAGACGGACGAGCATCGGCACACCAGCCCCGACGACGGGCAGCAGTCGTTCGCCGAAACGGCCCTGAAACTGGGCGGCAAAAGCGAAGAAGAAGCTCGCCGCACTGGGGCCATCGACAAGGCCGACGACCAGGTCGAGGCGCTCTTCGCTCCGCAATATCAGACGACCGCCAGCCCTGCCCACCGGGCCATTTGGGACGGCCACGTGCCGATCGAGCTGTTCGGCTCGCCGCCGCCCGCCACGCCGCCGCACGTGGCCAAGGTGATGGACGATTCGCTGGCCGTCGTGCGCCGCCATCGCGAGTCGGGCACGCTGCTCGATGAACATCGCAAAGTATCGAATCAGGTTTTGCAAGAGCTGGCAGCCGCCGGTTATTGGGGCCTGTTGGTCGATCGCGAGTACGGCGGATCGGGTGCGCCCTTCACCAGCTTCGCGCCGTTCCTTACCCGCATGGCCACGCTCGATCCGACGATCGCCGGCATGGCCTCGGTCCACGGCTGCATTGGGGCGGTCGATCCGGTGCGGACCTTTGGCAACGCCGAGCAGAAACAGCAGTTTCTGCCGCGGCTGGCCAGCGGCCAAAGCCTGTCGGCCTTCGCCCTGACCGAGCCGAACGCCGGCAGCGACCTGACCGCCTTGCGAACCCGCGCCGTGCTCGAGGGCGATCAGTATGTGGTCAACGGCGAGAAACTGTTTATCACCAATGTGCTGCCCGGCCGCACCATCGGGCTGGTCTGCCTGATCGAAAACCGCCCGGCCGTGCTGGTGGTCGATCTGCCGCCCGAGGAAAACGAGCATTTTCGCTTGAAGGCTTACGGACTGTACGCCTTGAAGCACACGTATAACCAAGGCATCATTTTTAAAGACTTCCGCGTGCCCGCCGCCAATCTGCTGCGGCCGACGCGCGGCGATGGCCTGACGATCGCCTATCACGGGCTGAATCTGGGACGGATCGCCCTGTGCGCCACCGCGGCCGGCGCGATGCGATTGATGCTGGCCGGCATGCTGCCCTGGGCGCACTTTCGTAAGACATATGGGGCCGCCATCGACACCCGAGAGCTGGTGCGCCGCCGCCTCGGTCGCCTGGCCGGTTTGATTGTGGCGGCCGACGCTTTGGTCGAGTGGTGTTCGGGCCTGATCGATCAGGGTTACCGCGGTGAGATGGAATGCATCATCGCCAAAATCTTCGGCAGCGAGGCGCAGAAAGAAGCCGCCGTCGAGCTGCTCATGAAGACGCACGGCGGCCGGTCGTTCTTGCACGGGCATCTGTTCGGCGACAACGTACACGAGTTTCTGGCGCCCTGCATCTACGAGGGCGAAGGCGAGATGCTGGGCATGGCGTTCTTCAAGTCGCTGGTCAAGCAACACGGCATGAAGTATTTCGAGCCGATCGGCAAGGCGCTGGCCGCCGCCGGCATTAAAAAGCCGAACATGGCCAACCCCGCTCACCTGGCGGTGCTGCGGGGACCGCTCTGGGAGTATGGCAAGTGGTTCGTCGGCCAGAAGCTGCGCGGGCACGGCAAGCCCGATTTGCCGCCGATGCCGCCGGCCCTGCGAGAGCACGCCGAGTTCGCGGCCGATTGGCTGGTGCACTCGCCGCTGGAAATCAGCGGGGCGATGCGCAAATATCAGTTGAGCCTGGCCGACCGGCAATGCCGCATGGCCGAGATCTCGCGCCGCGTGCAAGACGCCATCATCGTGCTTTGCACCAGCCTCTACGCCGCTCGGCAGCCAGACGAGCTCGTGCAGGACGCCGCCGACACGATCTGCCAGGATTTGCGGCGCGGCCTAAGCGGCCGGAGACCTTCGGATCGTTATTTCCGCTCGATCACCAAGCTGGGCGAGCAGATTGCCGCCGGACAATTCAAGTCGATCGCCGGCCTGCCGACCGGCGAAATCTTGATGCCGTATCAGAACGAGTGACGACGGCTGCCGCGTGTCAGCGAGCGAGCCAAACCAAGGGTGCCACGGCATCCGCCGCGGCGCATCTGCGTTGAACGACAAATCGACGGCAAACGCCGCGGCGGACGCCGTGAGCGTTGCCCCGAGGACGAGGCGATAGAGTGGCGCGGCACGGCGTCCGTCGCGGCGACCACGATTGATGGAGTTTAATGCGCCATGCGCGCCGCGACGGATGCCGTGGCACCCTAAGTTAGACCGCGGCCACCGCACGTGATTCGTGCGCTGCATCGTCGTGCGCCAATTCGGACCGCACGATGCGGATGTGGGGCGGGGCCTCCACACCCAGGCTCACGCGCTGTCCGGCAATGCGGTTGATGGTGACGATGATGCCGTCGCCGATCACCAGTTTTTCGCCCACCTTGCGACTCAAGACTAACATGGGTCGATCCTCCTTGATGTCCAACCGTCGAACTCTACTACGCAGGGACGCCTGCGGTGGTTCGAGTGCTAGCATCCGCGGTGCCGCTATGGCGGACGACTCGCGGGTTCGCGAGACTGTGCAAATCGAGTGCCTGAGTGAGCGCTTTGCGCGCCGCTTGGCCGTTTGCTTCCGAGGAAGTTCGCCGTATGGCCTTGCGCGCTGTCGGTTTAAGCCTACTCGCAAGAGCGGCTGCGACAAAGTTTGCGACGGTGCGAGAATTGTCTCAAGTTGGGCCGCGCTGGCAAAAAAACTGCCACAGCGCCGGATGTGCGATAACTAGCGACGGTTCGGCGGCGGTGCCTGAGACGTCCTTGGAAGGCCATCCTCCGAAGGATTCCGCACTCCGAATTCCGCGCTTCCCTCACTCTGCCACCACCGGCTTGCGGGCGGCCTGCACCTCATCGGGGCGGCTGATGAACGTGCTATGCGGAGCATCGTGCAGCACTTCGGCGGGCTCGTCGGCGATGGCCAGCAGGGCCTCGGCGAAGGCATCGAGCGTTTCGAGGCTCTCCGTTTCCGTCGGCTCGATCATCATCGCTTCACGCACGATCGGCGGAAAGTAGACGGTCGGTGCATGAAAGCCGAAGTCCAACAGCCGCTTGGCAAGGTCCATCGCCGACACGCCGCGCTCGGCCTTCAGCCGGGCGGCCGAGGCTACAAACTCGTGCATGCAGCGATCGCCCTGCGGCACGTCGAAGCGGTGCTTTAAGCGGCTGAGCAAATAGTTGGCGTTGAGCACCGCGTTTTCGCTCACGCGCCGCAGACCCTCGGCCCCGTGCGTGCGGATATAGCAGTACGCGCGCACTAGCACGCCCACGTTGCCAAAAAAGCTGCGCACCCGGCCGATCGAATGCGGCCGATTGTACTCCAGCCGGAAGCACTCACCTTCGCGCACCACCACGGGCACGGGCAAATACGGTTCGAGCATCTCGCGCACGGCGATCGGCCCGGCGCCCGGCCCGCCCCCGCCGTGCGGGCCGCTAAAGGTCTTGTGCGGATTGTAGTGCATCATATCGGCCCCGAAATCGCCGGGCCGGCTGACGCCCAGAATGGCGTTCATGTTGGCTCCATCGAGATAGATAAGCCCGCCCGCCTCGTGCACCAGGTCGGCGATGTGGCGAATCTGCCGGTCGAACATGCCCAGCGTATTGGGATTGGTGATCATAAAGACGGCCACGCGGTCGTCGAGCTTGCGTTGCAGCTCTTCCAGATCGACAAACCCGCGCGGCGTGCTTTTGACCGTGACCGACTCGAAGCCGGCCACCGCGGCGCTGGCGGGGTTGGTGCCGTGCGCGCTGTCGGGGGCGAGCACCTTGACGCGCGGCTGGCCGAGGTGGCGGAAATACGCCCGTGCCACCAACAGCGCCGTCAACTCGCCATGCGCGCCGGCGGCCGGCTGCAAGCTGACCGCCTTCAGCCCGCCGATATCGGCCAGCATCTCTTGCAAGTCCCACAGCAGCCGCAGCAAGCCTTGGAGCGTTTCTTCGGGCTGGTAGGGGTGCAGGTCGGCCATGCCCGGCAGCGAGACAAGACGCTCGTTGCGCTTGGGGTTGTACTTCATCGTACACGAGCCGAGCGGGTAGAAGTGCGTATCGACCGACATATTCAAGGTCGACAGGTTGGTGAAGTGCCGCACGACGTCGGGTTCGGCCAGTTCGGGCAAGGCCGGCAGTTGCTCGGCGATCGCCTCATTAGGCAGCAATTCGGCCAGCGGCGCCGCCGGCACATCGCAGTTCGGCAGCCGCGCCGCGCGCCGACCGGGCTTAGAAAGTTTGAAGAGGGGTTCGGTAGCTTGGATGTTTCGCATGGGGGGGATAGTTTGAAGTTTGAAGTTTGAAGTTTCAAGTTTGAAGCGTGACATGGCCGGTGTTTTCACACTTCACACTTCAAACTTAACACTTCACACTTCGCACTTCACACTTCAAACTTAACACTTCACACTTCGCACTTCCCACTTCAAACTCCTGGCGGTCCCCAATCTCAATCGCAACCGGCAGGGGGAGTTTTCTCGAAGAAAACTTCGTCGGGAGTTCGGAAGCCGAGGCACGCGCGGGGTCGGTTGTTAAGTAGTTTTTCGACCCGTCGCACCTCGTGATGTGAGATGTA
>DATFDL010000118.1:0-23924 GCA_035252155.1 Pirellulales bacterium | reverse complement strand
CTACGATGGCCCATGCCTCTAGTCCCCAACCCCCGAGTACTCTTCATGGATCCCGCGTCGAGCGTGCGTCACGTGGTATGGGTCGCCCTGGCGGCCTTGCCGTGCTCGCTAGCGGCTTGCTCCAAACAGCGAGGCGGACCTTCGACCATTGAAAGTGCCGCGCCGCTTGTGCCCGAGGCCGGCCCCCGTGCCACGGGCCGGGTGGTGAACGCCGAGGATCATGAGCTGCGCTTCACAGATATTACGGCCCAGAGCGGCGTCGAAGTGGTCTACCGCAATCAGCGCGACGATCCATATCCCTCGATTCTCGAGTCGCTGGGCGGTGGAGCGGGAGTTTTCGATTACGACGGCGACGGCAGGCTCGACCTTTTCTTTCCGGGCGGAGGCCGGTGGGGCGCGGGCCAGGTCACCGGCCTGCCGAGCCTTTGCTTCCGCCAAACCGGCGCGCTGACGTTCGGCGATGTAAGCACGGCCACGCGGCTGGAGGAATCGCCCTATTACTCGCACGGCTGCGCGGTGGGTGACGCCGACAACGATGGCTTCGCCGACTTGCTGCTGACGGGCTATGGCGGCCTCCGGTTGTTTCACAACCAGGGAGACGGCACGTTTGACGAAATCAGCCAGACCGCTGGGTTGCTCGACGATCTCTGGAGCACGGCGGCCGGCTGGGGCGACTTGAACGGTGACGGCTGCCTCGACCTGTATGTGGCGCATTACGTCGATTGGTCGCTCTCGAACAATCCCCCCTGTGAGCGCCCGCCGCCGGAGAACATCGATATATGTTCGCCGAAGAAGTTCGAGCCGCTCCCCGACGCCGTCTTTTACGGCAACGGCGATGGCACCTTCCGACGAGCCGACTCCGAAGCGGGCCTGCGGCCCGACGGCAAGGGCCTGGGCGTGATTTTGACCGACATCGACCTGGACGGCGATCTCGATATCTACGTGGCCAACGATACCGTCGAAAACTTTCTCTACCTCAACGACGGCCACGGCCGGCTCGAAGAGGTGGGCGGGCTATGCGGAGTGGCCTGCGGAGAATATGGCGAGATGGAGGGAAGCATGGGGGTCGCCGCGGGCGATTTCGACGGAGACCTGTTGCCCGACCTGTGGGTGGCCAACTACGAAGACGAAACGTTCTCGCTTTACCGAAACCAGGGCGAGGCGATGTTCGTTCACGTGAGCCAGATGTCGGGCGTCGCGGCCTTGGGCAGGCTTTACGTGGGCTTCGGCACCGGGTTTGTCGACCTCGATCATGACGGCGACTTGGACCTGGTGGTGGCCAACGGGCACGTGCTCAACGCTCCGCGGGCCGCGGCCGTCAAACAGCTTCCGCTGGCGCTGATCAACGATACGTCGGCCACGAACGGCGGGCGGAGTTTTCATCGCGTAGCGTTCTCTAGTGGGTATTTTGCCACCACGCATCGGGGGCGCGGTTTCGCGGCCGCCGATCTAGACGAAGACGGCGATCTCGATTTTGTCTTCACGCACAACGACGATGAGCCGGCGGCGATCATCAAAGACAGGGGTCAGGATTCAGGGGTCGGGGGTCAGGGGACGAAAAGGGTTGAGGGTTCAGGGTTCAGGGTTCAAGCGAGGGATCGGGAATCGGGGGTCGGGGGCCAGGGTGCGGCGACCAGCGATGAGCCGCTGCGCGGGCCGTGGCTGCGGGTGCGGCTGATCGGTACGACATCGAACCGTGACGGCGTGGGGGCCACGTTGCGGCTGCGCTCGACCTCCGGCGAGCGGCTGCGGCAAATCAATGGGGGCGGAAGCTACCTTTCGCAGAGCGATTTGCGGCCCTTGTGGTCGTTGCCGCCGGGCGATGTCTTGGAGCAATTGACGGTTATATGGCCCTCGGGAGCGACAACCGAGGTGAACAATCTGAAAGCAAACGCTACCCTGATTTTGGTTGAAGAAAGGGTTCAGGGTTCAGGGTTCAGGGTTCAGCATTTTCGTGAACCTCCGATCGGCCTGAATGGCCCGCAGTCAGGCAAGGAGATCGTGGACCCCAATGGTTGAAAACATTTCCCGGTTTTGACTTTTGCGTTTCGCATTTTGACTTCTCGTAGCGGATCATTCGGCGCCCTGCTCCCGAAGGCGGAGGACATTCAAAATGCAAAAGTCAGAATGCAAAATGAATGTTCCCGACAGGCACTCGTGATAGAATAGGCTTACGCCGATCTGAACCCTGAACCCTGAACCCTCTGCATGGCAACCGACGTTCTCGAAGCTCCCGCGCCCTCTATCGCGATCGCGCCTCCAAGGCGAATGCGACCCGCCGTCTACGCGGCGGCGCTGGTGCTGGCCGCCGGGCTGATCGCGGGGTACGCTTGGCATTATTGGCCCTCGCGGAGGTTCGCCGCCGCTTTACGGCTGATCGATTCGAATGCCGAGGAGCCGCTGCTCTACGCCTCGCTGGGTTTCCATGGCCTGGCGCTTGAACCGGAACAGTCGATCCTCAACGCGCATTTTGCGCTGCGTGGCGGCCGTCCGATGCAAGCCATTCACGAGCTGGAACCGGCCTGGGACTGCCCGCGCACTCACTGGCGGGCCTTGGTGATGTCGGGGGCGGCCTGGTCCAACTTGGGCCGTTTGAAAGACGCCACCGTCGCCTGGGAAACCGCGCTCAAAGACGACGACCAGATCGAGCTGCACCGCGCGCTGGCCGCCGCCTATTTCGACCTGGGGGCGATCGGAGCGACGCAATACCATCTGGAACGGTGGATCGAGCAATCGCCGGGCGATCCTCGGCCCCATCGAATGATGGCCAAGATCTACCGCGACTTCGAGCGGCTGGTCGAGGCGGCGGAACATTACGAGATCGTGTTGCGGGCCGTCGCGCAGAACCCCGCTCTGGAGCGCTTCGTGCCCGACGTGCCAGAGATCTTGGTCGAATGGGCGTCGTGCCTGGCCCATCTGGGCAAGTACGATACGGCACTGGAAGCGTTGTCGACCAGCGACCCGACGGCCGAAGTGCTGGCCATCCAGGCGGAATGCTATTTCGCCGAGGGCGAGCATGACAAGGCGGCCGAAGCGGTGCGAGGCGCGCTAGCGCAGGCGCCGAACTACCTGCCGGCATTGCTGCTGCAAATCGATTTGGCTCTCGACCAACGACGCACCGACGAAGCGCTTGACTTCGCCCAACGCGCGGTGGCGGCGTACCCGACCGATTCACTGTCGCGGCAGCGGCTAGGACAGGTCTATCAGCGGCTGGGAAAGGCCGACCAAGCCGAGGCCGAGCTGGAGAAAATGGATGAGCTCAAGGAGTTGCGGCTCTGGTTCACCGAGTTGCACGAACGCGCCGCCGAAAGACCCTACGACGCCGACGTGCGCTATGAACTCGGCCAGGTTGCCGAAAAGCTCACCTGGGGCGAGTTAGCCGCCGACTGGTATAACGCCGCCTTGAAGATCGACCCCGACCATCAAAAAGCCCACGAAGCTCTGGAAGTGCTTTACCAACAAACGTATGACCAAGGAGACCGCCATGCAGACTCGAAGTGAGTTCGGCACGGCAATGATGATGCTCGCCGCACTTGTTTGCTGCGCCGGCTGTGGCGAGCCATCGCCTTATGTGCCCGTACACGGAACTGTGACCTATCAGGGCGAGCCCGTCGAAGGCGCCACCGTGGTTTTCACCGGCAAGGGCGAGCGGGGCCGCGCTGCCGCCGACTTTACCGACGCGGAGGGCCATTTTGAGCTGTGGACCTATGTCAACTCCGATTTCACCGCTGACGGGGCCATACCGGACGACTACGACGTCTATCTTGAAAAGCGTGGTCCAAGGCGGCGCGTCAAGGTGCAGCCGGGGGCGCGCAAAGCTCGCGACCTGCCGCAGGACGGCTCAATGGCTCCGGACGAAGTCCTGCGGCTTGTTTATCAAGGGCTCGTCGACCCCGGTGGGCCGCCGATCATGCTGCCCGGCGAGTCTTTGATTCCAGAGCGATATTGCATTCCGAACAAATCGCTTTTTCAGGTCACCGTCGAGCGCGACAAGCCCAATGAGTTCAAATTCGTTCTGGAGGACGAGTGACTGGTGGCGTCGAGTGGGTGCGAATCGGTTTATTTCGTTGCGGGGCGTCGATGTCCATAACCTCAAGCACGTCGATCTCGATCTGCCGCATCGGCGGTTGATCGTGTTTTGCGGCGTCAGCGGCAGCGGAAAAAGCAGCCTGGCCTTCGACACGCTCTATGCCGAAGGGCAACGCCGCTATATCGAGACCTTCTCGGCTTTTACTCGGCAGTTTTTGGAACGCCTCGAGAAGCCCGCGGCCGAGCGCATCGAGGGCATTCCGCCCGCCATCGCGGTGGCCAGCGCCGGCAAGAATCCCGGCCGATCGAGCCGCTCGACCATCGGCACCGCCACCGAGACGCACGACTATCTGCGGCTGCTGTTGGCCAAGGTGGGCCAGGTGTTTTGCCTGAGTTGCGGACGCGAAGTGAAGCGCGACACGCCGCAAAGCATGGCCACTACGTTGGCCGGGTTGCCGAGCGGAACGCGCTTTCTGGTGACCTTTCCGTTGGAAACGATCGCCACGCGCGATCAAGCTGCGCTGTCCGCCGCCTTGCGTGAAGAGGGGTTTGTACGGGCGATTGTCGATGGCCGGCTGGTGGACTTCGACTGCCCGACGCCGCCGCCCTGGCAGTTGTCGGCGGCCGACGCCGATGCGCGGCGGCAGGTCGACGTGGTGGTCGATCGGCTGGCTGCCGGCGCGGCCAGCGATCGTCGACTGCTCGATTCGCTGGAAACCGCTTTTGAAAAAGGCGGCGGCCGTTGCCAGGTGTTTTTCGAATGGAGCGATGCCTGTCCACCGGCCGGCTTGCCCGCGGGCCGCGAGGCGACCATCGACGAGCGTCGTTGGCGGCGGCTGTCGTTCAGCGCGCGGCTGGCCTGCGACGACTGCGGACGCGAGTACCCCACGCCCGAACCGCGGCTATTCAGTTTCAATAGTCCGTTGGGGGCCTGCCCCGAGTGCGAGGGCTACGGCAACGTGATCGACATCGACCTGGAGCTGGTTGTGCCCGATCAGGAGAAGTCGCTGCGTGAAGGCGCCGTGGCTCCTTGGAATACGCCGGCCTACGCCCACGAGCTGCAAGAGCTGCTCGCGCTGGCCCGCAATTACGACCTGCCGATCGACGTGCCTTATCGGCAGCTCGACGAGCGGCAGCGGCGGCTGATCGTCGAAGGTGTGCCCGAGCGCAACTTCGGCGGGCTGCGGGGCTTCTTAGCCTGGCTCGAACGGCGGAAATACAAGATGCACATTCGCGTGTTTTTGAGCCGCTGGCGGAGCTACCGCCCGTGCCCAGTGTGCGGCGGCGCGCGGCTGCGGCCCGAGGCGCTGGCCACGCGGGTAGGTGGCAAGAACATTGCCGAGCTGTCGAACCTGAAGGTGCGCGAGGCGGCCGAGTTTTTCCGCTCGCTCGAACTGCCCGACTGGCAGCGCGCCGTCGGCCGCATGATGCTCGACCAGGTTCGCGCCCGGTTGGGTTATTTGCAGGCGGTCGGGCTTGATTATCTGACGCTCGACCGCCCTTTGCGCACGCTCAGCGGCGGCGAAGCCCAGCGCGTGGCGCTCACCTCGGCCCTCGGATCGAGTCTGGTCAACATGCTCTACGTGCTCGACGAGCCTTCGATCGGGCTGCACCCACACGACACCGGCCGGCTGTTGACCGCCATCGAGGGCCTGCGCGACCGCGGCAACACGGTGGTGGTGGTCGAGCATGAGGAAGCGATGATCCGCGCGGCAGACCAGGTGATCGAGATTGGTCCCGGCGCGGGCGAGCGCGGGGGGCGCGTGGTCTTTCAGGGCGCGCCGAGTGAGATGGAAGCCTCGGCCGCCAGCGTGACGGGCGATTATCTGGCAGGCCGCCGGGCGATTCGGCTGCCCGCCAAACGCCGCCCCCCCGACCACGGCTGGATTCGCCTGGCCGGCGCCCGCGGCAACAACTTGAACAACGTCACCGTCGAGTTTCCGTTGGGATTGCTGTGCGTGGTTACCGGCGTGAGCGGATCGGGCAAGAGCACGCTGGTCGAAGACACGCTCTATCCAGCGCTCTGCCGGCGGCTGCGGAAGGAATCTGTCAAGCCGCTCGCGTGCGACGACCTGCTGGGCGACGGCCAGGTGAACGATGTGATCATGGTCGATCAATCGCCGATCGGCCGTTCGCCGCGCTCGAACCCCGTCACGTATGTCAAGGCATTCGACGAAATCCGCCAGGTCTTCGCCGAGACGGTCGATGCGCGCACGCGCAACTACACGGCGGGGCATTTCAGCTTCAATGTCGAGGGAGGCCGGTGCAACGCCTGCGAAGGACAGGGTTCGATCGAGATCGACATGCAGTTTTTGGCCGACGTGTATATGAAATGCGCCAAGTGCCAGGGACGGCGGTATCGCCGCGAAATACTCGACGTGGTTTATCGCGGTCGCAATATCGCCGAAGTGCTCGACCTGACGGTGCGCGAAGCCTTCGCGTTCTTTCGCGGCCAGACCAAGGTGCAAGCCCGGCTGAAGCGGCTGATGGACGTGGGGCTCGATTACCTGCGGCTGGGGCAGCCGGCCAACACGTTGAGCGGCGGCGAATCCCAGCGGCTGAAGCTGGCCGCCCACTTGTCGGGCGTGAAGCGCGGGCGGACGTTGTTTTTGCTCGACGAGCCGACGACCGGGCTGCATTTTTCCGACATCGTGCAATTGCTCGACTGCTTCGAGGCGCTGTTGGCGATCGGCCACTCGCTGATCGTGGTCGAACACAATCTGCACCTGATCAAAGCGGCTGATTACGTGATCGACCTCGGCCCGGGCGCGGCCGACGAAGGCGGCCGTGTGGTGGTGCAAGGCACGCCCGAATTTGTCTCGCGGCATCCCGAGTCGGTCACAGGGCGGTATTTAAGGGCGGTGCTGGCCGAGAGTGGCGACCAGAGGGTTCAGGGTTCAGGGTTCAGGGTTCAGGAATAGCGAGATCGCCTCTTATCGGTTTTGACAAACAAAATCGGTAATCTGCCTGGCAAGCCCGGACGGTGGCGTCAGTTCGTGGCCGATCTTGAATGTCAAAACCGATTAGAGAATGGATTCCCTGCCGCGGATCGCCTGCTTCATTTGCATTTTGACTTTTGCATTTTGCATTTTGACTTTCCCATTGCGTTCGGCAATGTCCCGCGGCTGGCGACCACCACCCTTGATTCCGGCCGTAGGCCGGATACCCTCAAGGAAATTGTTGTCTCCGCTTTCGAGGGGGCCGCCTGTCTTGCCTGACTCGGTTTTTCGACGCTCCGCCGTCGCCAGCGGTCTGATCAGTCCCCACGACCTGGAAGAGGCCGTGGCCGCGGTCCGCGCCGACGGCCAGCCCGGCCAGACCGACGACGACAAGCTGGCCGAACACTTCATCGCCGCCCGACGCCTCAACCCTTGGCAAGTCGGCCAGTTGCGCGCTGGACGCACCACGTTCAAGCTGGGGCCGTATTGGATCCTCGACTCGTTGGGCAAGGGCCGAACGGGCGACGTTTACAAGGCCGAACACTCCGTGATGGGGCGAGTGGTCGCCATCAAGGTCTTGCCCAAGCGGCGGTCGAGCCCACAAGCGATCGCCCACTTTATGAATGAAATCCGCAACCAAGCCCAGTTGGATCATAAGCATCTGGTTCGTGCCTATGACGCGGGCCATGATCGAAACGTCCATTTTTTGGTCATGGAATACGTGCCGGGCACCGATTTGCGCCGGCTGGTGCGCCAGCACGGCAAGCTCGATATGGAAACGGCGGCCGACTTCATCGTCCAGGCGGCCGAAGGATTGGCCTACGCCCATGCCCGCGGCCTCACCCATCGCGATGTCAAGCCGAGCAACCTGCTCATTACCGAGCAGCGGCAGGTGAAGCTCTCCGACCTGGGGTTGGCGAGCCTGTTCAACAAGGCGGAGCCGATCGGCGATCAAGGAGGTTTTACGACCGGTTCGATCGACTACCTTGCGCCGGAACTGATTGGCTCGCCCGACCGTCCCACGCCGCTAAGCGACGTCTACGCCTTGGGTTGCACGCTCTACTACGCGGTGACGGGCAAAGTGCCGTTTCCCGGCGGCACGCCGCTCGACAAGGCCCAGGCGCATCGCACGCGGCTGCCGCGCCATCCGCGGTTGCTCAACCCGACATTAAGCGATGCTTTTGTCGAGGTGATCGCCGACATGATGGCCAAAAAGCCGCAAGAACGAGTTGCCGGAGCCGAAGAAGCCATCGCTCGGCTCACGCGGTGAGCGTTTGTAATTTTTTGGTCAATCCAACGCGCGGGTACTTGTCTTGGGGGGTGCAAACGGATAACCTTGCTATCCGTGTCGTGTGGCTTTTGCACACAAGGGTCTTTGGTCGGGGTTGATGGGCAAGGGGGTTGGGGGACATGAAACCAAGGACGGGCATCGTCGGGGTAGGATTCTCCATTCTCCAGCTTTCCTTTCGCTCACGCGCGTGGCGGACGCGCGCACGCCTGATCGTGGCCTTTCCGGCGTAACGACCGACATGAGTCGGTCAATGTGGAATATCCGTTTTGAATGCTGATGTCCGGCTTCAAGCGTGGCGTCGCTGAAGGTGCGGACGAAAAACAACTTCGGCAATTTTGCCGGCCCTCACCTGGCCTCTCCCGGAGGGAGAGGGATCTGTAGGTCGAAGTTGTTTTTCGTCCGCTCCTTACCAGTGACGTCGCCAACCGGCAATGTTGGCCGGTGTGTCTTGCTGGATTGAGACTCCCTCGGTGAGGTTCCGCGCTGTGAAAGCAAAATTGTGGCGTACAGGAGGCGGCGGTCGAGTTTTGGGGTTGGCCAAGCGAGCGGCGTCCGCGTCGTGGGGCGGCGTGTCCGACGCGGTGGTTGAAGATCCGGTCCGGCTCTATCTCATGCAGATTGGCTCGCAGCCGCTGCTCGATCGTTCGCAGGAACGGGCGGTGGCGCGGCGGCTGGAGGTGGCGCGGCGGCGGTTTCGCCGCGCGCTGTTGGCCAGCGACTTCGTGCTCGCGGAGGTCGTCACCGAACTAAAAAAGGTGCGTGATGGCGCGGCGCGCATCGACCGGGTGCTCGATGTGCCGGCCTCCGATGGCCCGCGCAAGGAACTCTTGCGGCGGCCGTTGGCCGCAAACCTTGCCACGGTTGAGTGTCTGCTGCATTTGAACCATGGCGATTTCCGTTTGGCGGCGGCCAAATGCCACCCGCTCGACCAGCGGCGGCAAGCCTGGCGAAAACTCATTGCTCGGCGGGGCCGCGCCGTCACGTTGGTCGAAGAGTTGTCGGTTCGCGTTAAGCTGCTGACGCCCCTGTTGGAGAAGCTGGCCGGCCTGTCGCGGCGGATGGACCGTCTGCAGCAGCGCCTCCGCTGCATCGACCCGAACGACGAATCGTTGTCGGGCGCCGCCGACGCCATCCGCTGTGCTCTGCGGTTCTTGATGCAGATTACCGGTGAAAGTCCCACCACGCTGCGTCGACGGCTGGAGCGCATTCGCCGGCTCGAAGCGGACTATGCCGCCGCCAAACGCGAGTTGTGCGCGGCGAACCTGCGACTGGTGGTTGCTCTGGCCAAGCATTATCAGTGTCCCAGTATGACATTGCTCGACCTGATTCAAGAAGGCAACGCCGGCCTGATGCGGGCCGTCGACAAATTTGAGTCGGGCCGCGGCTGCAAATTCTCGACGTATGCCACCTGGTGGATTCGGCAGTCGATCACGCGCGCCATTGCCGAGCAGCGCCACCCGATCGTGCTGCCCGCTCAGCAGTCGGACACTCTGCGCAAGGTGCGTCACGCTGCGGCCCGCTTAAGGCAGCAACTTGGACGCGATGCGACGTGCGACGACATCGCCGAGGCGGTGGGCATTTCTCCGCAGCAGGCTGCCGGGGCGCTCAAGCTGCTGATCTTTATGGCGCCGCCTCGTTCACTCGACCAACCGATGCACGACGGCGATGGGGCGATGTTCGGCGACTTTTTGGCCGATCATCGCGACGACCTGCCGGGCGTTCAACTGACGCGAGCCCAGCTCAAACAACGGATCGACGAGGCACTGGCAGCGCTGCCCGCCCGCGAGCGGGAGATTTTGCGGCTGCGCTACGGCTTGGCCGACGGCTATTGTTACACGCTCGACGAAGTTGGCCGGGTGTTTGGCTTGACGCGCGAGCGGATCCGTCAAATCGAGGTCAAGGCGCTGAAGACGCTGCAGTTTCCCAGCCGGGCCGAACCGCTGGCCGCATTCGTGGACTAACGGTTTGCACGGCGTCCACCGCGGCGATTTTTGTCGCGCCTTAGAATCGACGCACGTGCGCCGCGGCGGATGCCGTGGCACCCGACCGTCCGGCCGCTCCGAGGTTTAAGCTCGGGCGAGTGCGTGAAATCGCTCCATCAGGTCGCGCGTAATGGGGCCGGGCTTGCCGACCCCGATCGGCCGGCTGTCGACTTTGACCACCGGAATGACTTCGGCGGCGGTACCGGTGAGAAACATCTCGTCGGCGATGTAGACGTCGTGCTTGGTCAGCGCAATCTCGCGCACCTCGCGGCCGGTTTCACGGGCCAACTCGATCACCGCCTGCCGCGTGACGCCCTCCAAGATGCCCGCCTCGTTGGGCGGCGTCAGCAGCACGCCGTCACGCACCAGAAACACATTGTCGCCGGTGCATTCGGCGACTTCGCCCTTGGTGTTGAGCATCAGGGCCTCGACACAGCCGGCCTGCAAGCCTTCGATCTTTGCCAGGATGTTGTTCAGGTAGTTGAGCGACTTGATCCGCGGGCTGAGGGCGGCGGGATGATTGCGCACGACGCTGACCGTGACGATCTCCAGGCCCTTCTCGTACATTTCGCGCGGGTAGAGCGCGATGTGGTCGGTGATGATGATCACCTGCGGATCGCTGGTGCGGTTAGGGTCGAGGCCCAGCGTGCCCGCCCCGCGCGTGACCACCAGGCGGATGTAGCCGTCGGCGATGTTGTTGACGCGCAGAGTATCGTAAATCGCCCGGCCCAGCTCCTGGCGCGAGATGGGAATGGCCAGCCGAATGGCCCTGGCCGAATCCCAAAGCCGCTTCAGGTGCTCATCGAGCCGAAAGACCTTGCCGCCGTAACTGCGAATGCCCTCGAACACGCCGTCACCATAAAGCAAACCGTGATCGTAGACGCTGATTTTGGCGTCTTCTTTGTCGTAGAGCTGGCCGTTGATGGAGACCTTGAAGGACATATCAGGAGCATATCACGAAGAATGTCTCATGGGAATCAATGTAGCGTTCATTTGCCCGGCGATGCCTAAGACAACCCGGCTCTTCTCCAGAATTTGTAGGGGGGGCTTGCAGTCCGAAGTATTTGGAGGGTGCGTTTTTTTAGGAATGGCCGGGCAAATAAATGGCGCCATGATTTCGTCATCGGATTTCGGCGTGGTATATTGGCCGTTGCCTGGTGAAACAGAGTCAGGCTCTGCTGGCGAGCAACCTGACAAGGGATAACCAGGTCCGGGCGGGTAAATGACTCGCCTAGCCCTGGCCCGCCGCGGTGGGCCAGGGTCTTTTTCGCTGCCGCCGATCGCTCATTTATTTGCCCGGCGATGCCTTACAAAACGCACGGTTGCTCCACGAGTCAGCCAAAGCCACCCATGGATTCTGCTGAGGAGCCGAAAACGCAAGCCTGTGCCGTGATTCGGCCCGCAACCGCAACGAAGCGTCAGGCTGGAAAGCCTAACCTACGGTTCGGCCACAAAGCTGTAGTTCAGAATGCGGCGGCTGCCGCCGATTTCTTCGGCGCGGACGCGCAGGATCTGCCCCACCAGCTCGTCGCCGGCGGCCGCCCGATAGGTCTGCACGTCTTCGCCCGGAGGCAGCCGAGTCACCAGGGTGCGCATCCGCCGCCGGTTGGGGATATTCAAGTAGCACCGCATCGTCACTTCTCCCGCGCTGCGGTTCACCAACCGCTGCTCGACTTCCAGCTCGCCGCGCGCGTTGAGGTGGCTGACGAATTCTAGGTAGACGTCGCCCAGCCCCACGTCGATCGTGCGGGTGAGGTTGAATTGATAGCGCCGATCGGCTTGCAGATCGAAATCGAAGCGAAGCATCTGCTCGCCGCAACTGGCCGTCGAGGGAAACGTCACGTCGAACGCTTGCTCGAAGATATTGTCGCCGGGCAATTTCAAGTCGAATAGTTCCGGTTCGACGCGCCAACCGGGTGGGGCGACGATCCGCAGCTTGCCGGTCATCGGCTGCCCAAAATGGTTTTGCAACCGAATCCGCAGCGTGTGCGGAGCGCCGAACACGCTGGGCACTTGCCGCCGGTCGAGTTCGACCGACATCCGCCAGCGGGCGATCGCTTCGTTGACCCCGACCAGAAAGACGGGCAGCGGCCCCACCTCCACGCGCTGGCCTTCGTCGCCGCTTGGCACGTCGCTGGTTCGGCCCCACACATCGGTGGCGCGGACCTGCTCGCCCAAGTAGGTGACCTCGGTGGTGGGAACTGTGTTCCAAACGACCAAAATCGTCTCGCCACCGCGCGAGAAAAGCCGGTTCTCGCTGCCGCCGGGCAGCGTGAGACGGCCCAGATAATGGGCGTCGGCCAGGTTCATGGCAGTGGTCCGCCACGGCAAGAAGAGTTCGCCGGCGCTGCCGTCCGCTTGCACCAGCCCGGCGCTGCCCGACATCGGATTGGCAAAGAAGATTTTGCCGATGCCCATCTCCTTGGCCGCCACCATCCGCGTCACTAGATCGGCCGCGCGCGTCGTGAGGTCGTAGCGTTGCGGATCGAGCGCCGCCAGCGACACCCACTGCCGCTTGGCATCGGCCGAATCGGCTGACGGGTAATAGATCAGCTCGGCGGCCGACAAGGCGGGGGACGCCGACCGTGATAAAAACGACCAGGGAACTTGCCTGGCCCGCGGTATATCGTCGAGCCAATTCCAGCCGATGCCGACTCGCGAGTTCTGGCCAATCCGGTCCAACTGACGTTTGACTTCGACGACAGTGGCCACCGGGTCGGGCAAACCGACAAAGCTCGTGTCGTCGTCGTGCCCCAACTGCCACCAACGCACTTTGAGCGACATCCGGGCCATCACGGGTTCGAGCGACGGATACCAGGAACGCGGATCTTGCACAAAGAGGTTGGCCGCCGACGTTTCGCCGGTCATGCCCAATGCGCGCCGCGTCTCGGGCGGCGGGTCGGCCAGCAGTCCCACCAGGTTGATGCCCTGAGCATTGAGCCGGTCGGCCAACCAAGTCACCCCCTCGACGCGGTCGCGGTCGCCCTCGTCGTACCAGAGCGGAAATTTCAACCAGTGGATGCCCGCGTGGCCGCCCCATTGGGCGAGCGTCGCCAGGGGCAGCGACCCTTCGCCCTGGGGCAGGCTCCAGCCGAACTCGCCGTCGAGCGGCTTGCTGGCGGGTTCAATGACCGCCAGGGGCAAATCGGGCACTTCCAAAAGCCCATTGCTGCCCGTCACGGTGGTGCATAGACGATAATAACCGGGTTCGGTGACGGGCAGTCGCCAGCGGGCTTCGGCGACCTGATGGGGAAGGCCGGTCTGCGGCGAAGCTTCGGCGGGCTTGTTGGCCGCCGGGTCGTGCTTGGCGGGCTCGTTGGCGGCTATCAAGGCCAATTCGCGGCTTTCGATGAGTCGGCTGAACGCGTCGCGCAGCTCAAGCTCGACCGCCGGCGGCGAAGTTCGGTATCCCGACACGCGGCACACGATTTCGATCGGGTCGCCCACCGAGTAGAGCAAGTGCGGAGCGGCCACTTCGAGCGTCATCCGCGGCACCTGGGCAAGCCAGACATCGTCGAACAGGGCCGAACCGACCAGGTCTTCCTGATCGGCGGCCGGCTCGATGGCGACGGCGATCATGGCGAAACAGGCCGCCTGATTGGCGCAGTGAACGGGGCCGACGCGGAGCTGCGTCCAGCCCTCAGTCTGCCGAAATTTTTCCGAGGCGGCGGCTTCGACCGGCTGCTGTTGAGCATCGAGAAAGACGATGCCCAGGAAAGCCCGGTCGTGGACCAGCCGCTGTGTCTTCAATTGCCCGCCCAGCACATAATCGTGGCCGGGGTCGATGCGCATCGGGGGGCTATAGGCCATCGCTGCGCCGCCATCGAGGCTGATGCGCAGCGAGCGTTTGCCTTCGGCGGCTTCGTCCCCGCTGATGCGCACCGGCACGTAATGCGGAAAGCCCGGCCCGCGCCGGCGGCTCCAGCCGTCGGGCCAATTGTCATAATCGACATCGGCGTCTTGCTCGAAGCCACAATGATAGAGCGGCACGGCGTCGGGGTTTTGCACCGCCGTGGGCGCAACCCAAGCTGCCGCTAGAATTACAAGGGTTGGAAGCGCGTACATGCGGTCAGAACCCTGAACCCTCGCGTCACCCTGAACGGTCGCGTACACCCTTCACGGATATCGACCACCCGCCGTTCTCCACTCGAAAACGTCTTTGCCGAATCGCTACAACCCGAAGGACCGTCGCATGCCGTCGCTACAAATCGCCGTTCAGTTGCGCAGCCTCAAGCTGCCATTCAAGCAGGCGCTGCGAGTCGTCAACTCGTGGCGCGTGGAGGGCGTTGAGATCGACGCCCGAGGCGAGCTGAATCCGCGCGATCTCTCGCAAACGGGCCGCCGGCAATTGCGCAAGCTGCTTGACGATTACGAACTTCGAGTTGCGGCCGTCGGTTTTCGCACGCGCCGCGGCTACGACACGCCCGAGCAACTGGAGCGCCGCGTTGAAGCGACCAAGGCGGCGATGCAACTTGCCTACGACCTGGGCGCGTCGCTCGTCGTCAATCAGGTGGGCCGCGTGCCCGAAAAGCCCGAAGGGCCCGCCTGGGGACTCTTGCTCGAGGCGCTTGCCGACCTAGGAGCATACGGCCAACAGGTCGGCGCGCTGTTGGCCGCCGAAACGGGCAGTGAGGCGGGGGCTGACCTGCGGCGGCTGCTCGATGCCTTGCCGCCCGGATCGTTGGCCGTGACGCTGAATCCTGGCAACCTGATCGTCAACGGCTTCTCGCCGTTGGAAGCGATCGCCGAGTTAGGTCCACAGGTTCAATATGTGCACGCCAAAGACGGGGTGCGCGATTTGGCGCGCGGCCGCGGAGTGGAAGTTGAGCTGGGCCGCGGCTCGGCCGATTTCGCCGCCTTGATCGGCGCGCTCGAAGAACATGATTACCGCGGTTACTGGGCCATCGAACGCGAAAACGCCACCGACCCAGTGCATGAAATCGCTCAGGCCGTCAATTATCTGCGGAGTTGATGATCCTGTAGAACGGAATTCATTCCGTTCCTTAAACGTAGCCGTAGGTGAGTGAAACGAGTCCCACGTTCCGCGAACTGCGATTCGACGTCAATTCGCCCCCCACGGAACGCCACGGAGGGCGTTCCCTACAGAGCAAACATGTGGTCGCCCGCTTAACTCCTTCCGGCTGGAACACCCGACCTACGCGGGCGCAAGCTCCCATCGTAACGTGACCGGCTGAGCGGCCGCGGTGGCCAGGTCGCTGGGGCTGGCGTAATGAGCCATCGCGATCGCGCGGCCCACAGCCGTCAATTCCACGCGCGGCTCGACGAACGGCCACGGTGACACCGTGATGTGGTAGACATCCTTCGCTGGCTGCAAGGTCAGCTTCGGCCCTCCCGGCGGATCAGCTATCTCCCGCTCGCTGCGCGCGGCGCAGCAGAACCAGAGACTCAAGGCGTCGAACATCTGTAGCCACGCCACGGCGCGATCGGCATCGGCGCGTCGCGCGTCGCTTGCGCGGCCTGCGAAACGAAGGTCGAGCCAATGCGCTTGCCGTTCGGTTTGCTGATCGAGAAAGCCGCGGGCCAGAGCCGCTGCCGCCGGATCGGAATGCCAGCGGCTGGAAAAACGCCGCAGCAGCGCGCTGAAATGCCCGCTTACCATGTAGGCCGCCAACGGTCCGATCTTTTCGGCGACGGCGATCGATTCGCGCCAGATGGCCAGCGAATCGGCCAGCGGCATCTCGGTGAAATCGAGCGGGGTGCCCGACTGCGGATCGACTTTGGGCGCCACTTCCCAGGCCGACCAGCCGTCGTCGTGGTGACGGACGGCTGCCACGATCTCATCACGCGGATCGAGCGAGGCAAAGGGCCGGTGGCCCCAGGCCTCAGCCAACACCCCTGATAGCCGAGCATGCTCGACCTGTGAAATCAGAATCCACTGTCCGGTGTGAGGTGAATCGGCAGCCGTGCGGCGAATCATGGTGACAATTCATGGCAAAGCTTGTGCCAACTTGAAGAACGACATTCGCCCGTCGGGGCTGACCAGCGGCGATTGCTTCAGCATGCGGCTCAACTCTCCCTCAAGGTCGGTGGCCAAGTCAGCATAACCAAAACGATCGATCGTCACACCGCGAAAGCCCATTTCCGCGAGCGTGGTTATTTGGCGTTCGAGCGATTCGGCTGCCAAGGCGCGCTGCCAAAGGTCGGCGGGCCGTCCTTTCATCGCACCGTAGCTCCAGCGCAGGTGTTTTGAATGCAAGTACGGCCGGAACAACTCATATTCGCCCAGCGCGAACGACTTGGGAAATTCAGGGAAGCGGAAGTACGGCAATTGATAGACCATCGCGCCCGGAGCAAGCCGTCGCTCAATTTCGGCCACGAACTGCCCATCGCCGGTAAACTGGGCCTTGAGCGCGGCGTAGTCGGGCACACGACCGCGGCCCGTCTGGTCGATTAGGCCCAGCACGGCCAGCGCCACCAGCGCCCCACAAAACTGCCACGCCGGCTTTCCACGGGCAGCCCACCAGGCCGCCAGCCGATCGAGCAGCACGCCAATCGCCAATAGACAAAATAGTGCGATAAAAATGCTCACTCGGTTGTAGCCGCGGATCGACGGGCTGACGAGCAAACTGAACAACGATCCGAAGCCGCCAATGGTGGCCAACAGCACGGCAAAGACATTCAATGCCGCCAGCGCCCCGAGCAAGCGATTGCGGCTGTCGCTTCGGCGGCCCTGAAGCAGTAGGCTCATGAGAAACAGAAAGCCGGCGCTGCCGACGCAGCCCAGGGTCGCACCGCGTTTCTCGCCATCGGAGAGAACCAGGTGATCGTAGCGCTGGCGTATCTGGCCGAGTTGTTTCACGCGATGCTCGGCAGACGGCAGCAGCAATTGGCCAATTTTCAAGCCGTGGAACTCGGCGTCGTCGACAGGCCGCTTCGCGACCTCGGCGTTCGTTCCGTGCCGCTGCCAGTAGAACAGGCTCGGTGAAACATTGACGAGCACGCCAACCGCAGTCATGCAGATCAACAGCGCGCCAGTGCCAATTGGTTGCAGCCGCCGTTGATGGAGAGCCGCACCCATTGCGGCGATGAGCAACAGATAGCAAGTGAAGAACGCATAATAGATGCCCGCCGACGCGATCAAGACCAGCACCAGCGTGCTCGTCCAAAACCGCCTGCGATCGGCACGATAGTCGCAGCCCTCGCGGCCGGCCGCCCTGTTTTCACCGTTGGCGCGGTAGCCCCGGCCCTTGTGGCCGGCCCCGGGCAAACCGCCGGTAGGCCACGGCCAACGTAAACGGCCGAGCATCAGCCATAGCACCACCATCACCGCCAGCGGCACCAGGTAGTACGAAGCCAGGAACAAGTGCTTCTGATTGCGTTCGAAATGGTACGGCAAGAAGGCATAGAGCAGACTGACCACCATGCCCGATTGCCACGAAACGCCGAACCGCCGCAGGGCGAACAGCGCCGTGACGGCCGCCAACGGAAACCCGAGCAGGTAGTACAGGTTGAACGCCACCGCCCAGTTGCCGGTCGCCGCGCCCAGCAGTTTGAGCAACAAGAAATGCAGGTTGTCGGCCATTGGGAAGTCGTGCATGTCCATGCCGCCCGGCGCGCCGAGGTCGGGGTTGTGCAGATACCAACCATGCTCGCAAATGCCTTTGACCCACATCTGTGTGAGCAGGGCGTCCCAATAGTTGCTCAGCGGCACCCGCAGATCTGCCCGCCAAAGCTTCAGGATTCGCACCAGGGCCAGCACCGCGATCAGTGCGGTCCCCAGATAAGCGCCCGTGGCGAATAGCGCTTCGACGATGGAGGATGGCCTTCCAGGCCGTCGCCTTGACTTGGCGCGATCGGTCAGGGCGTCGTCGGAGATATTTGCCTCGGCAGCAAGACAAGACAAGCTTCGTGCTCCTCCCACGCGCGGGAACGGAATGAATTCCGTTCTACGACTATGCCGCAAGCCTTCCGCACCGGACCGCGGCAAAGAAATCGGCCAGCGACTCTTCAACCCAATCGAGCATGTCAGGCGTCAGGCCGGGATAAACGCCGATGAAAAACGCGTCGTTCATCAGTTTGTCGGTGTTCGCCAGGTCGCCGACGACGCGGTGCTTGACGCCGGCCAGCGCCGGCTGCCGCAGCAGATTGCCGCCAAAGAGCTGCCGCGTTTGAATGCGCCGCGCTTCAAGATGCCGCACCAGGTCGGCCCGGCCGAAGGGCGCACTATCACGCACGGTCAACAAAAAACCGAACCACGATGGCTCACTGCCGGGCGTCGCTCGCGGAAGAATGACAAACTCTTCATACGCACGGGCGGCTGCCAGCAGACGCGAGTGGTTTGCCCGGCGGGCCGCGATGAAAGCGTCGAGCTTGCCGAGCTGCGCTCGCCCGATCGCCGCCTGCACATCGAGCGGCTTCAGATTATAGCCCAAATGGCTGTAGGTATATTTGTGGTCGTAGCCGCGGGGCAGATCGCCAAGCTGCCAGCCGAACCTTTTGCCGCAGGTGTCATCTTTGCCCGACGGGCACCAGCAGTCGCGTCCCCAATCGCGGAACGATTCGGCGATGCGCCGCAGCCTGCCATTGGCTGCGATTACCGCGCCTCCTTCGCCCATCGTTAAATGATGCGGCGGATAAAAACTCTGGGTGGCCAGATGGCCGAACGTGCCGGTGCGCCGACCGCGGTAGACGCTGCCCAGCGCATCGCAGTTGTCTTCGATCAGATAGAGGTCATGCCGTGCGGCCAGCTCGCACACCGCGTCGAGATCGTAGGGATTGCCCAGCGTGTGCGCCAGCATGATGGCCCGCGTCCGCGGCGTCACGGCGTCGGCCAGGCGATCGACCAACACATTGCCCGTTTCGACCGACACATCGACGAAGACCGGCATGCAACCATACTGCACGATCGGAGCCACCGTAGTCGGAAAACCCGCGGCGACCGTCAGCACCTCATCGCCCGCAACCAGCGGCCGGTCGAGCTGCCGGCTGGTGAGCGTGGCCAGCGCCAGTAGGTTGGCGCTCGAACCCGAGTTAGTGAGCAGGACGTGCTTGGCGCCCAGCGCCTCGCCCAGTTCGCGCTCGAATGCCGCGCCGTGCGGCCCCAGAGTCAACCAGAAATCGAGCACTGAATCGATGGCCGCCACCAGCTCTCGTTCGTCGAAGACGCGGCCCGCGTAGGGCACGGCGCTTTGTCCGGGCTCGAACGATTTGCTGCCGTGTCGAGCGACATAATACTCGCGAACGAGCGTAAGGATCTGGTCGCGCAGCTCTTGGCTCATGTCAGGCGGCTCGCTTGGAATGGATGGCTGGCGCCGACGCGTCGATGGGCACGTCGATGTTGCGCGCGGCTAGAAACTCGCGGACTTGCGAGAGTACCGCCGGCCGATCGAGCGCATGCTCGCGCAGCAAGTAGTCGTAGCTGCCGCAATCCTGCGAGAACCGATCGCGCACGCCGATACGACAAATCCACGTCGGAGCTTCGGCCGAGGCGATTTCGGCCACCGCCGCGCCTAATCCTCCGTGGATGGAATGTTCTTCAAGCGTAACGACGACCTGATGGCCACGGCAGATTTCGCGGACGGTCGCGGCGTCGAGCGGCTTGAGGCTCGGCGCGCTCCAGACTTCGCTGCCTTTCCAATGCTCGGCCACGCGCAACGCCGTTTGAACCATTGATCCGGTTGCAATGAACGCCAACGGCCCGTCACCGGTGACAAGCGGGCAGATGCCTCCCCACCGCAGGTCCGGCTTCGCTGTGTGCACGGCGCCGAGGTCCGACTTGCCCATGCGCAGGTAAACCGGCCCCGAGTGCTCCCGCGCCAACTCCATGCACGCCGTCATTTCGTGCGCGTCGGCCGGCGAAAGAATCGACAGATTGGGCAGAGCGCGCAGGGCGGCGATGTCTTCGGTGCATTGATGGCTCGTGCCCAGCGCGCTATAGACCACGCCGGCGCCATCGCCGACAAAGATTACCGGCAGGTTTTCATAACAAATGTCGAGCTTGATTTGTTCCAACACGCGGACCGGCACAAACGCGGCCAGTCCATAGACAATCGGCCGAAAGCCGCCTTTGGCCAACCCCGCCGCCACGCCGACCATGTTCTGTTCGGCCACGCCCGCGTTCAGGTATTGGCTGGGGCAGAGACGGCGGAACTCGTCGAACAGCGCGTATCCATGATCGCCGGTTAGCAGGATCACGCGCTCGTCTTGTCGAGCGGCCTCGACCAAGGCCCGCGAAAAGGCGTCTCGCATCAGGCAGCCCTCGTTCGATGGATCGACGCTGGCGAACAACACGCGTAGCGTCCCGGTCGACGTCTGTAGGGAACGCCCTCCGTGGCGTTCCGCGAATCGCGAGACGACGTCGCGCCGCCCCTCCACGGAACGCCACGGAGGGCGTTCCCTACAGAGGCTGACGCCCCGGCCTGAACATCAAAACCCATGAGGGAGTCGTCCTTTCATCGGCTCAGTTCCGCGAGGGCCCGCGCGTACGTCTCGGGCGTCAGCCGCGTGTAATGCCAACGATTGTCGTCTTCCATGAACGACACGCCGCGCCCTTTGATCGTGCGCGCGACAACCGCCCGAGGCGCCGATGACGGACAGCGCGCGAGTTCGCCCAGCGCCTGGTCGAGCGCCGCTTCGTCGTGGCCGTCGACTTCGCGCGTCTCTAGGCCGAATGCCGTGAGCTTCGCTGCAATCCGGCCAAGATCCATGACCTCGCGCACGCGCCCCATCGCCTGAAAGCCGTTTTCGTCGACGATGACGGTCAGGTTCGACAGCCGGTGGTGGGCCGCGAACATTAGGGCTTCCCAGATCGAACCCTCGTTCAACTCGCCATCGCCAACAATGGCGAAGCAGCGTTGGTCGCTGCCGCGCCGCCGCGCGGCAAGGGCCAAACCCACGCCCACCGAAAGTCCGTGCCCCAACGACCCCGACGTGACCTCGCAACCTGGCACGTGCGCGTCGGACAGTCCTTTGAGCCGGGTGCCATCGGCGAAATAGCGGCGCAGGTCGTCATCGTTGATCCAGCCCAGTTCATGCAAGCAAGCATATTGGGCCATGACGCCGTGGCCTTTGCTAAGCACCAAATAGTCGCGGGCGGCTGCGCGAGGGTCGTCCGTATCCAGCCGCACATGCGAGCGATAGAGCGTCGCCAAAATCTCAACGAGCGAAAACGCGCAGGCTATGTGGACGGTCGAGCCGTGATAGGCCATCTCGAGAATGGTTCGGCGTAATTGTGTGGGATCGAATCGCGGCATGATGAGCGTCGGTTATTCGGTAGCTCCCGGCCTCGTGCCGGGCTAGTTCGGCCTTGATCTGCCGGCGGTAGCTCCCGGCCTTGTGCCGGGCTGATTCAACGTTGGCCTGCCGGCCACAAGGGCCGGGACTACCTTGATCTCGGCCGGTTGATACACGCTCAAGCTGGTATATCGCTCGGTAATGGTCAGCGGCAAAAGGCCGTAGTGGGCGAAGAAGGCTTGGGCGGCGTCCTCATCGCCCGCGGCCACCGCGAGCCGCATTTGCGATCGCGCTATTCCCTTCCACTGGTGCATCGTCGGCAGGCTGCGCTCGCTGATGCCCCAGACGCGCCGAGCTTCGCCGCGTTCAAACAACGCCAATTTCGTTCGAAACACCATCGGCCACACATTCCAATAACCGCCGGCAACGTGCGTGCTGCGGCTGGCGAGCACCTCGGCCGTGCGAATCTCAACAGGACTTTTGTCATCGTCGATGTCACCCGGCGCGCCAGCGACGTAGCAATGAACTCTCCGGAGCGAGGGAAAACCAAAGGCGTAGGCCGCCGAGAGCAAAACGATCGCCGCCAACGAAGCCGTCTCGAGCCGGCCGCCGACCCGCGCACAGTGCGCCATGAACGGCGCCACGACGAGCGAAACGAGCGCCGTTTGCAGAAACAGGGCTGGCACGAGCAGGAACCGAAAATTGTGCCCGTTCATGGCTACCCACTGCCGCGTGGCCATGAACGCGCCCAGCGTGCAGGCCGCCGCGGCAAGCGCCGCCGCGCCGCGCCACGCCGGCCCAACGCCGCGTGCGCGTCTCAGATAGATGGTCGCAAGCGCCCCAGCGCCACCGCAGATCGCCAGACATCCGGGCCACCATTGCGGCGCCAAGGCCTGCCAGCTTGCGGCGATTAGTTCGCGCCAAGTCTGCCACCATTGGCTCATCGGCAAAGTTCCAAAATCGGTGCTTTGAATCGGCGCCAGCCGCATCAGCGCCAGCCCTATGCCGACGCCGATCGCCAGCGTCGCCAGCGAGGCGGCTAATTCGCTGGAGGCCAGTAGGCGTAGCCCCCGTTGTTCCTGCGCTGCCGGACGCTGCCGCGAGCGAAACGCCAGCCAACGAAAAACGACCAGCGGCCCCAGAAACAGCGCCGCGGTGCAATAGCACCAGTGTGCCAGGATCATCAGCAGCACGGCCGTCACCCTTCGCCCCATCGGGATGACGCCCCGCCTATCGGGTTCGAGTAGAATCAGGCCGCCGATCCCCAGCGAGAGCCAAAGGCCGTATTGCGTGTCGATCAGATACTCAAAGCGATAGTAGGGCGGCGTGAGGCCGATCAGCGCCGCCACCGAAAGCGCCCCCACGGCCGGATAGGTCGCATTCCGCAGCATGTAACGCGGCAGTAGAAACAACGCCGTCAAGCCGCCGAACAAATAGAAAAAATCCTGCATGAGCAAGTTCGCCAACGGATGCTTGATGGGACACGCCACCAGCGGAACGAGCATGCCGATCCGATCGAGCTCCCAATAAAACGGCGTCCAGCGATACAGGCTCACCAGCGCCGGCAGCAGCGAATCGGCATGGTGCGATTGATGAATCTTCGAAAAATCGATCCACAGCGCAGCCGCGGCGCAAAGCAGCAGCGAAGGCCAGAGGGGCGGGGGCGATTTTGGATTTTGGATTTTGGATTTTAGATTTTCAGAGAAATCGTCGGAATTCGCGCGGCGCGAGCGCCTCAGCAAGTAATCACGCGGCGGCCGTGTCCAAAATCCAAAATCCAAAATCTAAAATCCAAAATTGGCTCACGCTGCTCGGGGCAGCCGCACCGGATCGGCCGGAGCGTCCAATCCGACCGGCGAATCGAAGTTGATCGTGTAATCGACCAGCCAGAGCGGCCGACGCTTGCTCTCGGCATAAATCTTGGCGATGTATTCGCCCAACACACCGATCCCCAACGACATCACACCCAGGTTGACTAGCAACAGAAGCAGGACGGTCGTCACGCCACGGGGCGGGTCAGCCACAAACGACATCGCCGCATAAATCACGGCCAGCGTCGCCGCCGCCGCGAGCACGCCGACGCCCAACAGGCTGAACATCCGCAAGGGCTTGATCGAAAAGCTGAAGATCGCGTTCAAGGTGAAGCCGATCAGATACGCCAGGTTCACTTTGCTGGCGCCCTTGGTGCGGCCGGTGCGGACGTACGGAATGCCGATCTGCCGGAACCCGAGCCAATGGATCAGGCCGCGCACATAGCGGTTCGTCTCGCCCAGTTGAGCGAAAGCGTCGCGCACGCGGCGGGTGATCAGCCGAAAATCGCCGCTGTGCAGCGGCAGTTTGACGTCGTCGCTCATCCGGGTGATGAGCCGCATCGCCAACATCGTGGGAATGACTCGCAGCGGCGACTCGCCCGTCCGCTTCTCGCGCACGCCGTAGACGATCTCATAGCCCTCGCGCCATTTTTTGATGAATTCGGGAATCAGTTCGGGC
>DATFDL010000117.1:0-12617 GCA_035252155.1 Pirellulales bacterium | reverse complement strand
TCGGTTTTGACATTCAAAATCGAAAATGCGGGAGCCGGTATGTGGCATAGCCGCCCTCGGCTGTGGCTCGCCGACGCCAGTCGGCGTCGCAGAAACAGCCGAGGGCGGCTGTTCCACATACCGATTCAGAAGTCACCAGATTTGCAGTTGCACGAGCATCCACGAGCCTGATATGCGAATCGTCCTGTGCTATCCCGTCGAGCCCAAGCACCTGGCTCAGATCGCAGCGACGGCCCCTGCCGCCGAACTGATCGACGCGGGCCAAGAGCGCGTCGCCCACGAGATTCTCGAGGCCGACCTGTTTTGCGGGCATGCCAAAGTGCATCCGGTCCCTTGGGATGAGGTGGTGCGGCGCGGCCGCCTGCGCTGGATACAATCGTCCGCCGCCGGGCTGGACCATTGCTTGACGCCGTCGGTCATCGAATCCGACATCGTGGTCACCAGCGCCTCGGGCGTGTTGGCCGACCAGGTCGCCGAGCATTCGCTGGCTCTCATCACGGGCTTGCTGCGCAGCCTGCCCGTCTTTTTCCGCGCTCAACAAAAGAAAGAGTTCATCCGCCGTCCCACAGGCGACTTGCACCGTGCCACAATCGGCATCGTCGGCTTTGGGGGCAACGGGCGACGGCTGGCCGAAGTTTTGCGAGTGTTCCGAGGGCGAATCGTCGCCACCGACGTCTTTCCCACCGACAAGCCCGATTATGTCGAGTCGCTCTGGCCCGCCGATCGGTTGCACGACTTGTTGTCAGTTTCCGACATTGTCATTCTTGCCGCGCCGCTGACCGACGCCACGCGCGGCATGATCGATGCCGCCGCGCTGGCCTGCATGAAACCTTCGGCCCTTCTCATCAACATGGCGCGCGGGCCGTTGGTGGTCGAGGCCGACCTGGTCGAAGCGCTGCAAGCGGGCCGGCTGGCGGGGGCGGGCGTTGATGTCACCGAGCTCGAACCACTTCCGCCCGACAGTCCGCTGTGGTCGATGCCCAACGTCATCATCACTCCGCATGTGGGCGGGCAAAGCGCCACGCGGAGCGACGACATGACGCGGTTCTTTTGCGAAAACCTGCGCCGCTGGCTCGACGGACGTCCTTTGCTCAACCTGGTCGACAAGCGGCTTGGCTTCCCGCGCTGGAGCCCAAGTACGGCTCTGTAGGGAACGGACTCCGTGCCGTTCCGCGAAGGGCGGGTGGACGTCGCGCCGCCCTTCACGGAACGGCACGGAGGGCGTTCCCTACAGACCCCGATGATGACGTTACCGGTTTTGGTCGTCACAACCGATTGGGGCGGGACTCGCTTCGCTCGGCCAACCCTACTTCTCCGCACTGGACGCAACCGAGGGCGAAAGCGTAAGATGCGGGGGCATTCATCCGCATGATTACGATACTTCCGTCTGAAGGCGCCGGGAGATTTCAAAATGTCCACGACAACGTACTTCGAAGGTTGTGCCACGCTGACCTTTAACGGGCACCCGGTGAAGCACTCGCACGACGGCGAGCTGCTCAAACGGTACGATCGCCTGGTCACTGAGCAGCGGCATAGCTGGACCGAGCATCATCACCTCGGCAAACTGCTGGGCACAGGCGGGCAGGGCGTGGTCTATCTCAGCGAGCGGCGCGGCACCGACAATTTCACCTTGCCGGTGGCGCTGAAGATTTTCTCGCCGCAATACTATGAGGACGCCCGCGGCTACGACGACGCCATGGGCCGCATCGCCCACGTCGCCGCTCGCGTGGCTCAGATCCAGCAGGACAACCTGATCGACGTGCACAATTTTGTCGATCGCGCCCGCATCCGCATCATGGAGATGGAGTGGATCGACGGCTTCGACCTCAGTCGGCTGCTGACAAAGGGCATGCTCGACCATGTCCGCAACCGTGTGAGCAACCGGCGTTGGGAATATCTGAACAACGTGATCGTGACGGCCGGGCCGGTGCAGCCGCGGCTCAAGCCCGGTATCGCCATCGCCGTGCTGCGCGAGTGCCTGGCCGCTTTGGCCGCTCTGCACCGCGAGGGAATCGTGCACGGCGACATCAAGCCCTCGAACATCATGCTCAAGCGGACCGGCAACGCCAAGATTATCGACATCGGCTCGGCCTTCGAGATCGACGCGGCGCCACAGCGCCGCAGTTGCACGCCCAACTACGCCGCGCCCGAAGTGCTCGAGGGCGTCGGCACTTCGCCCCGCAGCGACTTGTGCAGCCTGGGCTACGTGTTGATCGAGATGCTCTCCGGGGCGCCCCCCTTCGCTGGGCAGATGAACTACCGCGAGCTGCTCGAAGCCAAGCGGCTGTTGGTCCATCGCCTGCACGAGCGGCTGCCGCACGAAGTCGTCTGCAACGAGCTGCTGATGAACTTGGTCCGCAGCTTGATCGCGCCCGACCCCATGTGCCGGTTCGCCAGCGCCGAGGCGGCCGATATGGTCGAAAAAGGCGGCGCCGCCAGTTTCCATCGCCAGCTTGTGAAGGGCGACCTGGCCAGCGAATACGAAAACGAGATCCGGCTCTGGCTCGAAGAGCTCGAGTAGTAGAACGGAATTCATTCCGTTCCCTTGGCAACTAGGAACGGAATGAATTCCGTTTTACGAGCCCTCCTCAACGATGGTGACCGTTTGATTTGCCTCGGTCAGCGCGTAGTCTTCATCGTGGCCCGAGGGCCAGTGAACCGAAAGACCCTTGATGCGAACGCCCGCGGGCACGCCCCAAAACGGACGCAGATCGCACTGCGATTCATAGCTGCCGCCGCCCTTGATCAACCGCAACTGATCGCCCGCCGTGGTATGCAGCACCAGCCGGGCGCCGAGGGCGTCGCGGTTCGAGGCGACGCCGATCAGCCGCACCCGCAGCCAACCGTTGTCGCTCGGCGTTTCATTCGACACCAGCGCGTTCGGCTCGCCGTCGTTGTGCGAGAAAACCATGTCCAGGTCGCCGTCGTCGTCCAAGTCAGACGTCGCCAGGCCGCGGCCCCGATGCAACGTCGAGAAATAGTCGCCGGGCGGAAACACTGCCTTTGCAAAACGGCCGCGATTGTTCACCAATGCCAACGGTTCCTGCCGTAACTGCGCCGCTTTGGGAAAGTTGATCACGTGCCCATTCGACACGAGGAAGTCCTCGTCGCCATCGCGATCGACATCGACGCAGACGGTTCCAAACCCCACGTAGAGGTGCCCCAGGGCCGTAATGCCCGTGCCCTGGCTCACGTGAACGAACTGCGCTTCCCCGTCGTTACGATACAGCGAGAACGACTCTTCCTCGAAATTGGCGACCCAGATGTCGGGCAGTCCGTCGCCATCGTAATCGCCCACGTCGACTCCCATGCTTCCCTCGGCTTTGCCCCCGAAGTCGCGGGCGACCCCGTTGAGTAATCCGACTTCCTGAAAGGCGCCGTGGCCGTCGTTCAAATAAAGAAAATTGTCAACGGTGTCGTTGGCGACATAGACATCCACATCGCCATCCAAGTCGATGTCGGCCGCCACCACGCCCAGGCCCTTGCCGCACTCGCCGGTGGTAATTAGGCCAAACTCGCTGGTGGCGTCGCGGAACGTGCCGTCGCCGTTGGAGTAATAGACAATATCCGGCAATGGGTCGAACTTGCGGGGAGAACAGATCTCGCGCTGGCCGGCGACCGGGCCGGGGCAGTCGGGGTTGTGGCCCGGCGCGAACGACCAGTTGACATAATGATCGATATACAGATCGAGCAGGTTGTCGCCGTTGAAGTCGGCCCAAGCGGCGCTGGTGCTCCAGAGATCGTCCATCATGCCGGCCTGCTCGCGGACCTGCTGAAAAGTTCCATCGCCCTGATTGTGGAACAATTGCAATCCCCCGTAGCCGGTCATCACAAAATCGACAAAGCCGTCGGCGTCGTAGTCGGCGGCTGAGCAGCCATGCGAATAAAAAGGCGCTTCGCCGACGCCCGCGCCGGCCGTCACTTCGGCGAATTTCCAGTTGCCCGAGTTGCGATAAAGGGCCGAGGGCAGCCCGACGATTTCGAGATCGGGCAGGTATTTGCCGCCCCCCGGGCAAAACAGGTCGCAACGTCCGTCGCCGTCGTAATCGAACAGCCCCACGCCGCCGCCGAGCGACTCAAGGATGGCATGATGTCCGGCCGCCCGGCCGTTGTCGTAGCGAAATTCGACCCCGCTGTCCGCGGTCCTGTCGATAAATCGCAAATGATCGGGGTCGGGGGCGGCTTCGAGGTTGGTTACGAAGCGGGAATCGACCACCGTCGAAGAGGCATAAGGAATGCAACCACTGCGGAAACAGGCCAGCGCCATGCCAAGGGCCGTCAGCAGGGCCAAAACCGATATGACCAGGGTCCGCATGAAAGATCCCGGATGGACAAGGGCAGGACAGATGAAGAAATGAAGATGATTCTATGCAGTTTAACCCGGCCCTGAACCACTGAATAGTCCCACGGCATCAGCCGGTGCGGGGCGGGTAGCCGGAGGCTCGGTAGTACGCTTATACTAAGTGGCAACAAGACCATTGCGGTGGCTGGGAAAACCGGACAGGATTGGCGGGGACGGGAAGAGGCGTATCTGCCGGCGATGTCCCGCGATGGCGCTACCGGGCTATAGGTTTGATTTGGACGGACGAAGTAGAGGCCCGAGGTAGCGCATGAGTTCGATTCGGCCGGCGGCAATAGGCTTCATACTCGTGGGGGTCGTTGGCTTGGCGGCCATGGCGATCGTGATGGCCAGTGCATCGTGGCTGCGCGGGCCGGCCGAGCTGGCCGAATCTGTTAAACCGCCGCCGAAGCCACGGCACTTCACTGGGCCGGTGGTCAAGCCCTCGCCCGCCTCTCAGGGGTACGTGGGCAGCGAAGTTTGCGCCAAGTGTCATGCGGCGATTGCCGAAAGTTATGCCCACCACCCGATGTACCGTTCCTGCGGGGTCACGCCCGGTGCGGACGACATCGAGGCGTTCGACGAACGGACTGAGTTTCAGTCGACCGACGGGCGGCAATATCGGGTCGAGACCCGCGACGGCGAAATCTATCATCACGAGATGATGCGCGATGGCAACGGCCGCGAGATTTACGATCAGGCGTTCAAAGTCAGTTTCTATATCGGGTCGGGCACGCGCGGCAAATCGTACGCGATCGATCATGACGGCATCCTCGTTGAGTCGCCGATTTCCTGGTACACGAGCAACGGGGGACTTTGGGATTTGTCGCCCGGTTATCGCCCCTTCAACAATCAGCGGTTCGAGCGGCGCATTTTGACGGAATGCGTCAATTGCCACTCGGGGCGCCCCGCCCTCGACGCCGATCACGAAAATGCCTTTGTCGAACCGGTGCTGCTCGAAGCGGCCATCGGTTGCGAACGTTGCCACGGGCCGGGACAAAAACACGTCGAATTGCAGGAATCGGCGACTCCGCCCAGCCGAGATTCAGCGATCGTAAATCCCCTCAAGCTGACGTCCGACCGTCGCGACGCGGTGTGCAATCAATGCCATCTGCAAGGCAAGCAGCGTGTCGCACGCTATGGGCGACTGCTCGACGACTTCCGTCCCGGCGATCGGCTCGACGACGTGATGGCCGTGCTGGTCGCCAAGACCGGCGTGCGGGCTGATGGGCGAACCAAGTCGGTCAGCCAGGTCGAGCAGATGAACGACAGCGAGTGTTTTAAGCAGAGCGAGGGACGCTTGGGCTGCACTTCGTGCCACGACCCTCACGCACACGTGAGCGGCGACGACAAGGCGGCCCACTATCGCGCCCGGTGCATGGAGTGCCACGAGGAGCACGGTTGCTCTCTGGCGGCCGAAAAACGCCAGGCCCCGCCGGCAAATGATTCGTGCATCTATTGCCACATGCCACGATTGAGCTCGCACGACGTGCCCCACACGTCGCAGACCGACCACCGAATTGTTCGGCGGGCAGAACCTGAGCTGCTGCAATGGGAAGGGAGCGAGACCGCGTCGGAGTTGGTCTTGTTCGATTTAGATCATACGCCGATGCCCGACTGGGAAATCGAGCGCGTGGTGGCCTATGGCAAGCTCCACGAGTATGAGCAGCAGAACTACGGGCCGGAGGCGGAATTGCTCGAAATCGAACAAACGCTCCGCGCCGTCGTCGAGCTGGCGCCCGATGACTTCGCCAGTTGGTTTGCATTGGGTTCGTCGGCAGTTCTGCGGCACGATCTGGGGGCGGCACGACCGGCATGGGAGCACGTGCTTGAGATCAAGCCCCAGCATGAACCTACCTTGAACGCCTTGGTGAACGTTTGCCAAAACAGCGGCGATCCGGAAGCGGCCCTCGGTTATCTCGATCGTCTGATCGCCCTCAACCCCTGGCGCGCCCGCGATCAGGCGCGGCGGGCCACGCTGCTGGCCGACCTGGGCGATTGGCCCCAGGCCGCCGAGGCCGGCGAGGCGGGCCTGCGGCTCGACCCCACCGACAACGAGGCCCGGCGGTGGCTGATCGGCGAGTACCAAAAGCGCGGCGACCTCGCCCGTGCCGAGCGGCACGCCCAAATCCTGCAGCGCATCTCCGAAAGTCGGATGTCCACCTCGGACGAATAGCCGCGGACCTGCCGCTTGGCCAGTAGCAGAATTCGTGAGAATTCTGGCTGTAGTTAAGATGATTCTAACCCAGACGTCTGTAGGGAACGCCCTCCGTGGCGTTCCGCGAACTGCTCGGCCCACCCTACAACTTTGGACTTCGGAGCCATGCCTTCAAAAAATCCAACGGCGAATCACCTCAAGGGCGAACCGCCATCGCCGCCGGTACTCTCAGCTTCCCATTGACCATCAGGGCAATGTCTCGCAAAATCCAGCCATGAGTATTCTCGTTCAAAAATTCGGCGGCACCAGCGTCGCCGACAGCAAAAAGATACTCGCCGCGGCGCGGCGCGCCGTCCGCGCGCAGCAGCAGGGCAACCAGGTGGTGGTGGTCGTCAGCGCGATGGGCAAAAACACCGATGTGCTCATCGACCTGGCCCACGAAATCAGCGAGTCGCCGCCGGCCCGCGAAATGGACATGCTCCTCTCGACCGGCGAGCAGGTGAGCGTGGCCCTGATGGCCATGGCCATCGACTCGCTCGGCTACCAAGCCATCAGCATGACCGGCGCCCAGATCGGCATTCGCACCGACAGCACCCACACCAAGGCCCGCATTCACTCGATCTCGACCGACCGGCTGCGGCGGGCGCTCGACGCGGGCAAGATCGTCATCGCCGCCGGCTTCCAGGGCATCGACGAAGAGTCGAACATCACCACGCTCGGCCGCGGCGGCAGCGACACCACCGCGGTGGCCCTGGCCGCCGTGCTCGGCGCCGCCTGCGAGATCTACACCGACGTCGACGGCGTCTATACCACCGACCCGCGCGTGCTGCCCGAAGCCCGCCGCGTGATGCAGATTAGCTATGACGAAATGCTGGAGTTGGCCAGCTTGGGCGCGGGCGTCATGCACAGCCGCTCGATCGAGTTCGCCAAGAAGTTCTCGGTGCCGATCCACGTGAGGAGCAGTTTTTCCGACATACCGGGCACGATGATCGTGGCCGAGTCGGAGGCGCCGGGTCAGGCGGTCAGCGGGGCCACGCTGGTCAAGAGCGAGGCCCGCGTCACGATTTTGGGCGTGCCTGATCGGCCGGGCACGAGTCTGGCGATTTTCTCGAAGATCGCAGCCAAAAATGTTTCGGTCGACATGATCGTGCAGAACGTGGGGTCCGATGCGCGGGCCGACATTTCGTTCACCGTGCCGCGCGACGAGCTGCCCGCCACGCTGCAAGCCGTCTCGGAGGCCGCCGCCGAGCTGGGGGCCGAGGGCTACACGCAAGACGAAAACGTCTCGAAGGTGTCGGTGGTCGGATTGGGCATGGCCACGCAGACGGGCGTGGCCCAGCGGATGTTTCGCGCCTTGGCCGACACGGGAGCGAACATTCTGGCGATCACCACGAGCGAAATCAAAATCTCGGTGCTGGTCTCGCGTGAGCAGGGTTTGCCGGCCTTGCGAACGGTCCATCGCACGTTCGCACTTGAGACCGAGCCGGCCGTGGCGCGGCAAACCACGTACGAAGCCGCGCGGCACGCCAACGGCGACGCCAGCGCGGTGGTCGCCCGGCTGCAAGGCATGGAAGACCTGACGATCAGCGACATTCGGCTCGACGAGACGCAGGCCCGCGTGACGATTTCCGACGTGCCCGACGCGCCCGGCCTGGCCGCGGCCGTCTTCGAGCAGGTCGCCGAGGGGGGCATTTTTGTCGATATGATCGTGCAGAGCTTCGGCCGGCACGGTCGGGCGAACCTGAGCTTCACCGTGCCGCAGGCCTCGTTCGACAAAGCCGTGAGCGTGAGCAACGAGATTGCCCGGCGTTTGGGGTGCGGCGCGGTCACCAGTTCCGCCCGCGTTGCCAAACTCTCTGTCTCGGGCATTGGCATGCGCAGCCACACCGGTGTGGCGATCCGCATGTTCCAGGCATTGGCCGGGGCCGGCATCAACCTTGAGATGATCAACACCAGCGAAGTGCGCGTCAACGTCGTCGTCGACGGCGCCGCCGCCCACCAGGCCCTCAAGCGCCTGCAAGACGCCTTCGCCGACGTCCAGCGATAAACCCAGCAGGCATTTAATTTCAAGGTCCTCGGTATCGGAGATGCCTTTGAGCGCGGATCCGGCTTCGCCGCCGGCGATTTACGACAGAAACCGCGCGACACAGCCGCGCGCCGAACGACGGAAATCTATGTGCGCGTCTTGTTTTTTGACCGTCTGCCGGTAAAGTAACACGTGCCACGATTCGGCTGCACTGAAAACGGGGAATAGGGACGGCGCGATGCCGGCCTCGGTTACACGGTGGTGACCTCCCTCGTATTGTCACTGCCTATATGCTTGACCGATATTCACCGGCCCTGATATTTGTCGGGCTCCTTGTGGTTGGTGGTATTCTCTCCTCTAACACTCGCCCAAGTTCGGACGCTCCTGACGTCGCCCAGACAAACGATCAGGCGCGAAAAACCGTTGCCTTGCGCCAGCAGCCCGGCGTGCAAACGCCCGCTTTGGATCTCATCGAGCGCTTTTTTGGAATTCTGCCGCCTAGCGTTCAAGAGTCGGCGCAAAGCTACGCCTTTGAATACGTACCTGCAACCGCTCCCGACCCTGATCTGCCAGATGACGCCGATTCCGCCGGCACTCCACTTGGTCGTATAAAAGTCACCGACGAGCCACCAAAGCCGGTGCCGGATTCTCGGCGGATTGAGAAGCTTGCCACTCTGGCAGCCGGACATGGATTCGACGTGCATTTTTTAATTGCGACGGTCCCAGACCCTGTCGACTCTCATGTCGGATGGCAATTTGACCCCGTGGTCGATTCAATTCAACGTGCTTTCGAGAGCAGGCACTTCGTTCTCGACCGGTTTTACTTTCCGTGGAGACAGACGGCGGAACCCACCAATTCGCAGTCGGTGATCTTGCAACAGTCGGAGCATTCGCGCACGGCAGGCGTGTTGCTCTTCCGCCCGACGAGTATGGTGACTCTCGCCGAACCTTCGCGCCGGCCTGAGAAAGGTTCTCTTTTTGTAGTGCTTCTAGTGGGCGAGACGCCGACACGCGGCATCCACAAGGTGGCACTGGCGAGAGCTCTCACCCTCATCGCAAAGTGGCACGCGATCACCCATACCAAGCGGCCCAGTGCCCCCGTTGCGCGCTCAGTTACTCAGCTACCCACTGTCCCGATCCCTGTGCCCCGCATCGCCAATTCGATGCCGCGCTTGGTCGGCGGCCTTTTTGAAAGAGGCAACTTTTTCTTCTCGCGGTTCCTGGACGAATTTGAGAGAGCCACCCGTTTTATCTCGCAGCTCTTCGACGAATCTGTGCTCGAAATACGTTTGCTCGGCCCCGCCTTTTCGGCGGGATCGCTGACACTGCGAATCGCAATTGAGGAATGGATGGCAGACGGAGCTTGTCACCCGTGCTTCGTGCATTTCGAAATTATTTCAGGACGTGCACAGGACATCCGTAACAAGCCGACTCTCCAATTCGTCGCGGAAAATACGACGGGCGATAATCGGTGGCTAGTATGGTCGGACTTTCATTCGACGATGGTTCCGTCCGACACGCTATCTAAACTATTTTTACAACAGTTCTTCGACGAACGAAATATTGATCGCTCGCAGACCGCTATGCTCATTGAGGCCAATACGGTGTATGGGGAGGATGTAGCGCAGCCACCGATCGGTGAGAAACGGGGGATCAATATATTGACGATCCGTTATCCGATGCAAATTGGCCGCATGCGCACCGCCTACGAGCGCCAGCTTCCGGTGCAGGCGTCCTTATCTCTACCGGGTGAGTCTCCGCCGCGCACCCGACTTCCCCTTTCGCTCTTGGAAGTCGATAGCGCCAATGACCTGCCACCTCCGCTGTCACCGTTATCCGCCGCATCTACTGAAGCGATTCTCTCAAACACGTTATCCGCACTATCGAGACGCGGAATACGTTACCTGGGTATCCAAGGCACTGATCCAGCAGACATTTTATTTCTCGCGCATTTGGCGCATGAGTCGTGTCCCGACGTCCAGCTGTTCACGACACACGGGGATCTGCTCTACACCCACCCGGACTATAGGCGGTATGTGAACGGAATGTACGTCGTTAGCCCATACCCCCTCTTTGGGAAAAGCCAGCTCTGGTCCGTGGCGGGAGCACACGGAGCCACGCGCCTTAAGCGCCACCAATTCTCCAATGGTTGGGCCGAAGGCACGTACAATGCGACGTTGGCGCTAATGTCACAACAACAGAGCACGACAGCTGAACTGGACTACGGCGCACCGTTCGGTTCGGCGAAAGCAACTTACTTGAGGCCTCCGGTTTGGGTGGTAGTCCTTAACAACGGCGCTTTCTGGCCCGTGCGATGTTACCCTGAATACAAAAGTAATGTCACGGACGTGCTTATTGAGCAGACCCGGTCTTCGCCAAGTCAAAAGGACGCGCAACATCAAAACGATACGCAACTCCAACAAGCGGCCTTTGAAGAGGTACAAGCGGAGTTGGAGGCGTTTCACTACAGGCGATCCCGAAGCGACGATTACGTCTACACACTACCAGCTGGACCGGCACGCGCGGCAAATGGACAAAAAGAGATCTCGGCGGCCAAAATGGAGATCCCCATTGGCCTGACGGGGCCGGCCGGGTTTGCGGTGCTGCTGCTTGGCGGATTCTCTGTAATGGTGGCTGCCCAATACCTCATCGTTCGAACAGACGTCTGTTGGTCGCGTCGGCGCGAGATCAGCGCTGGTCTTTTGAAGGACGGGGCAACTCGTCCCTCCCGAATGGGGCGCGAGCGTCGATTCTACGATGCCTGCTTCTTCTTGTCGCTGGGCTTCGCTCAGGTCCTTTTACTGTCGCCGATGATCGTCCTGCGGCACTTTGATCTCGATTTCTGGACACTTCATCTCGGGGAGAAAATCGTTTTTGTGATTGGCGAACTGGGGATTCTAGCGACTCTGGTGGCCTTGAGTGTGCTTTCTTTTGTCGACTTCGGCGGGAAAAAGATCGCGGGCGAATGTTCCACGAAGAAGATGCTCCCGGGCTTTCTTCCGGCCATGATGTTTGTATCCGTCGTGGCCCTCGCCTTTTGTATGAGCGCATGGCTTTTCAGAACTGGCCTTCTTCAGCCAACGACAACCGCGTGGTTGGCTATACCGGTTCCGCTGCTGGTGTGCGCCGTTTTCATGGGTGCTAGCGACACGGAACACATTATGAAATGTATTGCATTGGTGGTTGCAGCGATCTGTGTGATCGGAGTGTATGGCGATTCTGGCCACGAGTCACGAATGGCGGCGGCATTTTATGCTGAACGGGCCGCGCAATTCGCGAGCGGCGTGTCACCTATTGTTCCCGCGGCGTGCCTCTTTTCAATTTTGTGTTGGATATCCGTTTGCCAACGTCGCCGAATTAAGCTGATTAATGAATGCCCAATAGTCAGTCCGTTTCCGATCGGCGAAACGGTGGGGCTTGCTGGTGTTAGCGCCAGGATCAGTGATTTGCGATCGGTCATAAACCGTCCGCCTTGCATCTGGTTCAACCGGATGTCGGCCGCGTTTATCGGGCTGACCGTTTCGTTTGTCGTCTTCGCGCCATGTCGCAACACCTACGAAGACATGTGGTTTACGTGGTTTATTCGCATTGGGGTTCTGATTGCACTCACCTCCATTGGTATTCTGCTCATGCAGGCGTTCGCAACGTGGGCGTGCCTCGCCTCGCTATTGAAGCGGCTAGCGTGGCATGGCATGGCGCCCGCCTACGGGCGACTGCCGAACGTGTTGCGGCGTGAGTTTAGCGCGCAGTTGTTCACAACCCCCCCGGGCGCCGTTGAAATCGAGGTCTCGTTACGTTATTGGGAAAGTTTGGCCTCAGCCGCCGCATCATTGAAACCTGCGGCTTTGCGCCGCGGGCTAGGGCCGCTTGTTACAGCGGTTGAAGATTTACAGCGTCGCGCTCCGCGGACGGCTTTACGATTCACGAGAGGTTTACTTGCCGAAGGGGTTTTATGGCGGTCCCCAATCTCAATCGCAACCGGCAGGGGGAGTTTTCTCGAAGAAAACTTCGTCGGGAGTTCGGAAGCCGAGGCACGCGCGGGGTCGGTTGTTAAGTAGTTTTTCGACCCGTCGCACCTCGTGATGTGAGATGTA
>DATFDL010000116.1:0-19378 GCA_035252155.1 Pirellulales bacterium | reverse complement strand
TGACGTCGAATCACAAGTCACGGAACGCCACGGAGGGCGTTCCCTCCAGACGTCGCTGGGGACATTACCGGTTTTGCTCGTGAAAACCGATCAGAGAATCAAACGGAATGAATTCCGTTCTACGGCGGAATGAATTCCGTTCTACAGAAGCTCGGCCAGCGGTTGGCCGTCGTTCTCGACGATGTAGCGAGGCCGGCCGCGGTTGTCGAGATAGGTGGCGTCGAGCGGCACGCCGAGATAACGATAGATCGTGGCAGCCAAGTCGGCCGGCGTGACAGGCCGCTGGCGAATCTGGCCACCGTCGCTTTCGGTGGCGCCGATCACCTGGCCATGACGCAGCCCGCCGCCGGCCAGGCACATCGACATCACCACGGGCCAATGATCGCGGCCGTCGGTGCTGCCTTGCGTTCCCATATTGGGCGTACGGCCGAATTCGCCCATGGCGATCACCAGCACGTTATCGATCAGGCCGCGCTCTTCCAGGTCCGAAACCAATGTGGTGAGCAAATGATCGAAGAGCGGCAAGAGCGGCCCCAGCCCCTTTTTGATGCCGCCGTAGGGCGGAATATTGTCGCCGTGCGTGTCCCAGGTGCCCGATGCGGGGTGATAGCTCAGGTCGATCGTGACGAACCCCACGCCCGCTTCGACCAGCCGCCGGGCGAGCAACGCCTGTTGACACCACAGGTGCTTGCCGTAGCGGTCGCGGGTGCGCTCGGGTTCGCGCGACAGGTCGAAGGCTTCTTGCGCGCGGCGGCCCAACACCATTTCGAGCGCCTGCTGATGATAGGTTTCGAGCGCTTCCATCGAGCCGTCGCGGTCGAGATCACGCCGCAAGCGATCGAAATCGGTCAGGAGCGAGCGGCGATGATAGAGCCGCTGCTGGTTCAGTTCGCCCGGCAGGCGAAACAGATCGCCGCCGGTCATTTGGCCCGTGTCGTTGCCCACATAATCGTAGGCGGGCAGCCGCGCGGCCTGACCCGCGATGAACGGATCGTATCGCTTGCCCAAATAGCCGCCGAAGGCCAGGTGCGTGCGCGACCGCATGAAGGCCACATAGGGCGGCACCGCCGGCGTCTGCGCGCCGCGAAACTTGGCGGCCACCGACGCGATGGCCGGATACTTATCGCCCTCGGGGTTCACGCGCGGCGCGGCGGCGATGTTGCCGGTCTGAAACACCGTGTTCGGTTCGTGGTTGCTATGCCGGGCGTCGACCGAGCGAATGAGCGTGAAGCGATCGAGCATCGCCGCCTGCTTGGGCAGGTGCTCGCACACGAGCACGCCTGGCAGTGCCGTTTGAATCGCGGCGAACGGGCCGCGGTTTTGATAAGGCCGTTCCGGCTTGGGGTCCCACGTGTCGATGTGGCTGGGGCCGCCCGCCATCCACAACAGAATGACGCTCTTGAAGTCGCCGCTGGGCCGGGCGGCCTCGGCCCGCGACCGCAACAGCTCCGGCAGGCTTAATCCGGCGATGCCCGCCAGCCCGGCTTTGAGCATGCCGCGACGGCTGGTGACGACCAGCCCCTCGCGCTCGACTCCATAAAAATTGTTAAAGGCGTGCCGCCGATGCAGCGCGCCTCGGCAATGAATGTCGGCCATGACCGGTTTCCTGGCGGAACAGTTCGACGGAGCCAACGACTTGAAGTTGGCGCCGGTCGATGCTTAACTCTGATTCTATCTGCCGCGGTCACCGCTGCTATACTGAATCGGAGAAAAAGTGGCCAAAAGGCACTTGTTCGCCGAGCAAACGCCGCTCGGGTATCGTGTCGTCCTCACGCGTGACCGATGGCGCGAGATTGTCCGGTTTAAGCACCCGAGCTTGGCAGGGCGTGAAGCGGCCGTGCAAGAGTGTGTGCGCGATCCCGAACTGGTTCGCACAAGCCTCAAAGATCCTGATGTGCACTTGTTTTACCGCCGCGCTCGGCGAGCCTTTCTCTGCGTCGTGGCGGCGCGAAGCGACGCGGACGACCGATTTGTCATTACTGCATACTTCACAAGGAACATCAAGAAGGGGACTGATCTGTGGACAAAGTAAGGGTGTATTACGACCGTGCCGGAAATACGTTAACCGTTTGGTTCGACGATCCCAGTAAAGAGTCGATCTGCGAAGAAGTTGATGACGATGTCGTCCTCATGAAAGACCGCCGCGGCCGAGTAATTGGCTTTGAACGGCTCAACTATCTCTCTCGCAAGCGATCGAGCGCGACCGGCAATGTGCCGATCGAGGTGCAGCTTCTCTGACAGCGTCTGCCAGAAGACGCGCCATCGTTCGCATCCCGGGCTAGAGATTGCCGTAACCTCGCTGCCGCTGGCTTAGTGAAGGGTAGGAAGCTAGAATTCAGCCAGAGTCGAGGCACCCGTAAAACAGTCTTTTTGAGGAGCATGGTCATGGTCGGTCGCCAAGCGCAGTTCTTGCTCGGGGCGTTGTTGTCAATGGCGTTCATCCTCACGCCCGCGTTGGCGGCGCCGGTGCGGCCCAGCAAATCGGAGGCGGCCCCGTCGTTGGCCAAGGTCGCCGGCAAAGCGATTGATTACCTGCGGCACAAAGGCCAGGCCGAAGACGGCTCGTTCAGCCGGCAGGCCGGCCCGGCTGTCACCGCCCTGGTGACCACCGGGCTGCTACGCAACGGACTTTCGGACAAAGATCCGCTCGTCGCCAAAAGCCTCAATTATCTCGAAGGCTTTGTGCACGACGACGGCGGCATCTATCGCCCCGACAGCACCGTGCAAAACTACGAGACCTGCCTGGCGATTCTTTGCTTTTCAGAGGCGAACCGCGACGGCAAGTACGATCGACTTTTAAAAAATGCCGACCGCTTCATTAAGCGGCTGCAGTGGGACGAGGGCGAAGAGAAAGACGAATCGGATTTCAACTACGGCGGCGCCGGCTACGGCAAGCACAAGCGGCCCGATCTGTCGAACACCAATTTTCTGGTCGACGCCCTGAAAGCCGCGGGCGACGGGCCGGAAGACGAAGCGATGAAGAAGGCCCTGGTCTTCGTCTCGCGCTGCCAAAACCTGGAGAGCGAACACAACACCTCGGCCTTCCCGGCCAAGAATCCCGATGGCGGTTTTTATTACACCGTGGCGGCGGGCGGAGAGAGCCAGGCCGGCCCGACCGAAAACGGCGGCCTGCGCAGCTACGGCTCGATGACCTACGCCGGGCTGAAGAGCATGATTTACGCCGGCGTGGGGCCGGACGATCCGCGTGTCAAAGCGGCCGTCGAATGGCTCAAGAAGCACTACAGCGTCGAAACAAACCCGGGCATGCAAGACTCCGGGCTCTATTACTACTATCACACGTTTGCCAAGGCGCTCGACGCGCTGGGGCAAGACGTCTTCATCGACGACGACGGCACCACGCACGACTGGCGGCAGGAACTGATCGCCGAGCTGGCCCGACGCCAGCAGCCCGATGGTTCTTGGACCAACACCAACAGCCGCTGGCTCGAGGGCGACCCGAACCTGGTGACCGGCTATGCGCTGTTGGCCCTGTCGTATTGCCGCCCGCCGAAGGGGAAATAGGCGGCCCCGACGACATCGCTTTATCCGTGCGGAGGATGGCCTTCCAGGCCGTGCTCGCCAAGAATGACGGCCTGGAAGGCCATCCTCCATGCGCATGGCGCTGGACCGCGCGTAATATCAGGCTGGAAAGTCTAATTTACACTGCGGCAATCACTTGTTTGTCTCGTCTTTGGCCTCGCCTTTCGCGTCGTCGTCGGCCGCGCCGATTTTCTTCACCTGATACTCGTGCGGTCGCTTGCGAAGCACCTTGGCGCTGACCAGCTTGTCGGGTTTTTCGCCGGTCGGCTCGTCCTGTCCCTGAGCGTTCATCGCGTGATTGCGTTGAATCTTGGCCAGCACATCCAGGCCGTCGATCACGCGGCCAAAGACGGCATGCCGGCCATTGAGATGGAGCACCGGGCGAAACATCAAGAAAAACTGCGAACCGCCGCTATTCGGCTGGCCGGTATTCGCCATGCTCAGGCTGCCGCGAAAGTGATTGCGATGGGCGGGCAATTTCTGCTCGTCGGGAATCTTGTAGCCCGGCCCGCCCCGGCCGTCGTTCTGCGGATCTCCGCCCTGGGCCATGAAGTGCGGGATTACGCGATGAAAGTCGGTGCCGTCAAAGAACCCTTTTTCCACGAGCGTCAGAAAATTGGCCACGGTGTTGGGCGCCTCGTTCTCGAACAGCTCGACGACCAGGTCGCCTTTGTTGGTCTTGACGAGCACGCGCGGCAAGTCGTCGCTCTTGGCCTCGGCCTCGCGCAGCTCCTGTTCTTTCTGCCAGAGCTCTTTGTATTCATCGATATGCGTGAGAATCTGCTTTGCTTCGACGTCGAGCACTGAGTGCCGGTCGCCCTCTTTCAACCACTGTTCGGCCAGGTCGAAATCGTTGGTGCAGGCGGCCGCTAGCCCGCCATAGTTGTAAATCCGCGGGTTCTCGTAGTCGTGCTCGATGAGCACTCGAGCGATCGGCAGCGCCGCCTCGTAGTCGTCGCGGTCGGCGTCGTATTTAAGCTGTTCGGCCAGAAACTTGCCGGCCTCGGATTTCTTGCTCGATTCGGTCGCCACGGCGGCTTCGGCGGCGGCGATCATTTTGGTTTCAAAGGCCTCGGCCTCTGCGACCAGCTCCTGGTATTGTTTTTCAAGCGGCGCCCGCTCCTTGGGCCGGGTGCTGGCCCACTCGGTGCGCAAGTCGCGCAGCTTGGCCAGCAGCTCTTTCCATTGAGCCATCGCCTCGTCGTACTGGGTCGCGGCTGCCTCGGGGTCGTCCGACGCCTCGGCTTTTGGAGCGTCGGTTTTCGCAGGCTTATCCTCTGCTGAATTGGCCTTCAGAGCCTTACTCTTAGGCGGCGTGGCCTTGGGAGCGCTCGCCTTCTGGGCAAGCAAAGGCGAGACGGCGAAGAACGAAACGACGACGATCAATCCGAGTCGGATCATTGGTCTTCCTTCTTAAGCGTAAAGCGCCGGAGCAATTCATTGGTGAATCTAGCATAGCAGCCGCCGGCTGCGAAGTGATGCTCGTCAGATCTTCCGGTGCGCTGCACTTGATGGTAGCTTGCGGTGGTGACGCGCCGATCGAAAGCTCGAAATGAGGCCCGCCCCGCAGAGCGCGGCAGCGTGCGGATCGTCGGTGGGACGCTGCGCGGCCGCAAGCTCGCGTACCACGGCGACCCGCGCACGCGGCCCATGAAAGACCGTGTGCGTGAGGCCGTCTTCAACCTGTTGGGCGACGTGGCGGGTACGCTGGCCGTCGACCTGTTCGCCGGCACGGGCGTGCTAGGTTTTGAGGCGCTCAGCCGCGGGGCCTGGCGGTCGTTGTTCATCGAGCAGCACTTTCCAACAGCCGACCTCATCCGCCACAACGCGGCCGAACTGGGCGTGGCGGAGGCGTGCGAGATCGTGGCCGCCGATACGCTGGTCTGGTTTCGGCGTTCGGGCCGGCTGTCCGACGATGGCTCTCGTCCGTGGCTGGTCTTCTGCTCGCCGCCCTACGATCTCTATATCAGCCGCCGCGATGATCTGCTGGCGCTGATCGAGCGGCTTTGGGCGTCGGCACCCGGCCACAGCCGCTTTGTCGTCGAGGCCGACGAGCGGTTCGATTTCTCGCGACTGATCGAACCGACCGAGTGGAGACTGCGCGCTTACCCGCCGGCACAAGTGGGCGTCGGTGTGAAGGCACCTTAAGGAGTTGCTGGTTTTGAGTTTTGCATTTCCGGCATCGTTGAAGATTTCAGCCAAAGCCGTCGCAGTGCTTCGGGTGTGTCTGTTTGCTTGATCGCATCGAGTATCTTACGCAACAGCTCGACATCTTCGACTTGTCGGATCTCGGGCAAAAGCGCGAGGCCGGATGCGGCGAGCTTTAGTTCCAATGCCACCTCAATGCCCGCCAGCAAGCTTTGCCGCGCGCCGATGGCGCGGCCCTCTTCGCGGCCCTTCTCGAACCCGACACGTTCGGCAGTCGATATCAACGGCATACCTTTCTCCTCTTCAAAGCGGTGAATCTCTTCCCACGCGAGGTTGGCCAGCGGCTTCGGTAAGCTCATCATGGCGTCAATCACACGATACAACTGGCGAATCTGTTCAGCGGTTAATCCTCTTGCATAAAGGGATTTCACCTGCCGCACCAGCGAGACGCGTCGCGCTTCGTCGTCGTGTGCGGTTTCCAATGTTTTCAAATGCGCCAGGACCACGGGAGCGAACACGCTGGGATTCGACTCCAACGCCGATTCGTTTCCCGCGTAGTCAAGCAACTTCGCAGTGGTGAACTCGATGCCAACCTTCGTACCCCAGAGCGCGTAACCAAAGCGGTTCGGTCGCCAGCCGGATCGGTTATCGCCCAGAATGGCAAAACTGGCCACCCTTCGATTATAGCGATCGAAGAGGCGGTAGTTGTAGACAAACATGCGTTCGGCAAAGTCGCTTTCTTGCTGGCTTTGCACCTCGACATGGACGAGTACCCATTTATCGTGTCCGCTGGTCCGCCAAACCTTGACCAGCTTGTCGGCCACCCGCCGCCCCTGCTCCGACTCGGGCGTGATTTGTTGAAGCTCTTTGTCGAGCATCTCGATGCCGCGCGCCCAATCGATCTCTCGATGAGCCTCATCGAAAAAGAACGCCATGAACGGCTCGAAGTAGGCCTCCAGCGCCTCTTTCCACGCGCTATCAAAGTCCGACATTTGAAGTGTTTTTGCCGTGTAACATCTTGCTTTAAAACGCTGGCCGAGTTTACCCAGGACGCCGCCGCAAGCCTAGCCACTTGCGTCGGCCGCCGTCGGCTGCCAAAATCCGTGAAACCCCAGCGATGCACGGATGTTCAAGTTTCTGCATGCCGCCGATATCCACCTCGACAGCCCGTTGCGTGGGCTCGAGCGTTACGAGGGCGCGCCGGTCGACGAAATCCGCGGCGCCACCCGCCGGGCGCTCGAAAACCTCGTGCAGTTGGCCATCGACCGCGAAGTGAACTTTGTGGTGATCGCCGGCGATCTTTACGACGGTGATTGGCGCGACCACCACACCGGGCTGTTCTTTGTCGCCGAGATGCTCAAGCTCCGCGATGCCGGCGTGCCCGTCTACCTCATCTCGGGCAACCACGACGCCGCTAACCGCATGACCAAAACCTTGCGGCTGCCCGAAGACACCGTGCATCGCTTCGCCGCCAAAAAGCCGCACACCCTGCATGTCGAGGCGTGCGGCGTTTCGATTCACGGGCAGAGCTTTGCCACCGGCGCGGTGACTGAGAATCTGGCCTGCGCCTATCCACCGGCCGTGCCCGGCAATTTCAACCTTGGCCTGTTGCACACCTGCGCCACCGGCGACGACGGCCACGAGTGCTACGCCCCCTGTTCAATCGACGATTTGCGGGGCAAGCGATACGACTATTGGGCGCTGGGTCACGTTCATCAGCGGCGGAGGCTGGCCGACGAAGAGCACATTCACTTTTCGGGCAATGTGCAGGGCCGGCACATCCGAGAGAGCGGCCCGAAGGGCTGCCTGCTGGTGACCGTTGATGACGCGCGGCAAACGAGCATCGAGTTCGAGCCGCTCGACGTGCTGCGCTGGGAGCGGTGCCTGGTCGACGCCGACCAATGCGAGAGCGGCTACGACGTGGTCGATCGAGTCTCGGAATCGCTCGGCCGCTTGCTGGCAGCCAGCGAAGGCCGCCTGCTGGCCGTGCGTGTCGAAGTCGTTGGCGCCTGCCCTGCCCACGAGAAACTGGCCGCCGAGCCGCAGCGCTGGATCACCGAAGTCCGCTCGCTGGCCCGCGATGTGGGCCAAGGCGGCGTGTGGGTCGAAAAAGTTCGCTTTCAGACGTCGCCGCCGCCTGCCATCCACGGCGCGGCCATCGAAGACGGGCCGCTAGGCGAGCTGTTTCAGTGCATCGCCGAGTTGCGAGACGACCCGGTGGCCGCCACTAGGCTGACTGCCGAATTGGCCGATCTCTGGCGGAAGCTGCCCGCCGAGTTCAAAGAAGGCGAAGACTCATTACGGCTCGACGACGCGGCGGGCTTGCGACGGTTGCTCGACCAGGTTCAGCCGCTGCTGGTGGCTCGGCTCATGCACGGGGCAGGCTTATGAAGATTGCGCGGCTCGAGCTTCGGGCCTTTGGGCCGTTCACCGATGTGACGCTCGACTTCGACGCGGGGCAATACGGCCTGCACGTGGTGTATGGCGCCAACGAGGCCGGCAAAAGTTCGACGCTCCGCGCGCTGAAGCAATTGCTGTATGGAATACCGCCGCGCACCGGCGACGATTTCATTCATCCGTACGGCAACTTGCGGATCGGCGGGGTACTGCGCAATGGCGATGGATCGTTTTTGGAATGCGTGCGACGCAAAGCGACCCGCAACGACCTGCGCGCGGCCGACGACAACACGCCGCTCGAACCGGCGGCGCTGGCCCATTATCTGGGCGGCGTCGATTGCGAACTGTTTGAGACAATGTTCGGCATCGACCACGCCGCGCTGGTGCAAGGCGGACGCGATATCGTCGAAGGCAAGGGCAGTCTCGGCCAGGTGCTCTTCGCGGCGGGCGCCGGCATCGCCGACCTGAAGGGCATCCACGGACAGCTCGAAAAGGACGCGGGCGAGTTGTTCAAGTCGGGCGCGAAGAACCCGCGAATCAACAGCAAGCTGTCGCAATGGGAAGCCGCCCGCAAGGCGACCAGCGCGGCGCAGCTTTCGACCGCCGAATGGGAACGCCACGACAAGCTGCTGCGGCAATCGCGCCAAGAGCTGGCCGAGGTCGAGGCCCGGCTCGAGGCCGCGCGCACCGAAAAGGGCCGCTGCGAGCGGGTATTGCAGTCGGTCGCCCTGGTGGCGAAATTGAAGGAGGCTTCCGCCCGCAAGGTCGAGCTTGGTCCGGTCACGTTGCTGCCCGAGGGGTTTAGCGAACGGCGCCGCGAGGCGGTCACGCAGTTGACCGCGGCCGAAAGCGAGGCCCGCGTGGTGCGGCAGGCCATCAAAGAGTTGGATGCCCAGATCGAACAACTAGGGGCCCCCGAGCCGTTGCTGGCTCAGCGTCACGCCATCGAGCCGCTCTCGGACGCACTGGGCGGGTATCGCAAGGCCCAGCGCGACCTGCCTGGTCTGGTGGCCAGCCGGCAGCAGTTGCTGGCCGACGCCGCCGCGCGATTGCGTCAACTGCGGCCCGAGCTTTCGCTAGAGGATGTCGAGCGGCTGCGGCTGAGCAAGCGGCAGCAGATTGAGATTCAGAATCTAGGCAACCGTCACGAGGCGCTTGTCAGCCACTTGCGGCAGTCGCGGGCCGGGGTCGAGTCGCTCGCCGAAAAAGCGGAGGCCACCGCCGCCCGGCTGGCTGCCATCGAAGCCGCCCGAGACGCCGACGCTCTCAAGAGCGTGCTTCGTCGGGCGCAAAGCGTCGCGCGCATTGAAGAAGAACTGGCCTCGGCCCAGGGCGAGTTGGCCCGGCTTGCCGAGCAGTCGGCCGCGGCGCTGGCCCGCTTGCCGCTGTGGTCGGGGCCGCTCGAGCAACTCCAAAAACTGCCGATCCCCTCGTCCGAAACGATCGATGCCTACGAACTGCGACTGGCCGAGGCCGATGGTGGGGTGGCGCGCGTCACCGAGCAGATCGAGCAGGCCAAGGCGCGGCAAACCGCGTGCGCGGAAAAAATCGAGCAAGTCCGGTTGTCGTGCGAGGTGCCCACCGAGACCGACCTGGCCGAGGCCCGCGCTCGGCGCGATCGAATTTGGAAGCGAATTCGCGGCGACTGGCGGAACGAGCCGCCGGACCCTGCTCCCGATGCCGAAGTCTTCGCCGGCGCTGCTGAACTAGCGGCGGCGTTCGAGCTTGCGGTTCGACGTGCCGACGAACTTGCCGACCGGCTGCGGCGCGAGGCCGAACGGGTCGCCGCGCAGGCCGCCCTGCTCGCCCAACAGCAGAGTCTGCGGCAAGAGCTCGACCGACTTGCCGACGCTCGCCGGGGAGCCGTCGAGCAACAACAACGCACGCGGGACGAATGGCGGCAGCAATGGCGTCCGGCGGGCATCGACCCCAGCTCTCCCCGCGAAATGCGCGGCTGGCAGCGGCGCCAGCAATCGCTGGTCGAGCAGGCCGAAGCCATCGCCAAGCAAAAGGCGGCGGTGGCCACACTGCAAGCTCGTATCGACCGCTGCCGAAGTGAACTGGAACCGGCGCTCGCCTCGCTCGGCGAGCCGCCACGGCTCGACCGTGAGTCGCTGGCAGCGCAGCTCGAACGCGGGCAGACGCTGGCCGATCGTATCACCGCCGCGGCGGATCTGCGGGCGAGGCTGGCGGACGAATTGGGCACGCTCCGGCGGCAGCTCGAAACCGAGCGCCACAATGCCGCGGACGCGGAGAATGAGCTTTCGGCTTGGAGCCAGCGCTGGGCCGCCGCGATCGAGCCACTGGGGCTCTCGGCCGAGGCCACGCCCGCCCAGGCCCACGAGGTGCTGGCCCAGGTCGACGACCTATTCACGAAATTAGCGACTGCCGACGGTTTTCGCGAACGTATCGAAGGAATCGCTCGCGAGTCGAAACAGTTCGAAGAGCAAGTCAGCTCGCTGGCCGAATTGCTCGAACGGCGCGAAGAATTGGGCGCGCTTTCGCCCGACGTGGCGGCCGAGCGGTTGCTGGCCGCGTACCGGCAGGCCACCACTCATCAGGCGCGGATCGACGCGCTGCGCAAGCAGCGCGACAAGCAGGCGGCCCAAGCCGAACAGTCGCGGCAGACCGGGGCCGCCGCTCGCGCGGTGCTCGACGCCTTATGCCAAGAGGCGAATTGCGAGCGCTATGACAGGCTGCCCGAGATCGAACGGCAGTCGGCCTTGGCCAAGGAACTCGACGACGACGAGCGACGTGCCAACGAAACGCTGAGGCTCTTGAGCGCCGGCGCTCCGCTGGCCGAGTTCATTGACGAAGTCAGCCGGGCTGACGGCGATCTGTTGCCCGCCCGAATCGAGCAATTGGGCGAACAGATTGAGCGGCTTTCAGCCCGCGGCAAAGAGCTGTCGGGCATTGTGACCTTGGAACAAAAGGCGCTGGCCGACATGGATGCCAGCGCCGCCGCCGCCGAAGCCGAAGAGCGAGCGCAAAGCCTGGCGGCCGAAATCGCGGCCGACGTCGAAGAGTACGCCCGGCTGCGGCTGGCCACGGCGGTGCTCCGCGAGGCGATCGAGCGCTACCGGGCCAAGCACCAAGGCCCGGTGCTGGAGCGAGCCGGCCGGTTGTTCGCCCAGCTCACGGTCGGCTCGTTTTCCGGGCTGCGCGCCGACTACAACGATCGCGGCGACGCCGTGCTCATGGGTCTGCGGGCCGCCGACAGCCGCGCGGTCGGCGTCGAAGGCATGAGCGAAGGCACGGCCGATCAGCTCTATCTCGCTTTGCGGCTCGCGAGCCTCGATACCTGGCTGGAAGACAAAGAGCCGATTCCGTTGATCGTTGACGACATCTTAATCAAGTTCGACAACGAGCGCTCGGCCGCCACGCTGCTGGTGCTGGGCGAGCTTTCGCGCCGCACGCAGGTGATCTTCTTTACGCACCACGAGCACCTGGTCGATCTGGCCCGACAAAACGTGGACGCCGACGTTTTATTCGTGCATGAATTGAATGCTCGTCTTCCCCCAGACATCCTCGCTGCGGGTCCGCGACTCGCGAGATGATGGTAGCCCGTTGCGAAATGTCGCGATTGCAAATGCCGCTGGCGGGCAGCCAGAAACCTCAGAGCACTCCTATGATCGAATCGATCGCGATGCCCGCGACGAGCGGCGCCAGCACCGCCAGCGTGCCGAGCACAATGAGCAGTACGCCAAAACCAATCACCCAACCGGCGCTGTGTCGAAGTGAGTCATGAGAATTCATGGAGTGGCTTCCGAATCGTCATGGCGAGATGAACCATCCCGCGCGCACTGCCGCGGGCCTCAGCCCACGCCGAGTCGCGGAGCAATGCAGAGCCAGAGAATCAGCAGCGCGCCCACGATGCCATAGACCACCCAATCGCCAGTCATACAAAATACTCCGCGGCTTGCAGACAGTTCATAGAAGAGTTATGCATGCTGCAAGAATTATACCGCCCACAGCTCCATAGACGACTTATGCGCGAACAGGCTCCGATACTCTGGCGAAGATGGTTCCAGTTCCGATTGCGGTCCTTGCTGGCGTTGACCGCAGTTTGTGGCGTCGCTTCGGCGATGCTCGGCCGCCCAATGATCGAGGCTCGTCGGCAACAGGCGGCAGTCAAAGATCTCGCGGTGCAGCGCGGCACGGTGAGATACGACTCGCGTTGGGCCAGTCGCTTGCCGCGCTGGCTGCGCGGTATCGTCGGCGATGATTTTTGGAACCCTGTCGTGGAAATCGATTTGCGCGGGCGGGGCGTGAATGACGGTAATCTTAGATATTTGAACGACTTGCCGCACCTGGTGCGCGTCGACTTGGCGAAGAACCGCTGCGGCGACCAGACTGTGTCCTACTTGAGGGGCTGCCGCCAACTCACCTACCTGTCGTTGGCCGACACGCAAATTACGGATGCCTCGCTCGCCATGTTGCAGCATTTCAGCAACCTGCAGACGCTCGACCTATCGAGCACATCGGTCACCGATGTCGGGCTCATACGCCTCGGCAAGCTCGCGGCTTTGGAGTCGCTCTGCGTAGCTCGATGCAATATGGGCGACGCTAGCGCAAGTACGATCGCGAAGTTGACAGGTTTACACACGCTCGACGTGGCGGCGACGCGCTTGACGGATGAGGGTGTCGCAACGTTCGCGAGCCTGACACGGCTGCAGTTCCTCGATATTAGTTCGACCGGCGCCACCGATAAGTGCTTGCCCGTGCTTGAGCGAATGCCTCACCTACAAGAACTTGGCCTGGCGTATCTCAAGCTGGGCCCGGTTGAGCTTCCTCTGCTTGCCAAGCTGAAGAAACTGCAGAAACTGGACCTCTCAGGTACGCGCATTAGCAACAAGAGCCTCAATTCATTGCGGCATCTGCCATCGCTTCGCGAACTGGCGCTGGCGCATAACCGCATCGACGATGGGTCGATGGAAGTGTTTCGATCACTCGCAGGGCTGCGGACGCTCGATTTATTCAATACAAAGGTAACATCGCGAGCCGAGTCCTCGCTTCGCCGCGCGCTGCCCGGCCTTAATGTTCGATTCGTCTACTGGGCTTCGGGAGACCGGGCGAGACCTGGCGGCGTTCGCCGGTGATCAGGCTTTTCGCCACCGGCCTGCCACCGACTCCCTCGAGGGCTTCGGCGGGTATTTTCGACGGCGCGTTTAATTTCGCCCATTCAGCCCACTGCTCGGTCTCGCGGAATTCATTTTCGATCTCCTGACGGTTATCGAAGTAATAAGCCAGCGCCGCATGGACGTCAGCCAAGGTTATCCCCGGAAACTCAGCGATAATTTCCTTGGGCGGCATGGAACGCATTTCGTGCAAGAACACGATATCTTGCACTCGGATGCGATGACCTGCGATGCATGCGCGACCACCGCAGACGCCGGGCGTTTTGGTGATGTGCTGCACAAAGAAGTTTTCCACTTAAGCCTCGGACGATCCTGAATATTGCGGAACCTTACCTATTCTACACGCGCCGAATGCGTCGATCCAAGCTGATTCAGGTTTTTAGCCACCGGTCGAACCACTCAAATGCCTCGGCCTGCATGGCCAGGTCGAACTTGTGGCCGCCGGGATAAAACGAACAGCGATACGCCTCCGGCGCCGCCGCTTTGCGATAGACTTCGGCCAAAATCTGGTCGGCCCGTTGCATTTCGGCCAGCGTAAACAACTGATCGTCATTGCAATTGAGCACCAGCGTCGGACGCGGCGCGTGCAGCCCCAAGATTTCGGGATAGTCGAGATCCAACGGCAGCAGCGGGATGTAGATCATCCAGGTGTGCGTGTAGCATTTGTTGAGCAAATAATCGCGCCAGGTGGTCATCATGCCGGCGCAGCAGGCCGCCCGAATGCGGTCGTCGAGGCCGGCCAGATAGACCGTGCGCAGGCCACCGCCCGACAAGCCGGCGCAGCCGACGCGTTGCGAATCGACATCGGGCCGTGAGCAGAGATAGTCGAGCGCCCGCTGATCTTCGGCCGTGAACACGCCCGGCCAGGTGGCGCCGGCGCAGAACAGGCTTTTGGCCATGAGGTGCTCATGCTGGCCGGCGAAGCGATTGTAATTGGCGATCTCTTCTTCCGATTCGGGGTTGGCTTCGACCAGGTCGCCCTTGGCTTTCTCGGCCAGATCGGCCGCGCGGACTCGCCGGCTGGCGAAGGCAAAGGCGTCGTGGACCAACACCGCGTAGCCCCGCTTGGCCAATTGGTTGGCCCAGGCCACGCCGCCGTAATAGTGGTCTTGGTGCGCGCGCATCACCGGATGCACGTCGTCGCTGATCCGGGTGATTTTTCGCGCACCGAAGTATTTGTTGCCGCCATGGTCGTGCAGGCCCAGCACTGCCGGCAGCCGCCCGCGCGCATCGGCCGGCTTGAGAAACACCGCCTCGGTGGGCGGACCGTAGGGCAACTGCCAGCTCAGGTGCTCGACGTGCAGCCCGTCGTAGTTGAAGGTGTGCTGCACGGCTGCCCGCGGCACGCCGCCCGCGTCGGGCTGAGCCAAGCAGGCCAGCAACCGGGCGCGGGCCTCCTTGCGCCAGGCATCGACGTCGGCAAACTCCGGCCTTCGATACGACAAGCGAGGCGACCCGCCGCCGGCCAGCGACGCGGCCCACGGCCCATAAGCCCCGATCATGTTTGGCGTGACGCGGTCGAAGTCGTACATGGCGCCAGTGTAACAACGAAGCCAGCCCCGGACGAGGCCGCGACGGCCCTTCAGTCGGTTCACCATCTTGCTGCTGATGCAGACAGCCGGCGGTGATCGCGGATATACTGAGAGCATCACCCGGCCGCCACGGCAAACACGGAGGTAACCGCATGCCATCCACACCGCTCGTCGCAAGCCGGCGCATTTCGCCGGCTGCCGCTTGCGCTCTTTCCGTCGCGTCGGTCGCGGCCGGCTTCGCGCGTCCGGCCGCGGCCGCCGATCGCATGGAAGCCCTGCGGCAACAGATGGTCGATGAGACCGTCGTAGCGGCCGGCGTCAAAAACCCGCGCGTCATCGCCGCCATGCGGGCCACCCCACGACACGAGTTTGTGCCGGTCGATGACCGCAAGGAGGCGTATTTCGACATGGCGATTCCGATCGGCCACGGGCAAACCATCTCGCCGCCGTTTGTGGTGGCTTCGATGACCGAGCATCTCGATCCTCAGCCCACCGACCGCGTGCTCGAAATCGGCACCGGCAGCGGTTACCAGGCCGCGGTGCTCAGCCCGTTGGTGAAAGAGGTCTACACCATCGAGATTCAAGAACCGTTGGGACTCCGCGCCCGGCAAACGCTCAACCGCCTGAATTACAAAAACATCCACACCAAGATCGGCGACGGCTACCTGGGCTGGCCCGAGAAGGCGCCGTTCGACCGAATCATTGTCACCTGTTCGCCCGAAAACATTCCCCGGCCGCTCGTCGATCAACTTCGCGAGGGCGGGCGGATGATCGTGCCGGTCGGGCAGCGGTTCCAGCAGGTGCTGTATCTCTATCACAAGCAGCGCGGCAAGCTGGTGCGCGAGGCGATCGAAGCCACCATGTTCGTGCCGATGACCGGCACGGCCGAAAGCCTGCGGCAGGTGCAGTACGATGCCGAGCATCCGGCGTTGGCCAACGGCGGCATGGAGAAGTCGACCTTGATCGCGGGCGTGCCCGACGGCTGGTATTACGTGCGGCAGGGCCGGCTGGAGCAGAGCGACCATGCACCCGAGGGCCGGCAATTTTTGACCTGCACCAATCGCGAGACTGGCAAGATTTCGCAAGCGCTGCAGGCGTTCGGCGTCGATGGTCGCAAAGTCCGCGAACTGGATGTCAGCCTGTGGATCAAGGGCCGCGACATACGCACGCCTCCGTTTCAACCGGCCAAGCGTCCGCGGCTAATTCTGACGTTTTACGACGAGAACCGGGGGCCAATCGATCAAGAGGCCATGGGACCGTGGACCGGCACGTTCGATTGGGTCGAGAAGCACGCTCGCGTGCCGGTGCCCGAAGACGCCCGTGTAGTCGTGCTGTACATCGGCCTGCTCGGTGCGACGGGCCAGATTTCATTCGACGATGTCCGGGTGGCGGCGGTCCCTCCCTAGCAAACTGCAGAACGCCCGACCCGGTGGCTGGGGCAGCACGTGTGGCACAGCCGCCCTCGGCTGTGAGGTAGTCCGCCGGTGTGGCACAGCCGCCCCCGGCTGTGCGGTGGTCGCCAAAGGCGACCGCGAGACAGCCGAGGGCGGCTGTCCCACATTGCTGCATTCACGCCCGCGTTATAGATGCTCTCCCCGGATGGGGGGCTAGAATGTCCGCAAAATCCCGTGCGGCGCGGCCGGCGCTCTCTGGCGTTTACCGTCGCAAACGGGCATTTTTCTTGCTATCCCCCCGTCGCACAATTAAGATCAAGAGTCGAAAGCGCTTATTTCGTCCATCAAGCGCCCCCACGTGGCGGCAGGTTTGCTGACGGGTGGGGGCGTCTCGGATACCTTGTCGCACTGAGGAGCGATCATGTCTCTGTCTCGGAACGGTTCGGCACGACACCGCTTGCTTACGCTCGCCGGCTTCTTGGGAGCGGCATTGTTCCAGGTCGGTGCGCTCTGGGCGCAGGGCGGCAGTGGCGGCAGTGGTGGATCCGGCGGCAGTGCCGGGTCGGGCGGCAACACCGGCATCGCCGGCATTTTGATCGATCCTCAGGGGCTGCTCAGCGGATTGGAAGTCGATGACCAAGGCCGCGTGCGCAAAGTCATTCATGCCGATCCCGGCGCGCGGCTGACACGTCAACGCCTGGCCGCCGCGAAGGCGGCGCTCAACGCCGATCTGGCCAGGCCCAACGCGCTGCGCAAAGTTTCGCTCACGCGGCTCGAAGCGGCCGTTCGCGACGCGCTTGACCACAACCGCAAGCCCAGCGACGAAATGCGTTTCCTGGCCGGGCTGACGCGCATTCGCTACGTCTTTTTCTATCCCGATTCGGGCGATGTGGTCATCGCCGGTCCGGCCGAGGGCTGGTTTCAAGACCTGGCCGGCCACATGATCGGCATGCGGAGCGGCCGCCCGGTGTTGGAGCTGCAAGACTTGATTGTGGCCTTGCGCACCTACGGTCCCGATAAATCGGAAGGCCCAGTGATTGGTTGCTCGATCGACCCGACCAAGGAAGGACTGGCTCGCATGCAGCAGTTTCTCCGCGAGATTCGCGGCAACGTCTCGCCCGACGACGAAGACTTTATTGTCGAGGGGCTGCACACGAGCCTCGGCCTGCAAAAGGTGCGCGTGCTGGGCGTGCCGCCCGACACCCACTTCGCCCAGGTGCTAGTCGAGGCCGACTACCGCATGAAGCTGATCGGCATCGGGCTGGAGCGTCCACAGGTGAAGCGCGGCTTTTCGAGCTTTGTTGACCGGGCCGACCCTAGCTCGCTGAGCCGCAACGCCCTGCAGCGTTGGTACTTTGTGCCCGACTATCAATGCGTGCGGATCAGCGACGATCATCTAGCGATCGAACTGGTGGGCGAGGGCGTCAAGCTGGTGGGCGAGGACGAAGTGGTGCAGGCCGACGGCGGGCGCATGGGCCGCGGCGGCAGCAGCCGGGCCAGCCAGGCGTTTACCAACAGCTTCACGCAGAAATATCCCGAGATCGCCCGCACGACCCCCATCTACGCCCAACTGCGGACGATGGTCGACATGGCGATCGCCGCGGCGCACATTCAGCGAGAAGACTTCTACGGCAAGGCGAACTGGTCGATGGAAGTCTTTGGCAACGAGGAATTGCTGCCGGTGCAAACCTATCAAGCTCCCGTTGAGGTCGATACCGTTGTCACCAGCATCTGGAAGAAGCAACAACTGATGACGCCGGTGGGCGGCGGGGTTCACATCGAGCCGCGGATGGCGCTCGAACCATCGAACCTGCTCGAAGACAAGGGCGCGCAAGTCGGACAGGCCCGCCAGGCGACGCAGCTCGATCATCTCAAGCCCGGCCAGTGGTGGTGGGACTAAGATCGTAGAACGGAATTTATTCCGTTCCTGTAGGTCAGGCTTTCCAGCCTGACATTGTTGGCCGCAGACGGCATACTTCGATGTAGGATGACCTTCCAGGCCGTCTCGTCGAATGTCGACGGCCTGGAAGGCCATCCTACAAGCGAGCGGAATGAATTCCGTTCTACGGGCGCAGGCGCGAATAATCTTCAAACGCCTTGTCGATGCCGGCTTCCTGGTGGTCGCCGCGGTGAAAGATGATCCGATAGCGAAGAGCGATCGTTTTGCCGGCTTCGAGCGCGTAGGCGTGATCGACGGCTTTGTCGCCGATAAAATCCTTCAGCCCGAAGGGATTGGCGGCAAAGAGCCCGTAATCGCGCACGTGCCAGCGCGTCGGATAGCGAAAGCTGTCAGGATGGTTCAGGATGGCGATGCCCACCAGCTTGCCGTCGATGGGGCCGTGATAATCGACCCAGGCGGCGGGCTTGCCCCAGGCGGCTTTGTCGGTCAGCCCCTCGCTGGTGACGATGTGGCCGCCTCGATTGCTGTTCAAATCCATGACAGTCGGAATGCGCACGCCCATTGAGCCTTCCTTGGTGTCGCCAAACGTGACGGGGCCATCGCTCGCCCGTAGGACGATGTCGAAATCGATCGAGCGCTGATTCTCGTCCGCGCGGAACGTCAAGGTGCGCTGATCCTCAAGCACTTTTTTGCCGTCGTGAGCGAGCCAATCGTTGCGCGTGGCCAGCACCGCCCGCTCGTCATCGGCCAAGAGCGTCAGGTATTCGCGATGGGCGATCGAGCCGTGATTGCCGTTCTCGCTCCAGAAGTCGATGCCGTTGACGTCGCCGTGGGTGAACCAGATCGAACGTTGATGGGGATGGTCTTGCTTTTCGCCGGCTCGCTTCTCCATCGGAAAGGCGCGGGTCATCTCGACGCCGGTTGGACCGATGACAGGCCACAAGATCGGCTTCGGCCCGGTGTCAATGAGATACTCCGTAAAGAGCCGACCGTCGAGTTCGACGCGCACTCCTTGCTCGTGCCGGTCGAGCGAAAAGCGGCCCGCTTGGGCTGGCGTGGACAAGGCGATGGTGGCCGCTGCGAACATCAGGCAGCCGACGAGCAGTCGAATCATGGTGGCGAGTCTCCTTCGTAGAACGGAATTCATTCCGTTCGCCGGCGGCGACTCGCCGCGCGAAAGAACGAAGGAGGAACGGAATGAATTCCGTTCTACATTAACCCAACCAAATGCACTGCACCAGGCGCGGTGGTGGTCGGGGCGGAGCTCGGCGATTCGTCGCGGAGCCTCATGGAGGATGGCCTTCCAGGCCGTCGAGGTCCAAGGAAGAC
>DATFDL010000115.1:0-12346 GCA_035252155.1 Pirellulales bacterium | reverse complement strand
CCTCCGTGGCGTTCCGCGAAGAGCGAGCGGACCTCGCGCCGCCCCCCCACGGAACGCCACAGAGGGCGTTCCCTACAGATGACGAGTTCCACAGGAATCGCTGCGAGTGCGCGATGCGGGTTAGTAGACGATTACACGATTCGTTGCGGATGAAGTCTTTCATGGCGGCTCTCCGTATCAGCGCGGGGGTGTCGGCGGTCCGGTGCCCACTGCCGGCAAATACGTGGGCCGCTGCGTGTTAATCGGCACAATCGCGCCTGGCGGACGGAAATACGAGATCTCGCGGGCCGGATAACCCAGCGCGTGGAAGAGCATGAACTGCGCGGTGTTGTAGTCGGCAACCGTATCGAAATACTCGTTAAAAGCCAGATGCAGCAGCTTGAGGGCGTAGACGACTTCTTGCGGCCGATAAACCACTTCGTCGATGTTTCCGAACCGTTTGATTTGTCCCAGGCCCTCGTAATTCTTTTGGTAAGTCACCAGTCCGGTGCGCAGGGCGCGTTCGGCCTGGGCCACGCGCGCCGCCGCCGATTGAACTTCAGCTTGGGCCTGATTGACCTCCGCCGCCACCATGTCTTGCGTCTGCATCAGCTTGGCTATGGCCTGCGACTGCTCGCCGCGCCGCTTCTTGATTAACGCGGCATTGCCGAAGCCGAAACTGTCTAATTGCCAAACGATCTGCGCGCTGACGTCGTCGCGAAAACTCCAGAGGTTCATCTTTCCGCCCCTGCCCGTGCCAAAGATCGATGCTTGAGGCGCCATGCCACCGGGAGTCTGAAACCCGGTGAGGATGATCGAGGGAAGCAACGGGCGCATCTTTTCCTGGCGGATGCGCGTCAGCGCCGCCTTGATTTGCGCCTGGTGCGAGGCCAATTCGGGGCGGTTCAACAAGCCGATCGGAATCAGATTGTCGAGTGTGCGCGAAGGATCGATGAGCGTGATTTGGAGATGATCGTGCTCCAGCGGCTCGCAGACGGCGCGCGGATCGAGTCGCAGCACCTGGGTCAGGTCGGCGCTCGACACGCGCCACTTTTCGCGGGCCGAGACGGCTTGCTGCTCGAGGAACGCAAGCAAATTTCGCGCACGGTCAACCTCAACCGCGGGCACCAGATCGCGGCGCAGCTCGTCGATCGCCGCGATCAGTTTTCGTCCTTCGTTGACGGTGTAGATCGCGCCGGCGTACTGCCCGCGAAAACGGTGCACGTTGAAGTACGATCCGGCAACTTCCAGCAATACGTCGTTTTTCGCGGTCTGCACGTCCCAGCGTCGGGCGTTGAGTTCTTGCCGTGCGGCCAGGGGCTGGAAGATGGCGTCGGTCGTGGCGACGACCTGGTACAAGCTGACGCCCGCGATGAACCAATTGACATTTTGGTTGAGGGGTTTGCCAAATCCGCCGGGCGCCGGTTGCCCGAAGATACCTACGCCTTGCGGCACATTGATGCCCTGATTGAAGTCGACCGGACCGTCGTGCCGCAAATACGTCACCGTGCCCATGATCGAAGGAACCCAGAGGACGTTGGCCTTCTGGAGTTGGCCCTCGGCCGACCAGGCGCTGGCCTGTGCCGCGGCCACAATCAGCGGGCGAGCGTCGGCCAGACGCAACGCGGTGGCCAGATTGATCGGAAAGCGGAGATCGCCGGGCTGAAGCGGCGGCAGCGGCAACGCCACAGTCTCTCCCCCTGGCGGGGGCGGCAGTTCAAGAGACGACCTTCGGCTTGGCCGCGGGGGCTGGTCAAGCTGCACCGGAGTTTTAACCAGCGGCGATGCCTCGGGGCGCTGTGGTGCGGCCAGCGGTTCGGAGAGTGGCCTCCGTGCAGGAACGCGCAGCGGGGAAAGGTGCGCCATTTGCCTATGCTGAGGCGTCCCCCCTTGAGGCCAAGCCCGTGACTGCGCGCTCGTTGCTAAGGGCTGCGACACGCAGACCATCAAAAACATGGAAACAATCAGTGGCTCGCTGGCTCGCCGCATCCTCGCCAACTTCACTCTTTCCAGCCTTTTTTGGTTAAATCGGGCAAACAGAATCTGGTCAATTTAGGGTAGACATTCGCTTTAATCGGCTTTTGACGGTGGCAAACTGTGTTAGTAAAGTCTTGCATCCTTCGGGGGCTAAAAGATTTCCGTCGTGGCAAAAACCTGTCCTAGTCAGTGCTTTGCCCGACACGGTGATCGCATTGCTGGCAATTTTTCAGCCGGATATGATGAAACCATGTGGAAGAAAGTCGTCGCCCCGACCGCACTGGTCAGTCTGCTGTGGATTGTGGTGACCTGGTCCACCTCACATTATCTGGCCCAGCTCGACGACTTGCAGACGCAAGTCGTGCAAGAAAATCGCATCACCATCCGTTCGGCCGGCGCCATGCAGGAAAACCTCTGGCGCTTGCAGGCCGTGTTGCTCGAAGCGGCCGAGCATGGCGAGCGAAGCGGTCTGGTCGACGAGCGGTTTACCGCCGAGGCCACCGATCTGGAACACGCCTTTGAGCTGGCCCTGGGCACGGTCGAAGACGACGGCGCCTCGATCGAAGAGAAGGCCCTTGCCCGGACCATCGAAGAGCGATTTCAGATCTACCGCAGCCACATCGACGAGTGGCTGACACAACGCCAACCGGGCGAGCTGCTGGAACCGTTGACCGTCGAAGAATCGATGCACTTAGCCCGTTCGGTGGCCGAACCGTGCGAACGGCTCTTCGAGCTTGGCCAACGGCTGACCAACGAATCGTTCGTCCGCCGCGACCGGCTACGGGCCAAAGTGAATATGCTGCGCACGGGTTTTGTCATTCTTGGCCCGGCGTTCGGCATTCTCTTGGGCATCTGGGTGGCGCGAGGGCTGCACCACTCGATCTCGCAAATCAGCGTCACTCTGAAAGACGTCAGCGGCGATTTGGAACAAGAGATCGGCCGCGTCGAAGTCGATTCCGAAGCGGCATCGGGCAGCTTGCCGGGTTTACAACTGCAAGTGCAAGAGGTGTCGGGCCACATCAAACAGGTGGTCGACGAGCTGCAGAAGACGCGCCGCGAAGCCTTTCGTGCCGAGCGGCTGGCCGCCGTCGGCGAATTGGCGGCCGGCGTGGCCCACGAACTGCGCAATCCGCTCACTTCGGTAAAGTTGCTCATTCAGATGATGGGCAAGGGCGAATCGGACCGCGCCGCCGAAGCCAAACGCCTGCGCGTCGTGCAAGAAGAAATCGTGCGGATGGAGACGACCATCCAGGAGCTGCTCGACTTTGCCCGGCCCGCCAAGCTACGCCGCGTGAAGCACGATGTGCGCGATACACTGCGCCGGGCGCTGAACCTGGTCGAAGGCCGGGCGATGCAGGCCAACGTGACCATCAGCGAAGAACTGGGCGGGGCGCCCGTGACGGTCGACGGCGATCCGGCGCAGCTCGACCAGGTCTTCGTCAACCTGCTGCTCAACGCGATCGAAGCCATGACGGAAGGTGGTGAGCTCCGCGTCGCGATCGAAAGAGACTCGCATACTGACGGCACAGCCCCGACTGGCCTGGTGCGCATCGTGTTTTGCGACACCGGCAGCGGCATACCCGAGCCGGTAATGCAGCGGCTCTTTGAGCCGTTTGTCACCAGCAAAGAGCGCGGCATTGGCTTGGGGCTGGCGATCAGCCGCCGCATTGTTCAAGAGCACGGCGGGCAATTGAGTGCCTCGAATCAGCCGGTGCGCGGGGCGATGTTTGCCGTCGAGCTGCCGGCTGCCGACGGACCGACCGTCCCGCCGGCCGCCGAGGGTGATGTCTGCAAGCCGGTTGTAGCCGGAGCGTCGACGAGCTAGTCCGTGCGATGCAAGAGTAAAAACCGAACGCCGAGAGAACCCTTGTGCTTAAGCTGCTAGTCATCGACGACGAGCCGAACATTCGCTACAGCATCGAACAGGTGTTTGCGGGCGGCAAGATCACTGTGCTCACCGCCGACACCGCCGATGAGGGACTGCGGTTGGCAGCCGAGCATTCGCCCGATGTCATTATGCTCGACATCCGGCTGGGCCACCGCTCGGGCCTCGACGTGTTCCACCAACTTCGGCAAATCGACCCGAAGAGTCTGGTGATTTTTGTCACCGGCCATGGCACCGCTGACACAGCGATCGAAGCGATGAAGATCGGCGCGTACGACTATCTGGTCAAGCCGCTCGACGTGCATCAACTGCGGCAAGTGGTCGAGCAGGCGTTCGGCATCAGCCGGCTCATGCACGTGCCGGCCATTTTGGAAGAAGGCGATCGGCCGCAAGACCGGCCCGATCTGCTCGTAGGTTGCGGCGTGGCGATGCAATCGGTCTGCAAGCAAATCGGCCGCGTCGCCGCACAAAACGTCAACGTGCTCGTGTTGGGCGAGAGCGGCACGGGCAAGGAGCTGGTCGCCCGGGCGCTCTACCACCATAGCCAGCGCGGCCATGCGCAGTTTTTGGCCATCAATTGCTCGGCGATCCCCGAATCGCTGTTGGAGAGCGAACTGTTTGGCCATGAGCGCGGGGCCTTCACCGGCGCCGAGCGGCGGCGCGTCGGGAAGTTCGAGCAGTGCCACAACGGCACGCTGTTTATGGACGAAGTGGGCGATATGGCCCCCAACACTCAGGCGAAGATTTTGCGATTGCTGCAAGAGGGACGCTTCGAGCGGCTGGGCGGCAGCGAGACCATCGCGGTTGATGTGCGGGTGATCGCCGCTACCAACCAGAACCTCGAAGCGCTGATTGAGCAGGGACGCTTCCGCAAAGACCTTTATTACCGATTGCGCGGTGTGACCATTCATCTGCCGCCGTTGCGCGAGCGGCGCGAAGACATCGCCGAGTTGGCCCACTATTTTCTCTTCCGCTACAACCGCCAGATCGGCACGTCGGTGCAGTCGATTTCGCCAGCCGCGCTGGAGCTCTTGCAGCAGTATTCGTGGCCAGGCAATGTGCGCGAACTGCAAAGCGTGATTCACGAGGCGTTGATCGTTTCGGCCGGGCCGACCATTCTGCCCGAGTTTTTGCCCGCCGAGCTGCACGGCGCGGCGGTCACCGGCTCGGCTACTACTTCGCCTGCGTCGGGAGACGTGGTCGACTGGCAGCGATTGCCCCGCTTGATGGAAACGTGGCTTTCGTCGGGCGAGACCGATCTCTATCGCAGGGGCCTGGAGCATTTCGATCGGCTGGTGATTCGCCGCGCCATGGACCAGGCGGGCGGCAATCAGGCCCGGGCCGCCGAAATCTTGGGTCTCAGCCGCGTCACCTTGCGGGCCAAACTGCGGGCGCTCGGCCTGAACATCGGCAAAGTACTCACACAGGCGGCGGAAGATGATGAGGAGTAAGGTGCTGACCGGATTGGCGCGACTGTGGCCAAAAAGGGGCGGAAGCGGTGCGGGCGACGCAGCCTGCGGCGAATCAACGGTCGAAGGTCCCATCCAAGGCCCATGAATGGTAGGCGTCGCGGGCGGAATGTTTACCAAAGCGCTCGGCGACCTTCCACACCGTCTGGTTGCCGCGCTTGACCTCTACGGCCCAGACGGTCAGTGGCGCCAGCAGGTATTCCCAGTGGCGTGTCTCGTCGTCGTCCTGGCGCGCTTCGAGCACCAGGAGGAGCTCGGGAGCGGTGCCCAATACGAATGGGAACACGGCGCCGTCGATGATTTTGTGCTCGGGCGTTTCATAGCGATAGATGGGATTCGTCATGAACCGCAATGGATAGCGCGTCGTCTCTTCGTCGGTAGGTCGAATCCGGAAGTCGTCGAAGGCGGCGAATTGCTGGCCCAGGGCGCGCATTTGCATCAATCGTTTAGCGCGGCTCTCGGCCGGCGGTTCGGCGTCATCAAGCAGGTGAAACTTTTCTCCTTCCGCGCGGGGCTCCCATAGCGCGCGGCGGTCGTCGCGCAGCGCGAACGGGCCCGCCGCCAGCGACTGGCATTGGATGAACCAGAGAGGACCTTCTTGGGCGGGAAACACCTGGGCCAGAATGGCCGGCCGCGCGCCGTCGGTCCACATGACGACTACTCCGTCGCGGACGCCCGAGAACGGATTGCTCCAGCGCAGCAGCGGCTTGGCGTGCAGCGGCCACCGTGCCGACTGGTTGTCGTCCGGCGCCACGTTGTAGCGTCGCGCGGCGCTCAACATGAACTCCAGCCGTTCGGCGGCCACATCGTCGCCTTTTTCGGGCTCGGCCCCCTGCGAGCCTGAGAGCAGCAGCAAGGTGACCACAACCGCCGCGCTGACAAGCCGCGTGCGGTCCGAGATCTTCGTGAGCATTGGTTTCAGTCCTTCTGTGGAGCAAGACAAGACAAATGGACGGCGATCCTGACCGGCGCTGCGGAACCGCAAGCATTAACAGCCCGCACACCTGGGTCTCGACAGTTTAAAGACATAATGTCTTATAAGCAATTGCCGGGAAGCGGACGGTGGGGGGTGCGGGTGTCCTGCGGCGTTTGGACAAGAAGCCAAGGTTGATCCCCGCCGCCGTCTTCGTGACTTAAGACCTTGGAGCGATTGGTGTTCCATTAAAACTCGCGCTGCTCGGAAAAAACCTCTTGACAAAGATCACTAATACGACGATAACACTAATCATTACTACTACGATCGTTTAAGTGATGTAACGGCTTTGGTGGTCGGCGGACTCCAACCGTCCTTATTGCGAAAAAAGGAACGCAGTCGTGAAAAGCCGACCCCAAATCACCAACGAAGTCAAAGCGACCACCGACGCTCGTGCATTGAACCTCGAGCAGTCGCTGTTGCATATACGTGATGCACTGCGAACCCTGGAGTACGGCGAGGTGTCGATTGTCGTGCAAGACGGCGTGGTGATCCAGATCGAGCGAACCGAACGCAAACGACTGGCACGACGCCGCAACTGATAACCAATTTGCGCGCCGCGCTCGCGCGGCGGCCGCCGACCCTCGTCGAGGGAGGCGCCTTACCATGATCGTGCGTGGCTGACTGGAACGACCAGAGGCAACGCTGACTTGAAGGAGTCTGCGATATGCCTCGCTTTTCGCGTTGGTCGCACTTTGTGTTGCTCGCGGGCCGGCGACAGCCGTCTTTGGCTGTTGATCGTCCCACCAATTCTCTCGCGGGCGCACGTTACGCTTTGTTTGCCGTGGCTGTGGCCCTCTGCGGTTGCTCGGCCAAAAAGATCGAGGGCCGCAAGGAAGTGTTTCCGGCACGCGGCAAGCTCTTGGTCGATGGTCAAGTGGCGAAAGGCGCGCTGCTGGTGCTCCATCCGACCGATCCAACGGGTCAGGTGGAGCATCCCTTTGCTCATCTCGAGTCCGACGGCAGCTTTGCGCTGAGCACCTATCAGGGACGCGATGGAGCGCCGGCGGGCGACTACATCGCCACCGTCGAATGGCGCATCCCTCGGCACGCTGGCGACGAAGGCCCTTGGCCGAACGCTTTGCCCGAGCGGTATGCCAAGCCCTCCACATCAGGCCTTCGAGTGCACATCGCACAAGGATCGAATGAGCTCGCGCCGATTGTTTTGCAACGCTAGCGGTCAGCGAATGTGCTTCGATTTTTGACAAACACCTTTTCTTAGGGAGAACTTCAGATGACTTATTTCAAACACTGCGGCAAGCGCCGTCGAACGGCATTTACTTTGGTTGAATTGCTGGTGGTCGTCGCGATCATCGGGGTATTGATAGCGCTGTTACTGCCGGCTGTGCAAATGGCGCGCGAATCGGCGCGGCGGACTCAGTGCGTCAACAATCTCAAGCAACTCGGAATTTCGGTCCAAGCTTTCCACGACGTGTATGGCTTTCTCCCAGTGAGCGATCGGCCCTTGGGCGTGACCACCGCGCCGCGGATTGGCTGGGCCATCAACGTGCTGCCCTACCTGGAGCAGCAGCCACTTTGGACACAGTACGATCAAACACAGACCTGGAGCAGCACCACGCTCGGCAGCAGTCAGATCGTGCCCAATCAAACCTTGTGCGGGACTGTGCTGCCGGTCTTCTGGTGCCCGTCGGTCATGCCGCCGGCGCGGCGGCTCGATAGTGAACCGCAAAACGCTCCGGCCTGGCTGGGCTTCGCCGCCACCACCGATTATTCGCCGACGATTTCGGTCGACCAGCGGCTGGTGACGCTGGGCCTGGTCGACGATTATCCTTCGCCAGCTTCCGGCTCGACGTGGTTTGGAGCGCCCGGCATGTTGGCTCAAAACTCGAAAGCTCGAATTGACGACGTGACCGACGGCCTGTCGAGCACCATTCTGCTGGCAGAGTCGGCCGGACGCCCCTACGTCTATCGTCTCGGCAAGCGTTACGGTGAGCTGCCGACGGACCACGTCAACGGCGGCGGCTGGATGCGGCCAGCCAGCGATTTCAGCGTCGACGGCTCGTCGTATGACGGCACGACGCTGCCCGGCCCGTGCCCTCTGAATTGCACCAACGGCGAGGACACGCTGAACGCGCCTGAGCCGTATGCATACTACGTCACTCAGGGGACGGGCGAGGCGTACGCGTTTCACCCCGGTGGCGCGAATTTCGTCTTCGGCGACGGCGCGGTTCACTTCATCCATGAAGCGATCACGATGCGCGACTTTGCGCGACTTGTGACGCGCGATCAGCATGACATCGTGCAGTCGCCGCAGTGAACCGGCCGCGAGCGATCAGCGGTCCGGAAGAACGCGGCGCCGCCGGCGAGCGGCGCCGCGTTCAATCAGTTGGGACTAAAGTCGGGTGGAAACTTAGCATCGGTTCGGTCCGAGTCGGCCTCCGACTGCATCACTTTGAGCAGCCGCGCGGCGCGGCGGTCGACGTTTGTCTCGCGGAGCAGTTGCTCCTTGGTCTCCAGGTCGAGCTTGAGCGTGAACGCCAAAATGTCGGTGAGCATGCCCAGCGGCACTTCGTTGGCCAAGACCTCGTCGAGCTGCTGATGCAGCTCTTGCACGTTGGGCATGAGATGGCGGAACCGCTCGATCAGCCGCCGCTGCAAATCGGGACGCCGCCCGGCGGTTTGCGCGGGATAGAGATCGTCGAGCACCAGCACCTCGGCCTCGCGAAAGGAGCGGGCCGCCGGCAGCTCGCGCACCACCCCCGCCCGCCGCAAGCCCACCAGCAACAGGTTCGATCGGCCGTCTTCCAACTGCTGGTGGCTAGCTATGCGGCCCAGGCAAACCACCGGGTAGATCGGTGGCCGTCCCTCGTAGTCGGCTTCCCAACCGGGTTTGAGCACCGCCATGGCGATCAGCCGGTCGCCAGCCAGGGCGTCTTCGAGCAGCTCGCGATAGCGCGGCTCGAAGACGTGCAGCGGCTGCAAGACGTGGGGAAACATCACGAGGTTCGGCAGCGGAAAGAGCCGCGCCCGCCCGGAGAACTCGTCGGGCTGAAACACAAAATCATCGACGTGGCCGCTCATGATTGCGCTTCGGCGGCGGGCGATGCGGTGGCCGGTGGATCGAGATGGATTTCGGGAATCAAGTCGGGCACGATCTCGATCTGCGGGAATTCTTCTTGGCTGGCCAGCACTTCGCCAAAGCAGGCTTGCATCTGCGCCAGGAACCGGTCGAGATCGATGCCCATGTGCTTGGGGCGGTAAGGCTCCAGATAACCACGGCTGCCGTAGTAGAGCTTTTTAGCGCCGCGGATATTGCCGTTGCCAAAGTGGTGCAAGGCCACGGCGGCCTGGATCATCCCCTGCAGAAACTTGCGCGAGGGACCGAAATGGTCGGTCCACATTTCCTCCCAGGCTTCGTGGCTCTCGAAGAAGTCGCACTTGTTAAAATGCTCGACACCCTCGAGAAAATGCGGATCGTAGTCGGCGGCTTCGGTCATAGAAGTCCATTCTATTCGCGCGGAACCGCCGACGCCATGACAGACTTGACGGCTCGACGTGGCGCGGGATCATTACGACTGCGGTGTCGAGCGTTGCTTCAGGTAACTTCCCGATTTTTGAGCGGCCATGAGCAACCAGCGCAGGGTGGTGACAGCCGAGCCGGAGAACAGCGAAACCCCGTTGGAGTCGCAGTCCGGTTGGGTCACGCCCAATCGGCTGTTTTTTGTGCGCAACCACTTCGCCCGGCCCACGATCGACCTCGATACCTGGCGGCTCTCGGTCGAAGGCGCGATTCGCCGCCCGCGGCAATGGACCTGGGACGAACTGAACGAATTGCCGCAGCGCACGGTGTTTGCCACGGTCGAGTGTGCGGGCAACGGCCGATCTTTTCTTCAACCGCGCGCGGCCGGGGTGCAATGGGCCGCCGGCGCCATCGGCCATGCCGAATGGACCGGCGTTCCATTGCGAACGATTCTGGACGAAGCCGGAGTGCAGCCGGAGGCCGTGCAGATCGTTTTCCAAGGCGCCGATGCAGGCAGCGAGTCCGATCATCCTGAGCCGATGCACTTCGAGCGCGCCCTGCCTCTGGACAAAGCGCTCCATCCCGACACGCTGCTGGCGATGCGCATGAACGGCGAGCCGTTAGAGGCCGACCATGGCTTTCCGCTGCGGTTGTTTGTGCCCGGCTGGTATGGTGTGGCTTCGGTGAAATGGCTGGTGCGAATCGCGGTCATCGACGAGCCGTTTGCGGGCTACTTTCAAACCACCAAGTACACCATCCGCCGGCAGTCGGGTACGGGAGTGGGAACGGCCGTGGTCGGGCCGATGGCCGTGAAATCAGAGATTCTGCGTCCGCGCCAAGGCGAAGTGTTGGGGCTGGGACGAAACCGCGTTGTCGGGTTGGCCTGGGCTGGCGAAGAAGCCGTGGCGCGCGTCGAAATCAATGTCAATGCCCGAAACTGGACGCCCGCCGAGTTGATTGGGCCGCGTGCCCCATATTCATGGACCTTGTTCGAAGCGACCTGGCAGTTCGACACTCCTGGCGACTATTCGCTTTATGCACGGGCGATCAGCGAATCGGGCCAGGTGCAACCCGCTGAGCACGACCCGCTGCACGGCGGCTATGTCATCGCATTCAGCCGTCCGACGCGTGTACGGGTGGCGGCGACCGCGCGCCATGCTCCGCCGACACGCGACTGGGAGGCGCTGCTGTACGACATGAACGCCTTTGCCGAAGAGAACGCGAGCCGTCCGTTGGACGTCGATCTGCAGTTCGCTGCCGGGGCTGGGATTTAAGGCGCCCCGCGCGGCGAGACGTGGACCCTACTGCCTTGTAGACGGCCCCGGCGCAATTTGCTCGGCTGGCGGCGCCATACTCAACGGTCCCCCCACCACGCGCTCCAGCTCAATCCGGCGGCGATGATAGTCGGCGACCGCCTCTTGAAAGCGCTCCTGCAGCACAATCAACTGCCGTTGCGCCGCGATCAATCGCAAAAAGTCGCCGCCCGACTCGTAGACCGCCAGCGCCGACTGCACGTTCAATCGGGCGGCTGGCAAGATCTGCTCGATATACAGTCCCAGCGTTTGCTGGCTCTCGTCAAACCGCTCAAAGGCGATCTGCACCTGCTGGTTGACGTCGTCGACCCGCTGTTCGTATTCGGCTCGCCGCCGGCTGATGCGCCATTGAACCTCCCGCACCGCCGCCTGCCGCTTGTCGCGGTAGAGCGGCACATTCATATTGAGGCCGACTTGACCGCGCAGCGACGGCTGGCTCCAGAAATTGTCGTAGCGGCCGAAGAGCTCGAAGTCGGGGTAAAACTCTTTGTACGCCAATTGCAGTCGGGCTTGTTCCGCCCGCAGTCCGGCGGCCAGGGCGGCCAGGTCGGGCCGCTGCGCGACGGCGATCGCCCGCAATTGCGATGGCGAAAGCGCCAACACGGGCGACTCGAGTCGGTCGGGCGGCGCAGGCAAATAAGCGTCGGGGACGCGGTGCAACAAGGTGTTGATGCGCGCGATGGCAATCCGCTCCAACCGCTCCAATTCGATCTGCTGGCGGGCCAGTTCGGCCAGCTCCACGTCGGCCTGCAGCATGTCTTGCTGCGGCGCGAGAGTCGCTTCGTATTGCCGCCGGGCGATCTCACGGAACTGCCTCAGTTTGGCGGTATTTTCCGCGTTTAACGCCAGCCGCTGCCGCGCCAGAAAATAATCGAAATAGGCCAGCCCGGCGGCTTCGATGATTTGCAACCGGGTATCTTGCAGATCCATAAAGGCCGCGCCGCTTTCGCGACGGGCAACCTCGCCGCGCCATTGCCGTTTGCCGAACCAGGGCAGTTTTTGCGCGCCGCCGACCAGATAGCCGGCTGAGTTGCCCGGTCGACTGGCGATGCCCGAGTTGAGCGACGCCGGCGCGAGCATCGAGGCGAACACCGGATCGTCCAGCGCGACGGCCTGCGGGTATCGCTCGCGGGCCGCGCGCCAGGCCGCGGCCATCGCCTCGACGGTGCGGTTGCGGGCGAGAACCTGCTCGATCACCGCCGGCAAAAACAGCTCGGGCTGATTGGCAAACGGGTCGTCGACGGTTGGGAGTGTTTGCCAGCGGCGATG
>DATFDL010000114.1:0-2560 GCA_035252155.1 Pirellulales bacterium | reverse complement strand
TGGACGCAACGCGAAAAGCCGGGGTAGAGGGACGGTTTGTCGTTCTAGCGGCCAATCATCGCTCCGCCGGGGCAAGCCCGGACGGTGGCGTCGGTTCACCACCGGTTGTGGCTTTCAATTGCGATTCGAGGGCAATTATTCATGTCCGAGTACGAGAAGGAACCCTTCGTCGACGACGCACTCGATCGGCTGCTCGCTCAGGCCCGATGGCCCGAGCCGGAGCCGCGGCGCGTCGCAAGGCTGCAATCGTATTGGCGGCGGCTTGGCCGAAGGGCGGGGCTGACCAGCGGGCCGCGGTTTGCCTTAGTTGCTTTGGCCGCCGGTTTGTTGCTGGCCACGGGCGCCGCCTGCTGGCGGTGGGCGATGCTCCCGGCGGCACTCGACCCGTCTCCCAGCGGAAGCGCGCCGCTGCTCGCGCATACGCACACGGATGACCTTGATCCCGCGGCCAGCGCTAGTCCGCAGCCGCTGCCAGCGAATGACACCGTCGCGTCTGCCGCGGAAGTGCAGCCCCCCTGGGTCCGTGCGCCAAACCACTATGAACAGGTGGTGCTGAATTCCGTCCCGTCTCAGTTGAGCTCTAGGCAGGCGCGGAACCCCGGCCCGACCGCGCCTGCTGCCGCCGATCACGCCCCGCTCGACTCCGAAAAACGCGCTGCGGACGCTCGGCGACGGCTGTGGGCAGAAACGCTCCGTCGAGCGGATCCCAAAGCGATGTCAGATTACCTGGTGGCCATCGAGCATGGCGATCGAGCGGCGTTGGCCGCGGCCGCCGAAGTCGAGAATCCGCCGCTTGGGTTTCTGTTCAATTCTTTAGAAGGCCCACTGGTCGAGAGGCGGCTGGCGGCAGCCTTGGCCCTGGGACACATCGAGCGAGCCGAGGTGACATGGGGGCTGGGCCAATGCGTGCAGCGCGGCGTCAGCCGTCAGGAAGCACTCGTGGGTTTGTTGGCGCGCAAGGACGCCGGCGCGATCAGGTTGGTCGAGGAAGCGCGTGATGATATCAGTCTGGCCGCCGCCGTCGAGGCGGCCCAATGGCAACTCAACTCTTTGAACAACGAAACCTGGAGATAACCGTCATGCTGCGTAGCCCACCCCGCCTTGTGTTAGCGACCGCCCTGTCGATGATTTTGGTGCATGGAACCGACGCGCGCGCGCAAGCGCCAGGCGGCATGCCGCCCCGTCCGCGCGAATCCGAACCAGCGCCGGAGATGGTCGTCAAGGTTTATCGCGTCGATGACTTGGTGCTGCCGAGCTCGAACTATCCCTTTCGCGGCACGTCGCTGCCCGGCATGGCCGGGGAGCGCGGATCTGGCCGCGCGATGGCGGGCATGGGGGGCATGGGCATGATGGGCGGTGGAATGATGTCGATGGGCGGCGGTCAACCCGGCCTGGAATCCGGAATGGGTGGAGGTGGCGCGCCGCGCGAGCGGAGCGCCGGCCACGGCATGACCATCGACGGCCTCATGGAAGCCATCCAAAGCCTGATTGCGCCTGAGGATTGGGACCGCGTGGGCGGGCATGGCGACCTCACCACACTGGGCGGATCGCTCGTCGTCAGGCAATCGACCGAAAACCAAGAGCGGATTCTCCGATTCATCGAAGACCTGCGGCAAGAGGTTGGCGCCATTCGCACCGTGACCGTGCGGGCGCATTGGCTACTGCTCAGTAGCCCGCAACTCGACAACCTGCTCGGCGATGGCGATACCGCCGCGGGCAATGAGATCGACCGCCGAGCGCTGCGTGAACTGGCCGAGGGAAGCGCGTCCACCGAGCGCTATCGCGGTCAGATCACCTGTTTCAATGGACAAACGGTCCATATCGTCTCAGGCCGGATGCGGAATGTCGTGCAAGGCGGAATGCCGGTCGTGGGCGGGTCGGGCGTCGGCTACCAGCCGCTGACCTCGACGCCGCACCTTGGCGCGATGTTGCAAGTGACGCCCTCGCTCCTGCCGGGCGGCGACGCGGCCGTGGTCGATTTGCAAAGTACGGTGACTCGCTGGGACCAGACTGCCGCTGAGGAGGTCTCGCGGGTGACGCCCGGCCCAGCGCCACGCGGTGACGCGCGCGAAGGCGAATACGCTGACCGCGCTGACGAGAACACCAACAAAAAGCCACCTCGCCGCCGAACCCCCGCGCAAGGCGGCATGGAAATGGGAGGCATGCCAACGATGCAAGGGATGGGCGGCACGATGCCGATGATGCAGGGAATGATGAGCGGCATGATGCCCAACGCCGCGCCTAAAAAGTCGGATGAGGCTGGCCCCGTGCCGATCGACCGGGTGAACATTGTCGCACAGCAATTGGCCACCAGCTTGCGGGTTCCGCTGAATCGACCGGTGCTGGTCGGCGGCATGACGTTCCCCAGTGTCGAAGGCGGCCCGGTCTCCGACGAGCAGCTCTATCTGGTGCTGGAAGTGACTGCTCAAGAAGAGCCCCCGCCCAGCGGCACGCCGCAGCGCCTTCCCACTCGAAAAGGCCGCTCGGCAGTGGAAAAGTAGGCGCAAATCGAGCAATCTCGAGATGCTCCTGGGTGCCACGGCATCCGTCGCAGCGCGCG
>DATFDL010000113.1:0-6675 GCA_035252155.1 Pirellulales bacterium | reverse complement strand
GACCGCCGAGATCGCCAAGCTGCACACCGCCATGCGGTCGGTGAGCTTGGACGAGGGGCAGACGATGAACATTCTGCGGTTTGCCAACCGCGTGCCGTTGCAATTTCAGCCGGGGGCGTGCGCCATCACGCAGACGGTGGTGGGCACCAACTGGCGCGCTTACGGGCTGAGCCAATCGCGCGGCTCGCTGCCCAGCGGCCCGGTGACGATCATGGTTCACGTGGCCAGCGTCTGGGTGCCCTTCACCAGCGAGTCGAAAGAGGCGGTCGCCTCGTATCCCGAGATTCAAAAAGAGCTGCGGCTGGCCCTGCAAGCCGTCGGCCGCAAGCTCAGCATGTATCTGCGCCGCCGTCTGCGGGTGAAGCAAGAGGGAGAGCGGCGGAATGTCTTTCTGCGGTATCTGGGCGAGGTCGCCGATGCGGTCAGCGGCATCAATCAGTCCGACCGCGATCAACTCTATGAACGTCTGATGCAAGTCGCCAAGCGAAAGACGGCCCAGGCCGACGTGCGGTTAGACAGTCGCGGTCGGCCGGTCGACGAAGAACCGGAAGATTTTGGAGATAATGTGTTGATTGTGGATCAGGCCGATCTTGCCTCAGCGCCGACGTCGTAACGGCCGAGAACGATCCCTGAAAGGGAAATGCGGTGCATCAAGATCTCTTAGCTGACCGACTTGAGAGCTTGCGGTCGTTCGGTTCGCGCGAAGACACGCCGGATGATGTGCTGCTCGAGCTTTATGAACGCCAGATTTTTCTTGATGAGCTTGCTCATCGAAAGGGCCCTCGATGGTTGCTGGAACGAATCGTGCGTGAGACGCGGTATCCAGAAGCAGTCATTACGCTCGCCATCGCGCTTTACACATCGGGTATGGAATCGGCGGCGGAGCTTCAATCGTTTCTCGAGGAGCATTCAGACAATTATTGGATGCTGGAATCTTTGGCGCTCCGACGACCTTCGTCCGACGAAAAGGCAAAAATCTTTCGAGAAGTTGCCAAGCGGCATTCCGGCGGCGAACGGATCCTCAGGTTGTTGCAGATTGTCGAGTGGGAGCGTCAAGCCAAATTCGAAACCGCGGTGCCAGAGCTGCAACGACTGCTGGAAACGCGTGAGCCAAAGGTTTGGCGATCGCTCGCCGGCAACCCGGCCGCTCCGCGCGAGGTGCTTGAACGGCTTGCGGAAGCACGAGACATACCGCTTGCCCGTGACATAAGGTCAACCGCAAAGACAACCCTGACTCAGATATCGCGGTCTTCGCAACAAAATCATGGTCACGATTAGACCGGACGGAAAACCTAGCAATCGTTGAAAGGATCTTATGGCAAAGAAGCGCACCCCCGCGAAAAGCTCAGCGGACGCTGACACCCGCAAGGTCGGCGCCCGCGATAAGCAAACGCTCGAAAGCATCCGCACCTTGGCCGACGGCGTGGTCGCCACCGCCGAGCGTAGCCGCGAGCCGTACGTCGATATTCCCGCCCGAGCGCTGTCGAATGTCCGGTTCAACAAGTCGAAGCGGTTCATCGAGATGGGCGGCAACACCAACCGTCGGCAGTTGTTCAACCTATCACAGGCCAAGGCTTACATGCAGACGATGCTGGTCGCCAGCGGCTGCAAAGAACTGATCGACCAGCAAAAATCGACCAGCATCCGCGGTCTCTTCTACAAGCTCAAGCACACGATCGAAGGAACCAAGGAAGAGACGTTCGCCACGCAGGACGAGTGCGACCCGATTATCGAAGACGCCGAGGTGATGCTCAACAGCCTGCGCGAAGAGCTGCACCTCTACGCCAAGAAGGCGGGCGATATGGTCGGCCCGATCACGCTGGTCGACAAGGGTGACGAGATTGACTGCTCGCGGATGGGTTCGGGCGGCTACGGGGTGCCGTCGATCGTCGAGCCCGACGTGATTCAATTCAAAAAGTGCGACGCCAAATTCATCTTGCACGTCGAAAAAGACACCGTTTGGCAACGATTCAACGAAGACAAGTTCTGGCGAAAGCACCAGTGCATTTTGACGCATGGCAGCGGCCAACCGCCCCGCGGCGTGCGACGGATGCTCTATCGGCTGCACAACGAGCTGAAGCTGCCCCTGTATTGCCTGCTCGATAACGACCCGTGGGGATATTACATCTACAGTGTGGTGAAACAGGGGTCGATCAATCTGGCGTTCGAATCGAAGCGGATGGCCATTCCCGACGCCAAGTACATCGGCCTGCGATCGAAGGATTTCGAGCGGTGCCAGTTGTCGAACAGCGTGAAGATTCAGCTCAACGAAACCGACATCAAGCGGGCCAAGCAGATCGCCGAATATCCTTGGTTCGCCGACAAGAAGGCCTGGCAGAAAGAGATTGATACGATGCTGGCCAACGGCTTCAAGCTGGAAGTCGAGTCGCTGATCAGCAAGTCGATCAGCTACGTGACCGAAGAGTATGTGCCCGCCCGATTGAAAGACAAAGACTGGCTCGATTGATCGCCCGTCTAACGCGACCGCGCGATTGTCGTTTCCGCCGCGAAGCGAAGGAAACATCATGACGATGCCGGCTTTGCGAAAGGCGCTGGCGGTCTGGTCGTTGCTTGGCGGCGCGTCGCTCCAGACGTCGCCAATCGTGTTGCAGTCGCCGCCGGTGATCCAGACGATGGCGGGATGCTTCTGCCCGTCATTTGGATCTGAACCCCGAACCCTTCACTGCGGCGCGTTGACCCGGCTGCCGGGCATCTCGATCTTGGCCCAGAACGGGTGCTGCCGGTCGGACCGCGTCCGGGCGTCTTCGAGCATCACCTCCAGCGAAGGCTCGATCGCCTGATCGGGCAGGCGGGCCGCGGCGCCGTTGAAACGAATGGCGATCTTGTTGCGGAAATCCGAGACTTCGGGCGTCAGCCAGATCGTCGCCCGGTGTGCGCCCGACTTGACGATAATGCCGTTGGTCGCGTGAGCCTGGGCGGTGGTGCGCGGATGCTTGGTGCCGCGCGGGGGCCAGTCGGGCGGGTTGGCCATCAGCGCCGAGGGAAAATCGTCGAGCTCGACCCACCAGAAATAATTGTCCCAGGTGCGCACGCTCGTGCAGACAAAATCCCGGGGATGAAAGTCGCGGCTCAGGCGGCTCATCCACTCGAAGAGCCGAAAGATCTCGTCGGAGAAATGCTCGCGGCCGCGCCCCACGAATTCGACCGCCGTGACGTTGTAACCGTGGCTCAAGCAGCGGTCGAGCCGCATCGTGTTTCCCTCGGCGTCGGCGCCGTCGAGCTGCCCGGTGACGAGATACAACGGAACGTATTGGCAGTTTGCGTCGAGCGGCCCCAGATACCGGTCGCCGCGGGCCGAAATGGGGATTACCCCGGCCCACAAGTCGGGATGCGCCAGGCCGATGTCCCAGGCGGCGTCGCCCCCCATGGCATGGCCCGAAAGAAACACGCGGTCGGTGTCGATGGCAAACCGCCGGCACGCCTCGCGCAGGCAGTTGAGCACGGCGGCATGCTCGGCCGCCGACATTTTGTATTCTTTTTGGTTCGACCGCGCCCAATCGGGGGCGATCACAATGTAGCCGTACCGCGTGGCCTGGCCCAACCGCCGCCCGTCGTCGCCGCGGGCGCCGGACCACCAGTCGATCTGCTGTTGCGGCGAGCCGCCGGCCCCGTCGAGCGTGACGATGGCCGGGTACAGCCGATGAGGATCGTATTCCGGCGGCAACTGCACGTAGCAATCGAGCAGCGGCTCGTCGGGCAGGCCGAAGAACTGAAACCAGTGCAGGCCGGTCGCTTCGTCGATCGGCTCGGCGGCCAGCGGCGGCAACACATAGCGCAACAGCTTGCTCACCAGCTCGGGCGTGGCGCCCTCGCGCGATCGCAGGTCTTTGAGCATCATCCGCCGTTCGATCACCCGCTTCTCGATCAGGTACGGACCGATCTGTTTGCGAACGTCGGCCAGCGACAACGCGACCGGCAGGTTTTGCACCGCGTCGTCGGCCCCCACCAGCCAGCCGCTGATGGCCAGCGCCGCCTTGCTTTCGGCCGATAGCTCCGCGTCGTCGTGCAGCCGGTGGTAAGCGGCCAGCCGGCCCATGCTGTGCAGGTTCAGCTCGGCCGCGATCTCGTCGCGGACCGGCTTGGCCCGCAGCCGCAAGGCCGTGTCGGGCACCGCCGCCAGGTCGTCGTCGAGCCATTGCAACACCTGGTGGCAACGCTCGAACTGCCCGCGATAATCGTCGAGCAACTGCTTGACCGCCACCAAGGTCTCGCCGGCCGCGCCTTCGGCCGGAAAGTGCTCGAGCAACTCGACCGCCAGGCGGTGCTGACCCGCGCCGCGCCGCACGCCGACTTCGGCCAACGTGCGCGCGGCGACCTCGTGCCGCAACTCGGCCAGGGCATCGCGGAATTGCTCCTGATGTTTGGGCAAGTCGTGAATCACGCGCTGCAGCTCATCGTGCGCGTCTTGATACCGCTCCATCTGCAGATAGAACCGCGCCAGCTTGAGGCGATGCTTGAAGTTCTCTGGTTCGATGGTCCGCTCCAGCACCTGGTGGAGCACGTCGACCGGAATCGAGCTGGTGGCGATCCGCATCTCCCACACGAAGCTCGCCCCTTTTTCCAGGCGGATGCTTTCGAGCTTGGCCCAGACCGGCGTGAGCTGCGTAATGGCCTGAATGATCGAGACCGGACGGCTGCCGAGGCGCATCAACACCGTGCGCCGACCGAATTCATCGAAGGGAGTGATGCTCTCGATATTTCCCACCGCGGCCACCCGGTCGCCCTCGCGGACCACCCGCCGCTGCTCGATCTCGAACGTTTCCAGGCGGCTGCCGCTGGCGCCCAGGTCGAGTTGTTCGACTTGGCGGCGCGAGACGTAGCGGCGGGCCAGCCCATCGTCGCAGAGCACAATGGGGGTCGATTCAGGGACGCCGTTCTTCGGTTTCGGGGGGTTTTGGGCGGTCGTGGCCAGCGGGGCGATCCGCCCCTCGTAAGTCCGGCCATCTTTCATCACCAGCTTGGCCGCCCAGGCCGACCGCACGGCCAGACAAGCCGCCGCCAGACAAGCCGCCGCCAGGCCGATGGCCGGCAGCCAGCGTCTCTTCCCTGAGCAACCGCACAGCATGATGTTAAATGGGGCGAAATGGCGAAGAACACAGCAATGCGCCCATTCTCTCGGCCGGTGCGGTTTGTCGCAAGCATTACGCCGGGTGGCCTATCGAAGGTTTGCTCGAATCACACCAACCCGAAGCGTAAGCGAGGGACTTGCCCCATTTTGCCTCGGTTGCGCTTCGGGTTCGTGTCGGCCCCGGCCACTCGCCCCCCCCCCCCGAAAAAAGCGTGGAAAAAAAACTTGCAATCGGTTTGAATCCGGGTACATTATGGGGTGTCGCCTTCGGGCGGCAAAAACATGGCCCGCCAGGTACCTGCCCCGCCTGCGCGGGCCTGTTTATGCGCGACGCCTGCAATGCGGGTAGCAGAATTCGCGCGGTAGCAGAATTCGTAAGAAATCTGGAGCAGCGCGTGGACGAGCCGACTTCTTACGAAGTCGGGCTACGAGTCTTTTCCGCGAAGCGCCGCTCTCAACCATCTGGGGCCCGAGCAAGAAGCGCCGCCGCGGATGCGAGCGCCACGGAGTTCTGAAAATGAGCACCGGAAAGAAACCGGCCCACGACGCTGGCGGCTTGCTGCGTAATCCGCAGACAAGCAAGCCAGTTCGCCGTGTGGCCGCGTCAGATTTGGCCCAGCGTAAGCCGGGCACGAAAAAGTAGCGGCGAGGCCGCTAGTCACTGTGGCTGCAACCACCGCTGACATTCTAAGCAATGACAAGTGGACGTGACCCCCCAAGCGCAACTCGGGGTGGTCGCGTCATTTTCTCGATGGGCTCTCGACCACGGTAATGTTCTCCGAACGGGTGATGGGTAGCCGCGGCGCGTATCGGCCTTACTCCGATTACCTGGTGTTTCTGGGAAACATCTGCTCCGTGGCCGATGCGGCTGCGATTTGCGGCGCACTGCCCCCGGGCGGGCCGTTTGACTCGTATGGCGGCGCAACTTGGTTGTTCGGCGGCTGGCGGCAGACGTGGTACAACCACCTTTTACCACCCAACTCGCCGGTACCCGACTGTAATTCTGGGCCGCTCAGCTCGGGCGGCGGCAGCGGGGCGTATACCGCGCGCAGCTATCATCCCGGCGGCGTCAACTCGGCCATGGCCGACGGCTCGGCGCGGTTTGTCTCGCAGCAGATCGACTCGCTGGTGTGGTGGGCCGTTTCGACCCGCCGGGGCGCCGAGGCGCGTGGGCTTTAGAGCACATTCGCACCGCGCGTTTTGAGACCCCGCCCCGCCTCGCGTGGCAGAAGACGAGGAACGGAATGAATTCCGTTCTACATTTAGCGTTCGCCGGCGGCGCCGCCGTTCCAACCGCCTTGTTGCTGAAACTGCCGCATTCGCTCGGCCATCGCTTTCTGCTCGTCCTGGTCGATGAAGCCGTCGCCGTTGGTGTCCATCCGGCCGAAACGCTCACGGCGGTCTTCGGGCATCTCTTCGAGGCTGACTTTGCCATCGCCGTCTTTATCGAGCTGCTTGAAATCGAGCCGCCGACGTCCCCCGCCGCCGCCTTGGCCACCGCCGCCACGCTGCCCGCCGCCACCACCGGGGCCGCCGCCGCCCGGTCCACCGCGCTCACCGCTCCACTGTCCCTCGCCGCCCCGTTG
>DATFDL010000112.1:0-2670 GCA_035252155.1 Pirellulales bacterium | reverse complement strand
ACGATTCGAGCTGGATGGCCGGCCGCTGGAGATCACCATCAGCGCGGGCGTGGCGCCCGCCATGCCGGGCGACGAGATGATCGACCTGATCGAGCGTGCCGACGAGGCGCTCTACGCCGCCAAGGAGCACGGCCGCAACCGGGCGATGGTGCACGACGGCGAGCGATGCCTGCCGATCGAACCGGACAGCGGCGGCGTGCGGCTGCCCTTCACGGAGCGGCAGCGCGTGGCGCCGTATGACGGCAGCGGCAACCTGCCCGACGAAGCCGCGTTTCGCGACGTCCGCTGCCACGATCTCTCGGCCGGCGGCATTTCGTTTTTCTGCGCCGAGCCGCCCGATTCGCAGTCGCTGGTGGTGCAATTGGCCAAAGGCCCCGACGTGCGTTACATGATCGCCCGAGTGGCCAATATCGTGGCCGTGGGCGAAAGCGCCGAGGCCCAGTTCCGCGTAGGCTGCTCGTTCGTCGAGCGGCTGCACCCGGCCGAGACGGTCGCCGCTGAGGCGGAGCTCACTGCCGCTCTGTAGAATGGAATTTATTCCGTTCCTTTTCTCGCGCGTCGCTCCGGCACGCACACTTGAATCTCGTCACCCTGCACGCGAACGTCAAAGCGATCGATTTTCAGCTTAGGATTATCGCGCCAGGTCCCGTCGCAGACGCGGAACCGCCAAGCGTGCCAGGGACACGTGACTACGCCGTCATTGACCTCGCCCGCACCCAGCGACGCGCCCATGTGCGGGCAAGTATCGTCGATGGCAAAGTATTCCCCGTTGACGCAGAAAACCGCCACCAGGCGGCCATTCACCACGTGCGTCGCTCCCCGGCCTTCGGGGATTGAGCCGACCTTGGCGACGGTAACGAAATCGGACATGCGAAGTAACTGAATCCTGTGCGACGCCTGGTCCAGAATAGCAGAATTCGTGAGAATTCTGAGCGCGATCCGCGCTGGCGACATGACAGATCACGTTGGCCCCACAATCGTGATTTTACCCACGGTCGCGTCATGAGGCGAGACGCCCACACCACAATCCCGCTTGCACGACCGCAATCTCTCACGCAAAATGAATCGCTGAAACTGCCTTTCGCTGTTTCCCATCCTGGATTCATCGTGTTATGCTGGCTTTCGCTCCATGAAACGATCAGGCTCCGCTGGCGAACAACCTGACATCATTTACTTGCCCGGTTATGCCTCTAAAAACGCACGGTCGCGCGACCACGCGGCGCTTGCCCACCCATAGATTCCATTAAGAGACCCATGAAAACCAACCCTGTCAAACGGCTGCTGCGCGAGGGCAAGCCGACCTTTGGCACCTGGCTGTCGCTGGGCGATCTCTACGCCACACGAATCCTGGCCCGCAGCGGCTTCGATTGGCTGACGCTCGACATCGAACACTCGGCGATCGACTGGTCGCAGGCGGCCATGATCTTCGCCTGCATCGCCGACGCGGGCTGCGTGCCGATCGCCCGAGTGCCCAAGGGCAATCACGACTATATCAAGCGCGTGCTCGACGCCGGCGCGTGGGGCATCGTGGTGCCGATGGTCGATACCGTCGAGCAGGCCCAGATTGCCATCCGCGCGGCCAAGTATCCGCCCGTCGGCAACCGCAGCCTGGGCGGCGGCATGCACTCGATGAACTTCGACACTTCGCAGGCGGAGTATTTTCGCCGGGCCAATGACGAAATCCTGGTCGTCCTTCAAACGGAAAGCCCCACCGGCGTGGCCAACGCCGAGGCGATCTACTCGCTGCCGGGGATCGACGCCATCTTTGTCGGCCCGGTCGATCTGCGGGCCAACATGCGGTCGCTCGACGGCCGCGAGGCCACCGACGCCGAGCTGGAAGAGATGCTGGCCCGCGTGGTCGCCACCGGCCGCAAAACCGGCACGCCCACCGGCATGCACACCATGGATCCGCGTGCGGCGTTGGCCCGGGCCGAGCAGGGCATGCAATTCATCGCCATTGGCAGCGAGCTGCGGTTTATGACGCAACGGGCGTTGGAGGTCGTCCGCGCGGTGCGTCCGGAGCTCGGCGACAAGGATTTTGCTCGCTATTAGACGTCGCAGAATTCGTAAGAATCCTGGCCGGTGTCAGGAAGTGGCACTGGGCGGCGAATGAACGAGGGGAGATGCTGGCACGGCGAAAACCTCCAATCGCTCAATCGATGACCGCTCGACAACCGCCACTGGTCGATGTCTGTTGGGCCGTCACGTCGTTTTCGGCCACCCTGCCCGCCGTCGACGACACGGCCGCGAGCTACGCGATGGATGAGCAGCAAGAATCATGGATCCGACGCGCCGTGCCGCTCTCTCGCCTGGCCACCGCCGCCACCCGGCAACAATTTCAATCGGCGCCGTTGGTGCTCGGCTACGACGAGTCCGCCGAGCGGCTGGTGCTGGTCTACGGACGCGACGCCCTGGCCGATCCCGCCCGGATTGACGAAATCGAGCGGCACGGGCTGGTCTTTCGCTTCGACGGCCGCCGTAGTGAACTGGACGATCTGCTGAGCGCGTGCCGCGAGCTGAAGTGCCAGTGCGATTACGACGAACGGGCGGACACCCCTTGGATGCCGCCTGCCGGCGGCCAGCGGCGCGTTGACGCGGGCGAGTCGGCTCCCACGCCAAGTTCGCCGCGCCGCGGACGCAAGACCCGTCGCGCCGACGAAGGCGGGTAGC
>DATFDL010000111.1:0-5544 GCA_035252155.1 Pirellulales bacterium | reverse complement strand
CGCGCTCTATCGCACGATGCAACTCATCCGGCAGTGCGAAGAGCAGTTGGCCCGCTATCATCAGCGCGGTCTGATTCACGGCGCTTGTCACACCTACGTTGGCGAAGAGGCGATCGCCGCCGGCGTGTGCGCCAATCTAACTCCGGACGACGTTGTGTTCAGCACCCACCGCGGTCACGGGCATGCCTTGGCCAAGGGGCTCGACCCGCGGCAGCTCATCGCCGAGCTGTTCGGCCGCGAGTCCGGCTGCTCGCGTGGCCGCGGCGGCAGCATGCACCTGTTTGCCCCGGAGATTGGCCTGCTGGGCACCAGCGGCATTGTAGGCCCCAGCATTTTGCAAGCGGTCGGCGCCGGCTACAGCTTCAAACTGCTCAAGACCGACCGCGTGGCCGTGGCCTTCTTTGGCGATGGCGCGGTCAACAACGGCGCCTTCCACGAAGGGCTGAACATGGCCAGCATCTGGAAGCTGCCCGTGCTGTTTGTGTGCGAAAACAATCAGTTCGCCACCGAGGTGCCGTTCGCCTATGCCAGCGGCATCGCCGATGTGGGCCGGCGGGCGGCCAATTACGGGCTGCCAGGCTGCGAGGTCGACGGCAACGACGTCCTGGCTGTCGCGCAGGCGGCTGGCGAGGCGATCGAGCGGGCTCGCTCGGGCGGCGGGGCAACACTCCTCGAGTGCAAAACCTATCGCACCCGGCCGCACGCAGAAGGAATGGGCGATTTTGGTTACCGCACGCGCGAGGACGTCGAGGTCTGGAAAAGCCGCTGCCCGATCAAGCGGCTCCGCGAGGCCGCAAGCGACGCGATCGCCAACGGCGACTTGAACAATAGTTTCGACGCGATCGATCGCGAGGTCGCGGCGCTGGTGGCCGACGCTTCGCGCGCCGCCGAAGGGTCCGCCTGGCCGGACGCGGCATCGGCCACGCGCCATGTCTATTGCGAAGTCCTCTCGCCGCCGCTCCCGCCACCTCCGCCCGCCGGTGACCGGCAAATCGGCTACGTGGCCGCCACCCGCGAAGCCCTGAAGCACGAAATGCAGCGCAACCCCGCCATCTTTGTGATGGGCGAGGGCATCGGCCGTCGCGGCGGCAACTTTCAGACGACCGAGGGACTGTTCGACCTCTTCGGCCCCGAGCGGCTCTGCGACACGCCGATCTGCGAGCGCGGCTTTGTCGGGCTAAGCTGCGGCGCGGCGATGGCCGGCGCGCGGCCGGTGATCGACTTCATGTTCATCGACTTCATCAACGACGCATACGGCGAAATCGTCAATCAGATCGCCAAAATGCAATACATGAGCAGCGGCCGGCTGAAGATGCCAGTGCTGCTGCGAGGGTGTATCGGTGTGGGGCACTCGGCGGCGACGCATCACTCCAGCAGTTTTTATTCGGTCTATAGCCACATTCCTGGCTTGCGGGTGGTCATTCCTTCGACGCCCTACGACGCCAAGGGGCTACTGCTGCACGCGCTGCGCTGTCACGACCCGGTGCTGTTTCTTGAGCACCGCGAGCTAATGGGGTTCAAAGGTCCGGCGCCGGAAGAACCCTATGAGATCGAGTTTGGCCGAGCGGCGGTGGTCCGCGAGGGGAGCGACGTGACCGTGGTGGCGCTGGCCCTAATGGTCCACCGAGCGCTGGCCGCGGCCGACCGGCTGGCCGCGCAGGGTATCTCGGTGGAGTTGATCGACCCCCGCACCGTTTCACCGCTCGATATCGAAACGGTGCTTCGCAGCGTGTCAAAAACCGGGCGGCTCCTGGTGATCGACGAAACCTACGGCCCGTGCAACATTGCTTCGGAGATCGCGGCGCAGGTCGCCGACCGCGGCTTCGACGATTTGGACGCACCGATCAAGCGGCTGCACGGCGTATTCACGCCCACACCCTATAGTCCGCCTCTGGAAAAAGCCGTGGTGCCGCAGGAGAAAGATATTGAGCGAGCGATACTGGAATTGCGGGATGAGTGAGCGGAAAAAAGGCCGAATTGCGGTCGACAGGTAGCTCCGGGCCTTGTGCCCGGCCCCGCGAGCCGCGACAGCAATCGCGCCGGCTGTTCGAAGCACCATCAGGCCGGCCACAAGGGCCGGGGCTACCGAGACGCAGCAACCATGCGTAGCTAAACTCGAACAACTCCTTTATGCCTCAACCGATTGAAATCACGGTTCCCCGGCTGGGCTGGTCGATGGAAGAGGGCACGCTCACCGAGTGGCTCAAGCGCGACGGCGAGTGGGTCAGCCAGGGAGAGATGCTCTTCGTGCTCGAAGGCGACAAGGCCGCTCAGGAGATCGAGTCGTTCGAGTCGGGCATTTTGAAACTTTCGCCCGATGGGCCGCGGCCGGGCGACACCGTCAAGGTCGGCCAGGTGATTGGCTATCTGATTGAGCGCGGCGCCGCCGCGCCGTTTGAGCAAATGGCCGCAGGCCGGCAAGCAGTAGCCTCTGATGTCGCGGATTCGCGCGCGATTCCCTCGCCTCCGCCGGCGGCCGGGCCCGAGGCGCGGCGAGTGGCGCGCGAGCTTGGCGTCGATCTAGCGCACGTGACCGGCAGCGGCCGCGGCGGGCGGATCGTCGCCTCCGACGTGCGGCGGATCACAACTCCCGGCCACCGTAGCCATCACGCTCCGCGTGATGTGGGCATATCAGAGCCGAGTTGCACCGCACGTTCACCAGCGGATACGTCCGTCGAAGAGAAACGACTAACCGATGAGCCAAGGCATGACTTCGCCGCCAGCCCGCGGGCGCGCCGAGTCGCGGGCGAGTTGGGAATCGACTGGACGCGCCTGACCGGGTCGGGCCGCGGCGGACGCGTCCGCGAACGTGACGTGCGGGCCGCCGCCGCGGCTCATGGCGCAACCGTCTCCGCGGCCCCCTCGAGCCGACGGCGGACGATCGCCGAACGGATGGTGGCTAGCCTACGCTCGACCGCCCCGGTGACGCTGACCTCGCGGGCGTCGGCCGCCAATTTGTTGAATCTGCGGGCGCAGTTCAAAGCCGCCGCCGCGTCGGGTGGGACAGCCGATGCGAACGCACCGAGCATTACCGACCTGCTGGTCAAGCTGGCCGCGGCGGCGCTGGCGCGGCACCCGGAGGTCAACTCTCGCTGGGAAGGCGATGGAATCATTGAATTGGCCGAAATCAATATCGGTGTGGCCGTGGACGATTCCGCGGGCCTGACCGTGCCGGTGATTCACAACGTTCAATCGTTCGGCGTGCGGCAGATCGCGAGCCGCCTGCGTGAGCTGGTCGAGCGGGCGCGCTCGCATCGACTGACCGCCGAAGAGATGAGCGGCGGCACTTTCACGATCACCAATCTAGGCGCGCTGGGCATCGACGCCTTTACACCGATCATTCATTCACCACAGACGGCCATTTTGGGAGTCGGCGCGATCCGGCGTGAGCCGGTGGTTGCCGCCGATGATCGCATCGTGCCCGGCGATGTGATGACATTGAGTCTGACATTCGATCACCGCGTGCTCGACGGGGCGCCGGCAGCGCGGTTTCTGCACACGCTGGTCGAGATGATTGAAAACCCGGCCGCCTGGTTGGTGGCGTGATGGATTGAGCTACAGGTATTCGAGATGGTCGCGCATCGAATCGCGATCCATCACGCCGTGTACTAAGAGCAGAGCCTGGATAAGTTGGCCGATTCCGAACTTCGTCGCGCGGCACCAGCAAATCCCCGCGTGCCGAATGCCTGATTGATGCAAAGCGCGATAATCCGAATCAAAGGTGAACATGACGCGATCTTCAGCCAATGCGAAATGCAACTGATCTGCATCCGAAGAACCACACCGCCCTGCTTCTTGTGCCGTCAATATATCGACACCCTGTTGGCGAAGGCCGAACGCGACGGATGGCGAAATGTGTTGATCGAAATAAAATCGGACGGATTCAGCCACCGAATTTCTCGCGGACGTCGGCTGGAATCTTCGATGGCACGTTCGCCTTCAACCATTCGTCGGTTTCGTCGTCCTTTCGGAATTCTGCCTCGATTTCCTCGCGGTTGTCGAAATAATACGCCAGAGCGGCATACACGTCAGCCAATGAGATTCCGGGAAACAAATCGACGATCTGTTCAGGACGATATGCGCGCATTTCGTACCATACGACGATGTCCATTACGCGAATACGATGGCCCGCGATGCATGCACGGCCACCACAAACTCCGGGCGTCTTAGTGATATGTTGCGTGGCCACGCTTTATACGGAGCCTCCTCTGCAAAGTTGGTTCGAGGACCGCGTATGAATTATAGCTGCTTACGGCCGACAGTCCAAACATACTAGCTGGAATCAGAGCACTTTAGCGTCTCACGGCAAGTTCTTCGCGAAGGCGGTTTCCCATCGCGGCAGCTTTGGCGTCGTCGAGATGCAGCGGATTAATGACCAGCTTGCCAGCGTGCAGCTTGGCGTGCCCGACATAACAGGGAGGCGCACCGGCGCGGAGTCTGCGACACACTTCCAAGGCCGATCGCCCCAAAACCGCTTGGTCGACCTCGATCTCCAACAGCGGCATGCTCTCGCCATCGTCAGGTTCGATCATCGTCGTCGTCGCCGCGCAGCCGGCCAATGCGGCGGCGATGCGCTCCAGGCGCAGTCGATAGCCCGGCAGCTCGACGTCGTAATCTCCGGAGGCAAACATCCGCAGCGCGGCGAGCAGGGCGATGATCTGCTCTTTCGACACTTTGTAGCCGCGGCCGATGCCGTGCCGCGGCAGGCCGGGCAATTTGGACTTGTCGATCAGCTCCGCCGGAGGATCCCACAGCTCGAAATGATCGTCCATGTCGAGCATCTGCAGCGCCGCGGCGCCAATCAGCTCGCGACGCCCGCAAAGTATGCCGGTGGATTGCGGGCCGCGCAGGGCCTTACCGCCGCTGAAGGCCACCAGGTCGGCGCCCGTACGGACGATTGCCCGCAGGTTGTCGCGGGGTGGCAACTCTCCCGCCGCGTCGACCAGCACCGGCACGCTTCGGGCATGACACGCGGCCACCAGCGCCGCCAGATCGGGCTGGGAGTCGGGCGAAAAGACATACAGCACGCCCGCCGTGCGGGGAGTCATCGCCGCTTCGTATTCCCAGACTTCGGCCCGGCGCACGCCCGCGCCGGCCACGAGCTCGTGAAAGCCAACTTCGACCAGCCGAGCGCCGGCCGCCCGCACGGCGTGGTCGTACCCGTTGCGCTGCTCACGAGCGACGATGAATTCGTCGGGGAACGAACCATCGATGCGGGGCAGCAGCTCCATGCGGTGCAGATCATAACCGGTGAGGATAGCCGCCGCACCCAGCGTGAGGGCCGAGGCCGCGCCGGCGGTCACCAGGCCCGCTTCGGCGCCGGTGGCCGCCGCGATTTGCCGACTGGCGGCGGCCTGAAGCTGTTCGAGCGGCACCGATTCGCCGGCTGCCGCGAGGAACGCGTCGAGCACCGCGGGCGGCATCGGCGCCCCGCCTAGCCGCGTAACCGCGCCGGAGGCATTGATGATGGGCTGCACTCCAAGTTGCTGATAAATCGTCATAAGCAGGCAGTTCATAGTCGACGTCTGTAGGGAACGGACTCCG
>DATFDL010000110.1:0-5699 GCA_035252155.1 Pirellulales bacterium | reverse complement strand
GCGCCGCTGCTCTCGGAGGAGCTCGACGAGGCCGGCAATAAAATCTACAAAATCGCCGACGAGCCCGCGCCGCCCCGCGGCGCTGATTTGTTCCAGGCGAAAAAGGAGCGACAGAAAAAACAGGGGTCGGCCAAGTAGATCGCGGAACGCCACAGAGGGCGTTCCCTACAGACCACCAGGTTTTCGGAGCATTACCCCAACATGAACATCCCAAAAACTCGCGTGTCTCGCCGTGCCGCCTTGGCCGGCACCGCGGCGGGGGTGGGCGGTTGGCTCGCCCAGACCATCGCACAGGCTGAAGAACGGGCCGATGCCACCGCCCCCGTGCAAGCCCGCGAGGCCATCAAGGTCACTCGGCTCGAAACCTTGCTGGTCAAGCCGCGCTGGCTCTTCCTCAAGGTGCATACCGATGCCGGCATTGTCGGCCTGGGCGAGCCGGTGATCGAAGGCCGGGCACGCACGGTGGCCGAGGCGGTCAAAGAGATCGAGCCGTATCTGCTGGGCAAAGACCCGCGCCGTGTGGCCCATCATTGGCAAGCCATTTATCGTCACGCCTTCTACCGCGGCGGGCCGATCTTGACCAGCGCCCTCAGCGGCATCGACATGGCCCTATGGGACATCAAAGGCAAGGCCCTGGGTGTGCCGGTCTACGAGCTGCTAGGCGGCCCGACCCGCGAGCGGGTGCGGGTCTATGCCCACGCCCGTTCGCCCGCCGCCATCAAGGCATTTCTTGCGAAAGGTTTCACGGCGTTCAAGACGGGGCCGGCCAAGCGCCGCCCCAGCCGATATGTCGAGACGCCCGCCGAGGTGCGCTATGCGGCCGAGCGGTTCGCCGAACTGCGAGAAACGGCTGGCGACGATGTCGACCTTGCCATCGACTTTCACGGCGCCATCAGCCCAGCCACTGCCAAGCTGTTCATCAAAGCGCTGGAGCCGTACCAACCGATGTTCGTCGAAGAGCCGTGCCAGGCCCAGAACCACGAAGTGATGGCCGAAATCGCCCGCGGCACGCACCTGCCGATCGCCACCGGCGAGCGGGTGTTTACCAAGTGGGGCTTTCGCGAGGTGCTCGAAAAGCGGGCCGCCACGATCTTGCAGCCAGACTTGTGCCATGCCGGCGGCATCACCGAGGCCAGGCTGATTGCGGGCATGGCCGAGGCCTATTATGCGGCCGTCGCCCCGCACAACCCGCTGGGGCCGATTTCGCTGGCCGCCGGAGTGCAGTTGGCCGCCTCGATCCCGAATTTTCTCTGCCAGGAACAAGTATCGCTGGGCGAAGGCTATTTGAAGCAGCCTTTTACGGTGCGGGAGGGCTATCTCGATTTGCCCACCGGCCCGGGGCTAGGCATCGAACTGGACGAAGACGCGGTGGCCGCCAAGATCGGGCACGATTGGCACGGCCAAGAAAGCTACGACGCCGACGACGGCTCGGTCGTAGACTGGTAGCCCCGGCCCTCGTGGCCGGCCGCCGCGCTGCTACGACGAGGTAGTCCCGGCCCTTGTGGCCGGCCGGGACGGGTCTCATCGCTGGTCGGATCGGCTTTGACAAACAAAGCCGCTACTACTTTTCGGGCCTGTAGGGAACGCCCTCCGTGGCGTTCCGCGAACTGCGGGTGGAGGTCAACTCGCCCCTCGCGGAACGGCACGGAGTCCGTTCCCTACAGAAGGCGGCCTGGGAAGGGCCATCCCCCGAATGAGACGGCCTGGAAGGCCATCCCCCGACGGGAAACAGGGATTGCAAATCGGCTGGACACGGCGAACAATGGACGATCCGGTGAGTAACCTCGGCCGGGGCCCAGCGCACTATCCTTTACTGGCGGTGCGTTAGCGTTACCGGCCTGGGTGTGTTCGCCGCGCCGGCTGTCTTCCCTCCCAGCACTCTCTCTTTCTTTCCGGGGACTATCCGAATGAACCCCATGACGGTCCAGCGTGAGTTAGGCGCCAATCGGCTCGGCAACGGCTTTGGGGGACCGGCCAAGCGCCGCCGGCAAGGGAACTGGCTGAAGTGGGTCGTCTCGTTCGCCGGCATTCTGCTGCTCGGCAGTGCGGGGATCGTCGCGTACCAGCGCTATTTTGCTCGCTCGTCAACCGACGCTTTCGCCAACGTACTGACGACCGAGGTGAAGCGGACCGACCTGCTCATCACGGTCACCGAAGACGGCAACGTCGAAAGCTCGAAGAACCTGGAGATCAAATGCGAAGTGCCGGGGCCGATCACCATCTTGGAGATCGTGCCCGACGGCAGCCAGGTGAAAGAGGGCGATCTGCTGGTGCAGCTCGACTATTCGACGCTCGACGAGTCGATCCTTTCGCAGGACATTGTCAAATCGAAGGCCGAGGCGTCGAAAATCACGGCCGAAAAGAATTATGAAGCGGCCAAAATCGCCGTCGAAGAGTACCGCGAAGGCACCTTCATGCAAGAGATGCAGCAGCTTGAGGCCGACATTGTCGTCGCCCGGCAGAATCAGTCGACTGCCGAGAACCAGCTTCAATACAGCGAGAAGATGCACCGCAAGGGCTTTGTCACCGCGCTGGACGTCGAATCGAAACAGTTCGCGGTTGAGCAGGCCAAGCTGAATATGGCGGTGGCCGAGACCAAGAAGGACGTGCTTGCCAAATTCACGAAGCAAAAAATGCTGGAAGATCTGACCAGCAAGCGCGACGGCGCCGAGGCCCTGATGAAGGCCGAAAACGACTCGTTCACTCAAGAAGCTCGCAAGCTACAACGCTACGAAGACCAGAAAGCCAAGTGCACGATCGTCGCCAAGCATGACGGCATGGTGGTCTATGCCAACGACACCAGCGGCGCTCGCTGGGGCCAGCAAGGGCCGAAGATCGAACAGGGCGCCCAGGTGAACCAGTTCCAGGCGATCGTGCGGATGCCCGACCTGAAGAATATGCAGGTCAAGGCCCTGGTTCACGAAACCAAAGTGGACCGCTTGCGCCTGGGCATGCGGGCCAGGATCAAAATCCAAGACCGCGAGTTTCAGGGAGAGATCGCCTCGATCGCCAATCAGCCCGAACCCACCAGTTGGTTCAGCGGCAGCGTCAAGGAGTACGCCACGATCGTCAAAATCGACGGCGAGCCCGAGGAGCTCAAGCCGGGCATGACGGCGGAAGTCGAGATTCTGGTGGAAGACAAAAAAGACGTGCTCACGATCCCGGTGCAGTGCATCGTCGAAAAAGGGGGCAAGTTTTATTCGTGGGTTCGGACTTCCGACGGCATCGAGCCGCGTGAACTGATGCTGGGCGGCACCAACGACACGGTGTTTGAAATTATCGACGGCTTGAAGGAAGGCGAGCGCGTCTTGCAGAATCCGCGGGCCGACATTCCCGCCGCCAGCGAAAGCGTGTCCAAGATGGAAAAAGTCGACATCACGCAGCGGTTTGGGGCGTCGCAGGCCAAAGTGGAAACGCCGGCGAGTGGAACAATACCAGGGACAGGCCCCGCCGCCCCGAGCGGCGGCGCTGCGCAGGCAGCACCGGGACAGGCCGAGCCGAGTCCGGGTGGACCGAACGCCGGCGGACCGGCTGCAGGTGGGCCGAATGCAGGTGGGCCGGGGGCCGGTCGTGGTGGGCCGGGCGGCCAGGGCGGCCAACGCCCGCGGCCCAAAACCTTCGCCGAAATGGATCAAGACAAGGATGGCAAGCTCACCAAGGAAGACTTTCCCGAGTTCGCCCAACAGTTCTTTCAATATATCGATACCAACGGCGACGGCTTTGTCGACCGCGAAGAGCATAAAGCAGCCGAAGAGCGCCGCAAGCAGATGCAGCAGCAAGGCGGCTGGGGCGGTGGCCAGGGTGGCGGTCCTCCGGGCGGTGGTGGCGGACCGCCGGGCGGCGGACGATAATGGCGCACGTTAGGCTTCCAGCACCCCGCACTCCGTATCCTACACTCCGCACTCCCTGATGCTGCGCTCGAAGTTTCTGCAAACTCTGCGGCTGGGCGTCAAAAGCCTGTTGCTGCACAAGCTCCGCTCGGTCTTGGCCGTGCTGGGCATCATGATCGGCGTCACCGCGGTCATCTGGCTAGTGGCTATGGGCGAAGGCGTCAGCTATCAGGCCCAGCAGCAGATCAAGGATCTCGGCGCCGAGAACATCATCATCCGCAGCATCAAGCCCGCCGGTCAGTCGTCGGGCATGCAGACCGGCATGTTCGTCAGTTACGGCGTGCTCCGCGACGACTTCAAGCGGATCGTCAGCACCATTCCCACAGTCCGCCGCGCGACGCCGCTACGCGAGATCGCCAAGGAGGCGCGGTTTATTGAGCGGACGTCTGAAATCCGGTTGGTCGGTTGCACGCCTGCCTATTTGCAGATGAACAATCTCGGCATGGCCGATGGCCGCTTTATCACCGACCGCGATCTCGACCGCGTCGACAACATCTGCGTGCTCGCCTCGAAAACCGCCCAGGAGCTTTTTCCTTATGAAGAGCCGGTGGGCAAGGCCATCCAGATCGACAAAGATTTTTATGTGGTCGTAGGCGTGACACGCGAGCGGACAGCGTCGGGCAATATCGGCGGCAGCTTCAGCGGTCAGGACTACAACCAAGACGTCTACATCCCCCTGGAGACCTTGCGGGTGCGCATCGGCGACCAGGTGCTCACCAGCAAGGCCGGCAGCCGCGAGGGAGAAATTGTCGAACTGAGCCAATTGACCGTCACGGTCGGCAGCATCGACCAGGTCGAGGAAACCGCGGCCATCATCCGCAATCTCATGCAGCGATTTCACAAGGTCGAAGACTACTCGGTAATCGTGCCCAAGGAACTGCTCAAGCAGGCCGAGGTGTTGCAGATGATGTTCCGGGTATTGTCGGTGGTGATCGCGGGCATCTCGCTGTTGGTGGGCGGCATCGGCATTATGAACATCATGCTGGCGACCGTGACCGAGCGGACCCGCGAGATCGGCATTCGCCGCGCTTTGGGCGCCAAGCGCCGCGACATCATCCAGCAGTTTCTTTCCGAAACCATCGTGCTTTCGGCGACCGGCGGATTGTTTGGAGTATTGGCCGGCTACGCCTGCGGCAGCGTCATCGGGAGTACGCGGTGGACATTGAACCATGCATTTCCCGCCTGGATGAAAGACCTGCCCGAAGTGATTCAGAATCTGGTGCCGATCATCGCCAACTGGTCGGTGGCGGTGGCCTTTTTGATTTCGGTGTTGGTGGGGGTGGTGTTCGGGCTTTATCCCGCCCGTCGCGCGGCGATGATGGACCCCATCGAGGCCCTGCGTCACGAGTAACGGTAGCAGAATTCGTGAGAATTGTGGCCGTGGATTCCAGTGCGGCCGCCTGGCTTCTCACGAAGTCAGCTACGATTTAATCGATGGGCCGCGCTGGTGCTTGAATGCTGGCTGGTGCAGAGCCTCGGCGATGCCCGGCTAGACATCATCATCGCCTCGGTGATAGAGTTTTCTTGCTGGCGTCCTTGGGATGGGTGGCCGAGTGGTCGAAGGCGGCAGTCTTGAAAACTGCTTTGGGCGTGAGTCCAACGGGGGTTCGAATCCCTCCCCATCCGCTCTCCGCTCATCGGTCTACCTACGCATTCCTCCCCCTCCGGGCATCGGTATCTACACATCGTGCCTCGTCCGCAGGATCGGTGGGCGGGGGTAACGCCGTTAGGTCGGGCGGTGGTGCGTTTTTTCAGGCATGACCGGGCAAATAAATGACGTACTGACTGACGAGGTAAAGTACCCTGGCC
>DATFDL010000109.1:0-6691 GCA_035252155.1 Pirellulales bacterium | reverse complement strand
TTGGCGATGCCCCGGTGCGACCGCTACCGGCCCTTACACACCGTAACGCGCGCAGGCCGATGGTGGGACTCGCTGCGCTCGGCCCACCCTACGCGTCAGTCGACCGCCACCTCGACCGGCTGCGGCTCACCAAAATACTCGGCCACTTCCTCGACGATGTTCTCCGGGGCCGGCTCGGTGATGGGAATTTCGTTGCCCAGGTCGCCCTCAGCGTTGACAAGCTTTTCGGCCACGGTCAGCCGCGTGCGCAGGTCGGTTACCAACTCCTTGACGCGCGACAATTGGCTGTCGTCGAACTTGTAATCGCTGGTCGTCTGGGCCGCCTCGACCATCTTCAGCCGGGCTTCGAGATGCTCCACATCGACTTCCAGTTGTCGCTTGGCGTCGAGCATGCCGGCCAGCTTGTTGCGCGCGGCCTCGAGGCTACGTTCGCGGGCGGCGTGCATCTCCTTGAGGCTGGCCAGAGTGGCGTCTTTGGTCTTGTATCGTTCAAAACGATTGGCCAGGTCGACCTTCACGCGATCGGCCGCGTAGCGGTGGCCGGCGTACTGAAAATGGCTCTGACCCGTCGAAAGGTCGTCCTTGAGCTTCATCAACTCGCCGCGGTCCTTGGTGAGCCGAGTCTGGGCTTCTTGGATCTGCTTGTCGAGCCGCTCGACTTCGACCTCTTCCTTGGCAATGACGTGCATGTTCTTGCGGATGTCGGGCACGAGGTCTTTGACCATCCGCCGCGCCCGTTGGATCTCGAATTCGATAGGCACGCTGTTTTTGACCGAATCTTTGACCCACCCGGCTGAGGTGCAGACATAGCTGGCGGCCTCTCGTCCGAAGAGCACCAGGCTGACCAGCGTCGCGGCCGCCCCCCCCAAAAGCAACTTTTTGACCATGACACCACTCCTTCTTACCAAGCGGCCCATTGAGGCCGAACGAGAAAAGTAAACGGCGGCCCGCGCGAGCCGCCCACGAAGTTAGTTCGCCCCTCTCCGCGGAATCTTGGGAAGGCGGTTCAAGTTTTTTAGGGAGTCGCCGGAAATCACCATTGGATGTCACGGCATCCGCTGGGTGCCACGGCATCCGACGCGGCGCGATTGGCACCGAGCCGACGCGCGATGCGAATCGCCGCGTCGGACGCCGTGAGAGTTCGGGCCGAAGAGGAGTTTGGCACGGCGTCCGTCGCAGCGAACCGCGCCTGTGGGCATGGCGACGTCGCTCGCGTTGCGACGGATGCCGTGGCACCCTCGCACATCCTGCCTACCCTCAATACATGGCAAAGCGGACATGCGCCTGAAATTACGTTTCGTCCGCAGCCGGCCTTGACGCCCCGGCCCCAAACGCCTATTTATCGCCCGATTTTTTGACACGAGCCGGCCGCAAGGGCCGGGCACATCCGCGCATCGCTATGGACGTTACCGACGCCGTCGATCTGGGCCGCGAGGCGGTGATGATCGCCTTGCTCATCAGCTCGCCCGTGCTGATCGCCGGGCTGGTGGTCGGCTTGGCCGTGGGCCTGTTGCAGGCCCTTACGCAGGTGCAGGAACAAACGGTCGCCTTCGTGCCAAAGATCGTGGCCATGGTGGCCGTGCTGGCGTTTTGCCTGCCGTGGCTGCTGAATCAGATGATCCAGTACGTCGAAGACGTGTTCGGCAATATCATGCTCTAACGCAGGCGGTGGCCGTCATGTTCGCCGGCCTGTTGGACCTCAGCCAGAACCAGTTTTATCTGTTCACGCTGGTGCTGGTGCGCACCAGCGGCCTGGTGCTGGCCGGGCCGCCCTTTGGCAGCACCGAGATTCCCACGCAGGTGCGCGTCTTTTTGGCGTTCACACTGGCCGTGCTCATTTTTCCCGGCCAACTCGGCACGCCGGTTGATCCGCCCATCACGTTGGCGGGTTACATGCCGCTGGTCGGCGGCGAGCTGCTGGTCGGCTATACGCTGGGCACCGGCGTGGTGCTGCTGCTGTCGGGAGTGCAGTTGGCCGGGCAGATTATCGGGCAGATGAGCGGCATGACCTTGGCCGATCTCTACAGCCCAGGGTTCGACGCCAACGTGCCGCTCTTTTCGCAGTTCCTTTACCTGGTGGCTCTGGCGGCGTTCTTGCTGCTCGGCGGGCATCGACTGCTAATGATCGGCATGCTCGACACGTTCGCGGCCATTCCGCCCGGCACTGCCGGCATGTCGAATTCGCTCGGCGAGACGGTTGTGACGCTGTTGGTGCAGAGCTTTTCGCTGGGCATTCGGGTGGCCGCGCCCGCCACGGCAGCCTTGCTGCTGGCTTCGCTCGTGCTGGGCGTCATCAGCCGCACGTTACCGCAACTCAATGTGATGGCATTGGGGTTTGGGTTAAACGCACTGGCGACGTTCAGCATTTTGGCGGCTTCGCTGGCCGGCATGGCCTGGCTGTTCCAGGACGAAATTGAACCGGCGCTGCAAGTGGTGCTCGACGCCGTAGCAGGCGGAGCCAAAGCTCCGGCCTCTGTAGGGAACGCCCTCCGTGGCGTTCCGTGAGGGGCGGGACGGCGTATACCGTAGTGCACGGAACGCCACAGAGGGCGTTCCCTACAGACCGTTGGGGAGGAAATCGAAGGTTTGGAACAAAACGGCGAAAAGTCGCAAGAACCAACCCAGTATCGGCGGCAGCAGGCCCGCGAGCACGGACAGGTGGCGCGCAGCCAAGACCTGGGTTCCTCGGCACTACTGCTCGGCTCGCTGGTGGCCATCCTTTGGTTCGGCGGCTCGTTGGCGAATAACCTCGGCATGCTGGCCCAGCGATATTTGGGCGGCGACGCCTGGCTCCAAACCGACGTCAGCACCGTCACCGCCGAGTTCGCCGGCCTGGTGAACAACTTAGCGTGGGCCGTTTTGCCGCTGCTGTGCGTCATGCTGGTCATCGCCGTGGCCGCCAATGTGGCGCAGGTTGGGCTGCTGTTTTTGCCGGAAAAGCTGATGCCCGACATCACCCGCATCGACCCGTTGCGGGGCTTCCAACGCATCTTTTCGCTGACCAGCGTGGTGCGGTTGTTCTTTGGGCTGATCAAGGTCGTGCTGGTCGCGGCGGTGGCTTACGCGTGCCTGGCCGGCGAGCTCTCCAACTTGTTGGCGCTGGTGGGTCTGGAACTGCCGCAGGTCGGGCGGTCGATCTCCGAGTCGCTGTTGTGGACGGGCATCAAGATCGCCTCGGCCCTGCTGCTGCTGGCGCTGTTCGACTATGGCTTTCAATGGTGGCGGCAGGAACAAGACATGCGCATGACCACGCAGGAAGTGCGCGAGGAACTGAAGAACTTGCAGGGCGACCCGCAGATCACCGCGCGACGCCGCGCGGTGCAGCGGCAGCTTATTCTCAACCGGCTAAGTGCCACAGTGCCGAAGGCCGACGTGGTTATCACCAATCCCACCGAGTTGGCGATCGCCGTTCAATACGATCCCGACACGATGGCCGCCCCGGTGGTGGTGGCCAAAGGGGCCGGGCTGCTGGCCCAGCGCATCCGTAAACTGGCGCTGGAGAACGGCATTCCCATCGTTGAGAAAAAGCCGCTAGCCCAGGCCCTTTATAAGGAAGTCGAGATCAACGAGCCGATTCCCGCCAAGATGTACGCCGCCGTGGCCGAAGTGCTGGCCTACGTCTATCAGCTCAAGGGCAAAACGATGCCGCGGAAGTAGGCACCCCCGGCCAGCCGTTGCGACCGGTTTTTCTTTGACAGCCGCGCGCCGGCTGCTTAAACTCAACGTAGGTCTTTTGCCGCCAAAAAGTTAAGTCGGCGACACGTCTACGCCGGGAATCAGGCCGGCACATCAGGGTGGAGAAGGAGTTTGAGCGATGGCCAGTAGCGAAAACCAGGGCTTGCAGATCGCGTTGATTATCTTCGTCATTCTCACCATCTTGCTGAGCGTGACGACGTTCATGTTCTTCCGTTCGTATACCGAGGCCTCGGAGCGCAGCCGCGACGACGCGAAACGCGCGTCGGACGCGCAAACCGCCGCGCGCAGCGCCGACGCCGACCTGGTCACGATCCGAGGCATCATCGGGGTCTCCGACAAGGCCACCATGAGCGAGATCCAAGAGACCAAGACCAAGGACATGCAGAACTTCGCCAGCACCGCGCCGGAAGAGACCCAGCGCTATCATCAAGCGATGGAGTTCCTGGCCAGCACGCTCGACGCCAAGACCAAGGAACTGGTCGACGCCCGCATGGAGATTCAGACTGAGAAGGACGAGCGGGCCAAGGTGGAGGCAAGCGCGAAGGCGCAGATCGCCGCCGCCGAGAAGAAAATCGAAGAGGCCGAAACCGCTCGAGCCGCCGCCGAGAAGCAATTCAAAGACGAACGCGAGAAGATGCTGGCTGACAACCAAGGGCTGAAAGACCAGCTCGCCGCCAAGAACGAGGCCTTCACCAAGCTCGAATCGGAGACGAGCAAGCAGATCGGAGAGCTTACGGCCGAGATTACCAAGCTCAAAATGCGGAACACCGATCTGGTCGAGGAAAACCAAGAGCTCGATCCCACCAGCGGCTTCGAGGTGCCCGACGGCGAGATTGTGTGGGTGAATCAAAAGACGCGCACGGCCTACATCAACGTCGGTTCGGCCGACGGGCTGCACCGCCAAACCACCTTCAGCGTGGTGGGCAGCGGCGAGGCAATCGGCACCGATCAGAAGACCAAGGGACGCCTCGAAGTGGTGAAGGTGCTCCGCCCGCACTTCGCCGAGTGCAAGATTCTGCAGGATGAGCTGCTCAATCCGATGGTCGAAGGCGACAAGATCTACACGCCGCTATGGCATCCCGGCCGTGGCGAGGGCTTCGCCATTATCGGGTTTATCGACATCGATGGCGACGGCTACGACGACCGGCCCCAGATTCGCGATATGGTGCGCATGAATGGCGGCCGGGTCGACGCTGAGGACGACCCCACGCAAAAGACGCCCAAGCAGACCGGCGAGTTGACGCGGGACACGCGCTATCTGATCATCGGCAAGCCGTCGGACCAAAAGGAGATTCTCCAAGGCGCCTGGACCAAGATGATTGAAGACGCGCGGCAACTGGGAGTGCGCACGCTGACCGTCGACAAGTTCCTCGACCAGATCGGCTGGACGAATCAGCACGAGGTACTCCGCTTCGGGCGCCGCGGCAACGCCGAAGACGTGCCGGCCGCGGCACCTGATGGTGGCCGCCCGCAATCGTCGGGCAGCGTGAGCGGCGTCTTCCGCGTGCGGCGTCCGCCCGGCAAGCGCGGCATCGGCGCCACCCAGCCCTCGGCCGGCACGTCCACCGAACCGCCCGAAAAGAAGCGCAAGAGCGCGTACTAGCGCTGCTCAAGGCTGCGTTGACGAGTTGTCTTGCCGGAGGATGGCCTTCCAGGCCGTCTACGGTAGCTCAAGAAGACGGCCTGGAAGGCCATCCTCTGTTCCTTCGCTCAGCGCATGTGATACGCCGAGCAAAAGGCTGCCACGGCGTCCGCCCCTTCGGCGCCGCACGGTCATGGACGACCTAGGAAGGCCGTCCTACAATCCGGTTGCGGCCTGCTCTACGTAAAAGTCTTCTACATCGATTCAAAGGAGCGAATCGTTGTCGCCCAGCCTTGACCTTGCGGAAACTACGCCCGGCCAGGCCGTGCTCAACCGAATGCCCTGGGAGCGCTCGCTCACCGCCGATCCCGAACTGCTGCTGAGCCGCGAATGGCTGGTGACGAACGGGCTGGGCGGCTACGCCAGTGGCTCGATTTCGGGCGTATGCACGCGGCGTTATCATGGGGTGCTCATCGCCGCGCTGGCCGCCCCATTGGGCCGCACGGTGATGCTCAACCACATCGCCGAAGAATTTCGGCTGCCCGACGGTGGCATCGTGTCGCTGGGCGCCGACGAGCGTCCCGGCGGCAGGCTGGTGGTGCACAGCACGGCCCTGCTCGACGAGTTCCGCTTGGAGATGGGTTTGCCGGTCTGGCAATATGCCATCGGCGAATTTGTCGTCGAAAAAAGGATTCTGCTTCTCCACCGGCAGAACACGGTACACGTGCGCTACCGGTTGCTTTCGGGGCCGGGGCGGTTGCGGCTGCGGATCCGGCCAAGCGTCCATTTCCGTCCGCACGAGGCGGCGGTCTCGATCCACCATGATCAGCTCTATACGGTCACCGCGGTGCGCGAAGGGTTCGAGATTCGTTGCCCCGACATTCCGCCGTTGCGGGTGGTGTTTCGAAGCAAAGCCTCGGCTATGGTGCTCGACGGCGGGCATTGGCGCGAGTTGTTCTATCGCATGGAGCACCGCCGCGGGTACGACGCGCAAGGAAACGTGTGGAGCCCCGGCTATTTCCGCACCGACCTGACCGTGGGCGGCGAAGCCACGCTCGTGGCCAGCACCGAACCGTGGGACACCGTGCTGGCCATCGGCCCCGACGAGGCCTTCGCCGCCGAAGCCGAGCGGCGGTCGCGACTGCTCGCCCAGGCGCAGCCGCTGGCCGACGACGCCGTGGCGGCCGAACTGGTGCTGGCGGCCGATCAATTTGTGATCACGCCGGCCACGCGCGTGGCCGACGCCGCCCGCTCGCACGCGGCCGGCGACGAGGTTCGCAGCGTCATCGCCGGCTATCATTGGTTCACCGATTGGGGCCGCGATACGATGATCAGCCTCGAGGGCCTGACGCTCGACACGGGCCGCCACGCCGAGGCCGGCTATATTCTGCGGTCGTTCGCGCATCACATTCG
>DATFDL010000108.1:0-7302 GCA_035252155.1 Pirellulales bacterium | reverse complement strand
TGCGGCAGCCGCAACTCACTACACCGTCAGTGCGCCGGCCAGCGCCACGGCGGGTACCGCCTTCAGCATTACGGTCACCGCCCAAGATCAATATGCAAACACGGCCACGGCCTACACCGGCACGGTCCACTTCTCTAGCAGCGACGTCCAGGCGGCCTTGCCCGTCGATAGCACATTGACCAGCGGCGTCGGCACCTTCAGCGTCATGCTCAAGACTTCGGGTAACGAAACAATCACGGCTACCGACACGGTGACCGGCTCGATCACCGGCACCAGCGGAACCATCGCAGTCGCCGCGGCCGCCGCCACGCACTACACGGTCGGCGCGCCGGCCAGCGCCATGGCCGGTACTGCGTTTAGTATCACCGTCACCGCCCAGGACCAATTCGGCAACACAGCCACCGCCTATGCCGGCACGTTGCACTTCACCAGCAGTGACTCGCAGGCGGCTTTGCCCGTCGATAGTACGCTGACCAGTGGCATCGGCACGTTCAATGTCACGCTCAAAACATCGGGCAATCAAACGATCACCGCCAGTGACACGGTGAGCGGCTCCATCACCGGCTCGAGTAGCACCGTTGCCGTGGCCGCAGCAGCCGCAACACACTACACGGTCGGCGCGCCGGCTAGCACTACCGCAGGCACGGCCTTTAGCATCACTGTCACCGCGCAAGATCAGTTCGGCAATACAGCCACTGCCTACGGCGGCATCGTTCATTTCACCAGCAGCGATGGCCAAGCCGTTTTGCCGACCGACAGCACGCTCACGAGCGGCGTGGGCACGTTCAACGTCACGCTCAAAACCTCGGGCAACCAGACGGTCACCGCCACCGACACCTTGACCGCCACGATCAACGGCACCAGTGGAACCATTGCCGTTGCTGCAGCCGCCGCCACGCATTACACCGTCAGCGCAACAGCCAACGCCACGGCGGGTAATGCGATTCCAGTCACGGTCACGGCGAAAGATCCATACGGCAACACGGCTACCGCCTACAGCGGCACGGTCCACTTCTCCAGCAGCGACGGCCAAGCCGTTCTGCCGGCTGACAGCGCGCTCACCAGCGGCGTGGGCACGTTCAGTGCCACACTCAAGACTTCGGGCAGCGAAACGGTCACCGCCACCGATACGCTAAGCGGTTCGATCACGGGGGCGGCCAACGTCTCGGTGGTGCCCTATGTGGTCACGTACTTCCAGCTCGCGGCCCCAGCGGCAGCGACCAGCGGCATCGAGTTTGAGGTCACGGTGACCGCGCTGGACCAGTTTGGCAACACCGCCACCAGCTATTCCGGCACGGTGCATTTCAGCTCGAGCGACAGCACGGCCTTGCTGCCGGCCGACAGCACACTCGTGAATGGCGTCGGCAACTTTGCGATTACGTTGGAAGCGATCGGCAGCGAAACCGTCACCGTCGCCGACAGTGGCAGCGCCGCGCCGCCGGTCACCGCCACTCTCTCGGTCGCCATCGGCAGCGTGCCCATCGCAGGCTTCGAGTTCACGCCGCTGCGGCAAGTGCGGGTCGCGCATTTCGGGTACAACGACGACAGCCTGCCGGGCAGCGCGTTTCAGGTCACGATTGATTGGGGCGATGGCCGGCAGTCAGCGGGCACTGTCGTTTCGGTACCGGGCGGTTACGATGTGCTGGGCGACCACACCTTTAGCGACGAGGGGCAATTTGCAGCGACGGTCAGCGTGTCGGCGGGTCAGCCGTTGGGCCGCATCGTCGACCAGGCCAGCATGCTCGAAGCGCTTTTGCCCGACGGTAGTCGCGGCACGCCGCAGCAGCGCGTAGTCAACGAGCTGTACCGCGACCTGCTCTCGCGGCAGCCCGATCCGCTCGGCTTGGCGCTTTGGACCGAGCGGCTCGATGCCGGCATGCCACTGACCGAAGTCGTGCTGTCAATCGAAAACACCGTCGAATATCGCGCGGATGAGGTGCTGGGCGTTTACGAGAGGTATCTGCATCGCTTGCCCGACCAGGCCAGTCTGAACTACTGGACGCTCGTATTGCTTCGCGGCGACACGGTCGAACAGCTTGCCACGCAGATCATCGCTTCGCCCGAATATGTGCTGGGGCGCGGCGGCGGCACCTGGCACGGCTTTTTGAGCAATTTGTTTCTCGACGCCCTTGGCCGACCCATCGATGCCACGGCCGAATGGAACTTCACCGCCTGGCTGGCCGAAGGGGCCACGCCGGCCCAGGTGGCGAGCCTCCTGTTCTCGTCTGCCGAGTACGACGCAGTGTTGGTCGACGGTTTTTACGAGCGTTTCCTCGATCGGCACGCGGATTCAAGCGGCATGGCCGTGCTAGCCCCGGCGGTCGCCAGCGGAGAAACCGACGAAGTGATCATCGCCCGAATCATCGGCGATTCGACCGACGAATATGAGTTGCGAGTGGAACCTTGAATCTTCGCGATAGTCATCCCTGACCGGCTCAGAAATTCAGAACCGGTAAGTGTGACGTTCGACGTCTGTAGGGAACGGACTCCGTGCCGTTCCGCGAGGGGCGGCGCAGGGCCGAGGCGCAGCTCACGAAACGGCACGGAGTCCGTTCCCTACAGACCGTTACCGATGTTGTTTGGCAAAACCGATTAGATGGCTGACGACTCCATGTGAACGGAATGAATTCCGTTCTACGGCGGGCTCGCCCCATGAACTCGCAGCGCGGCCAGCACCGGCGTTGTCGCCATGGTGGTGACCACCGCCATCACGACCATCATCGCAAACAGCGTGGGCGAAATCACGCCCAGGTCGAGGCCGATGTTCAACACCACGAGCTCCATCAAGCCGCGCGTGTTCATCAGGATGCCCAACGCCGCTCCGTCGCGCCACGAAAGCCCCGTCATTCGAGCGGCCCCCAGCGTGCCGCCGAATTTGCCGATGGTCGCCACCGCGACCACCACGGCGCACATCAGCCAGGCGGCCGTGCTGTCCATCAGCCCGATTTGCGTTCGCATGCCCGTGAAGGCGAAAAACGCGGGCAACAGCAGAGTCGTGACGACGTCTTCGAGCTTTTGAATCAACTGCCGGGCAAGCTGGCTATCGTGCGGGATGACGGCGCCTAATAGAAATGCGCCAAAGATGGCGTGAATGCCGATCGCCTCGGTCGTCAGCGCCGAGGCAAGCACGGCAATGAATACCAATGCCGTCTTGCCCGGCGTCAGCGGCCCATCATGTCGCGACAGCCAATGATGGATCAGCGGACGCACCACCAGAAACATGAAGACCAAATAGGCGACCGCGCCGGCGATGACCACCAGCGCTCCGTTGACGTGCGATTGCGCCACGCCCACGACCAAGGCCAACAGACACCAGGCGGTGATGTCGTCGCTGGCGGCGCACGACAGAGCCACCACGCCTAGCGGTGTTTTGCTGATTCCGGTATCGGTGAGAATGCGGGCCAAGACGGGAAACGCCGTAATCGACATCGCCACGCCCAAAAAGAGCGAAAAGCTGGTGAACGGCACGTCACGGGTGGCCAGCCGCGGAAACAGCCAGAGGGCCAATGCCGCGCCCAGCAGGAACGGCGCCAGGATACTCGCGTGCGAGATGGCGACGGTCGAGTGGGCGCGCTCGCGCAGCAGTTCGCCGTTCAGCTCCAGCCCAACAATGAACATATATAAGATGACGCCCAGATGCGCCACGACGCTCAAATACGGAGCGACCTCGGGCGGCAATACCACGTGGGCGGCCTCGGGAGCAACCCTGCCCAGCAGCGAAGGACCCAGCGCGATTCCGGCCACAATCTCGCCAATCACGGGCGGCTGGTGCAGCCGGCTGAAGAGCAGGTTCAGCAACTTGCCCAGGGCCACCACGGCCAACAGCGCCAGCAGCACGTGCACCAAGGCGTGCGACTGCCCGACGCCGAGCTTCACGGCGTTGGCCCGGCCGACGCCCGCGGCGGCTTCGGGCGCCACGAGACCGTCGCCCCACTGAACAATGACCAGAAAGGCCATCACTCCGGCAACGATCATCAGCACGTAGGCCAGGCCTGCCGTCGATCGCTGATAGATCGCGCTTTCGCGCCGGAACTTTAAGAACGACATTTAATTGAGGCGCTCGACAAACTCACAGCCGACCAGGAAGTTAGACGCGCCTTCGTCGCCCACCGAGGTGCAGTGAATAACGCGACAGGCGATGATGCACGAGGCGTCGCCGACCGAACCCAGACAGACCACCAACGACGGGCAGGCAGGCTTGACCGCCGAATAAAACGAAATGCCTCCTCGCGACAAGTCGCGGCACTGCACGGGCCAGAACGACTCGTCCGAAGGAATGCCGAGGCCGTCGTAGGGAGCGATCATGCCGAGGCTGGCGTAGGGCATGCGCTTCGAGCGGCGCCGCTCTTTGGTGACCCCACCGCCGATGCCGGTCATAAAGCCGTCAAGTTCGTCGCCGCTGATTGTCGCCACGGCCCGGTTTCCTCCGTTGATGCCAATCACAGGGTGTCCAAACAACCGTAGGACACACAGGCCGCGCGGCAAGCCGCTCGCCCGCGCAACCGATACAACCGCTGCCACCCGAGCTTGAACGGTTATGCCCTGCAGGCGCACACCGCCCATTCGGCGGGTAACCATGAGGCAGTCATTCGGGCCATAACGCGAGTGTGGCGTCGCTTGTTCGTGTTTTGTTGCCTTTTTTCAATTTTGCCGCGACGCCAAAATAGCTCCGAAATGTGTCTTCTGATTTTAACTCCCTGGCCACAGCGCGGAGGTCGAGCCGGCGAAGCAAATCGACCGTGATGGGCCTTTTCGCATCCCAGAAGATGAAGGCGTTCAATAGCGACTGGGCGGGAGGCGAATTCAGTAGAGACGCCAAATAGTCGGCTTGCTCTGAAGTCTTACAAGGAATGAAGTACGAGGTGTCATCGAGCATCGTTGGCTTGTCGTCGGCATTGCCCACCGTGACAAATGTGAGCCGCTTATAAAAGCCGCTGATGGCTACCTTCCAAGGCGCGAAGCTGTAATCGCCGACCCCGAAGACTGAGAAAGGCGGCCGATCTCGGTAGATCGAGCTGGCGCGCCTCGAAAGCAGCTCGGCGTGGCTTTCCAGATATGCCCAGGTTTTCGGCGCTCGCCGCGCAATGCCGCGAGTGTCTTCGCCGACGTGTTGTTGTGTGACAATCATCCGGCGCGCGGCATCGCTTCGTGCACCGTTGGCCACATCCGAACTCTTGAGCATTGGGTAGACATAGGTGTCCTCGAGGTCAACCAATTCGCCCAGGCCATTGCGATATTTTTTCCCCTCGCGTCGCAGTTCCATCACTTTCGAGCAATCGTGTTTGACTCCCGAACGCCACTGAATCACGCCTGCCCCGCAAAGATGTTTCCCTTGGCGGTATTTTTCGACGTCGGCGACCAAATTACCGTCTTCATATCCGATGGTTGTGAATGTGGCACCGGCGTTAAGGCTTCCAAAAACGTTCGCCGTGCTGCTGAACGCGGCCGGCTGAAAATCGATCACGAGTAGCGAGGCATCCACCGATGCGCCAAAATGCAGGCTAGCGTCAATCGCATAAATCGACGCGCTGCCGAGCGACATTCCGTGCTTCCATCCGTGAAGTAAGACTTTTCGGGCCACGGTTGACTTGCAGAGCATGGCCAGACTTCCTCGCCGCCCGTTCATTGCTTCGAGTAGATGAATCAACATCCATTCCGAAATGTCGAAATTCGCCTTGCCCGTAATCGCATCGATGCCGTTGTGTTTTTGAAAATTCGACTTCGCCGGCAGATTGCCACTGCCCAACGAGGCGAGATGAGAGTTCGTGACCCACGGCGGGTTTCCGACGACAAGCACCGGTTCGGGCAAGCTTTGAAGAACCGCCTGCCAGTCGGTCGCGAAGAAATCCCCTTCGTTCACGGCGACCTTGGCGCTATCGCCTCGTCTCGCTGCATCGATTTTTGCCCATTTGACATGGGTCGGATTAATGTCGACGCCAACTGCCGTCTGAACGGTAAACTGATCGACGGCCGCAAAGAGCAGGCTACCCAGCCCGCAGGTTGGCTCAAGCAGCGACGCGGGGCAAACTCCGAGTTTAGCTAAAAGGCCGCAGATTTTCTTTGCTAAAACGGGTGGAGTCTGAAAATCTCCGAACTCGGCAATCGCTTTCTCTTTGGCCACCTTGCTTGCGCTCCTGCTGCTCACCGCAGTTTCAGAATGCCGTCCGTCTTGCCAGCCTGCTCGATGATACGTCCGTACTGGAGTCGCCATTGCAGCGCGTTGGTAATCGTGAGGTAACCCTGCTCGCACAGCGTTTGCAACAGCTCCTCCGCGATTCGATTCGCCTCGATGTCGTCAATCGGCAAGTTCTTGTTGTGCATCAATCCTACCAAATCCTCGGCGTTGCAACCGGCCTCCAAGTGCCTTCGAATGAGTGCGGTCATCGTGTAATCGGCCGTGCGTCGCTTTTCGATAAAGACCGTGTGCAGGATATTCAGCACCGCGGTTGCGGTCGCAGGATCGTCTTTTTTGTCGTAAACGAACACAAGTAGCGAATACCCAAGCCCGAAAACCTTTTGCCGCGCCGACTTGAACGGGCAGGACGATTGTGGCTGGCTTATCGCCGTCACCTTCATATCGACGTTCAAATCGGGAAAGTCGATTCCCGATGCGGAGTTGCAAGGAGCAAAGTCGTACTGCGCCTCCAAGTGCGCACGAAGTTTGTGTTCCAGATACGTACCGACCGCTTTGCCGTCAGTCACACCGTAAAGCGTGGGCTCCGGATATGTCGATTCAACTTCAGCAAACTTGATCGCTTCGCTGCAGAGCAATGGGACCGTCAACTTGGCCTTGCTGGTCGGTTTCTTGCTTCCTCTTGGCATGATGTTCCCATTACGCCTTTGCGACCAATTCCGCTATGGGCGTTCCTTCGGACAAAATCGGTACAGGGCGGCCGGCAAGGTTGTTGATCGCCACGCGCTCGGCGTCGATGCCCAAATGGCGGTAGACCGTGGCCAGAAAGTCGCCGACGCTTACGCGGCGGTCGGTCACTTGCTCGCCGCGCGCGTCGGTGGCGCCGATCACTTGCCCGGCGGTAATGCCGCCGCCGCTGAACAAGATCGAAGTGACGCCCGGCCAATGATCGCGGCCAGGCTGGACGACGCCGGCCGCGCCGCTGGCCGCCCCCGCGCCGGTGCTGGCTGCATAACTAATTTTGGGTGTACGGCCGAATTCGCCGCTGACAATCAACAACACCCGCTCGCTCAGGCCCCGTTCGTGCAAGTCTTCGATCAAGGCCGCCACAGCCCGATCGAACGCTGAAGCGCGGTACTGCATCGCTTCGAACACATGATGGTTGACTG
>DATFDL010000107.1:0-5313 GCA_035252155.1 Pirellulales bacterium | reverse complement strand
TGCGGCAGCCGGCAGAGTCGGATCAGGACCAGCCCGACGACGAACTTGGCGAACTGCGGCTCGACGTGCTCCGTGCCCAGGCGATGGCGCTGATGGGACTCGAACGGTTTGCCGACGCGTCGGCCGTGCTAAAGACGCTGCTGTCGGGCCAGCCTGACCGCGACACCGTGGTCTGGGCCAAGGCCGAATTGGCGGTATGCCTGGCACGCGGCGGGCAGCTCGATCGTGCCAAGGCGGTCTATGCCGAGTTGGCCAAGCAATCGCAAGAAGCCGAAATCGTGCCAGCCGCCACGCTGGCCCTGGCCGAGGCGGCGGTGGCCGAAAACGATTTCGCCTGGTCGGCCGAATTGTTCGGCAAGTTGGCAGGCCGATCGTCGCCGTACACCGCACGTGGACTGTCGGGCCTGGGCTGGAGCCAATACAAACTCAAGCAGTTGCCCGAAGCGGCGGCGACCTATGAGCGGCTGTTGAAGGATTTTGGCAGCGATCCCTTGGCGGCCGAGGCGGCGCAGACGTGCGGACAAATCTGGGAGCAACTCGAAAAGCCCGAGCGGGCGCTGGCGATGTACCAGCGCGTGATCGTCCAGCATGCTTCGAGCAACCAAGTGCCGCAGGCGCTGCTGTCGGCGGCGCGGCTGCACGAGCGGCTGGGGCAGCTTGAGCCGGCGGCCGAGCTTTATCAGCGGCTGTTGCAGGAATTTCCCGAGTTGCCGGAGCGCGAAGCGGCAATTTATGAGTCGGCATGGGTGTTGCGCGGGCTGGACCGCAATGACGAGGCCGACGCCTTGTTCGAGCGGCTGCGGCAAGCCAAGCCCCGCGGCCGGCTGTGGGCCGACGCCGTCTATCGACTAGCCGAGCGGGCATATAAGTCGGGCGATTACGACCGTGCGGAAAAGCTATTGGACGAACTGCTGGCGGGCGAGCCCTCGCCGAACATCGTGCCGCACGCGCTTTATTTGCAAGCACAGATCGCGGCGGGTCGCGAAGCCTGGTCGGCCGTTTCCGCTCCGCTAAAGCGATTGCTTACCGAGTTCCCTGACAGCGAGCTGGCGCCGCTGGCCGGATTCTGGCTGGCAGAGGCGGCCTATCGGCAGGCCGACTACAAGGCGGCTGGCGAGCGGTTGCGGCAATTGGCGGAAGAGATGCGGGGGCGTCAGGCCAACTGGCTGCCCATGATCCCCTTGCGGCAGGCGCAAATCCTTGCGCAGAAGAAAGAGTGGCACGACGCCCTGGAGATTGCTTCACAAATCGAGACCGATTATCCCGATTTTGACCAACAGTATGAGGTCGATTATCTGATGGGGCGCTGTCAGGCGGCCCTGGGAAACTTTGACGACGCGCGATCGGACTATCGGCGCGTCACGCGCAGTGAAGCGGGCGCTAAGACCGAGACCGCCGCCAAGGCCCAATGGATGATCGGCGAGACGTATTTTCATCAGGAGGACTACGAGTCGGCGCTGCAAGAGTATCTGCGGGTCGAAATTCTTTACGACTTTCCGACCTGGCAAGCGGCGGCGCTGTTGCAGGCCGGCAAATGCCACGAACGTCTGGGAGAATGGCAGCCGGCGGTGGAACTCTACGCCCGGCTGCTGAAAGATTATTCGCAGACGGAGTTTGCCAAAGACGCCTCCGAGCGGCTGAAGACCGCCCAATCGCGGGCCGCAGCAAAAAAATAGCAGGCAAAAAGTAGCCGCCAAAAAGTAGCCGCCACACCGCAGGAACACGTTCATGAATTTCGCACGCTTCGCATCAGGGCTACTTTCTGTTGCGCTGTTGTTGGCTATCGGCGCGCCGTGTGTCTGGGCGCAGGCCGAGGACGCCGACGCCGCTGCCGCCGAAACCGGCCCAGGCAATGTGGCGCCGGTCTCCGACACCGAATTGATTCCGCAGCGCAACCTGTTTCAGATCATTCAGGCCGGCGGGATCTTGATGATCCCCATTATCTTTTGTTCGTTCATCACGCTGGTGTTCGTCTTTGAGCGGGCGATCGCCCTGCGGCGCGGCCGCGTGATTCCCCGCCCGTTCGTGAAGCGCTTTCTGCACCAATTAAGCGACGGGCAGTTAGACCGCGATCAGGCCCTTGCGCTGTGCGAAGACAACGGCAGCCCGGTCGCCGGCGTGTTCGCCGCCGCAGTGCGCAAATGGGGCCGGCCCGCCGTCGAAGTCGAGCAGGCGGTGCTCGATGCGGGTGAGCGGGCCTCGAACGGGCTGCGCAAGTACGTACGGGTGTTCAATGCCGTCTCGACGATCAGTCCGCTTCTGGGGCTGCTCGGCACGGTGTTCGGGATGATCAAGGCGTTCAACGATATATCGACGTCCGGCGCGATGGGCCGGCCCGAGCTGCTCTCGCGGGGCATCAGCGAGGCGTTGATCACCACGGCCGGCGGACTGTCGGTGGCCATTCCGGCGCTGGTCTGCTATTTGTTTTTTCTCAGCCGCGTCGACCAATTGATAGTTGAGCTCGACGCACTGGGGCAAGAGGTGGTGGCCGCCATTTCGGCCGAGGCGTTGCAAGCAGCCGGGCCGGCCAAAAGCCGCGCCAGCCGCCGCGATTCGGCAGCGTAATTCCGCACTCCGCACTCCGCATTCGGAACATGCCGCTCAAAACTTCTCGCGATGAAGCGCCGACGCTGAATCTGACGTCGATGGTCGACGTGCTGTTCTGCTTGATCCTGTTCTTTATGACGGTCAGCAAGTTCACCGAGCTAGAACGTCAAATCGGGCTGCGGGTGCCCGAAGTGAGCGACAAGGGCGCGCTGACCGCCGCTCCGGAAAACAAGACGATCAACATTTATCATGACGGCGTCATCGAGATGGATCGGCAAGTGGTGAGCAACCTCGACGAATTGGGCCGCCGCTTGGCCGCCGCTCGCCGCCAGTATCCCGCCCTGGGCGTGCTAGTGCGGGGCGACGGCGCGACCCGCTATCAGCGCGTGGCCGAGGTGCTGAACGCCTGCAAGCAGGCGGGCATTTCTGAGTTGAGCATTTCCGTCAGGTTGTGGAACCCGCCGGCGAGGTAAGCACATGGGCACGACACGGCTCGATCGCGCGCTCGACTTTCTCACCGGCCCGCATTTGATTCTGGGCATCGTGTGGCTGGGGCTGGTCTGCATTACGGTGGCGTTGCTGTTGATGATGGTTACGCGGTGGGGGCAGTCTCAGCCGCTCAAAAAGTGCGTGGTATTGTCGCTGATCACCCACCTGTTGCTGGCCACTTACGCCACGACGGTGGAGATCGTGGCCGCCACGCCGCACGAGCAGTTGGTGCGGACAACGCTGGTTGAGGAGCCGATCGGAGAGTCTGTCTCGCCGGCCGATCATGACGCGGCCCACAGTGCCGTCGCACCACAACCGTGGGAGCGTTTTGCCGACGACGTTCCGGCGGCGGAGCAAGTGGCGCTCGATCGCCCGCCAGCCATGGCGGACGACGAGCCCCAACGCCAGGCTGAGGCGGTCTCGCCGCTGTTGCCCACCGAGTTGCCCGTGGAAAAGCTGCCGGATAGCGAGGTCGAGCAGCCCCGGGCCGAAGTCGACGTGGAAAGCGCGTCGCTGGCCGATCGCGGCGAAGCGGCCACTTCGGAAGAGATCGAAGCGCCGGCGGCCAGCCGGCGAGATGTCGCAAACCCGCTGCTCGAAGAACGCACGGCGCCGCAACGGGCTCAGGCCCTAACGCAGACTCCCGGCCCGGCGCGGCCCGACACCTCGCGGCCGCAGTTGCCCGGCGAGCTGCGCGACGTTGCCGAGTTGCCACGCATGACCGATCGCTCGACGACCGCGCCTTCGACACGGATGACCTCGCCCAGCGTCGACGCTCGTCCGCGTTCGGAAAGTCCGCTGGCGCCGGAGAACGTCGGCGCTGATTCACCCGGCCCAACTCGCGGGGGCCGCCTGACGCGCACCGACGACGATTCTGACGTGGCCGCGATGATACGTCGCCGCGGCGCGGCGTCGGACCAGCAGGCAGCCGGCACGTCGATTGGCCGCACCGATGCGGACGGCAATCCGTTGCTTGCTCCCCGCAAGGTCAGGCCTGGAGAACCGGCCGCCGAGCTACCGCGGGTCTATCAGCACCGCCGCGCGCCGCACAAGGCCGAGATTATCGCCTCGCACGGCGGCTCGCCCGACACCGAAGCGGCGGTCAAAGCGGCCTTGGCTTGGTTGGCGGGTCACCAGGCCGACGATGGCCGCTGGGACGCCAGCCAACATGGGGCGGGCAAGGAGCGCGTCGTGGGCAACGACAAGCTCGGAATCATCGGCATCGAGGCCGACACCGGCGTCACGGGACTCGCGCTGTTGGCGTTTCTCGGCAATGGCCAAACGCACATCGAGGGCGATTACATCGAAACCGTCGATCGCGGGCTGTCGTATTTAATCAGCATTCAAAAAAGCGACGGCAATTTGAGCGGCAACGCCGACCGCTTTGCGAAGATGTATTGCCACGGTATGGCGGCCTTGGCTTTGAGCGAGGCGTTTGCGATGACGCAGGACGAGCGGCTGCTCGAACCGGTGCGAAAGGCCATTGGATATACGCTTTCGGCGCAGAACGCCACCGCCGGCGGCTGGCGCTATGAGCCGGGCGACACCCTGTGCGACACCAGCCAACTGGGCTGGCAGCTTATGGCGCTGAAGAGCGCCGAATTGGCTGGCTTCCCGATCCCCGATAAATCGCGGCAGGGCATGCTGCGGTTTCTGGCCAATGTCTCGTCCGAGGGCCTGGCCAAGTATCGCCCGCTGGCGAGCGAGCGGTATACGCGCAGCATGACGGCCGAGGCCTTGGTCTGCCGGCAGTTTCTCGGTATGGGGCGCAACAACCCCGACGGTAACAGGGCGGGCGATTTCGTGCTCGGCGAGCTGCCCGGCGCCGCCCGCACGAATTTCTATTATTGGTACTACGCCACGCTGGGCATGTTTCAATTACAAGGCAAGTATTGGCAGCAGTGGAAAGACGCGCTCGAGCCGACGCTGATTACCAGCCAGCGCACCGACGCCGATCTAGCCGGCAGTTGGGATCCCGATGAAGTCTGGGGAAGTCACGGCGGCCGCGTTTACACCACCGCGCTGGGCGCGCTCTGCCTCGAAGTCTATTACCGCTTCTTGCCGCTCTACGGCAATCGGTAGTCTTTTGTCGTCTTTCGCTCCGCGAAAGCAACGTCCGTTTTGACGCAAGAGAAGGTGCGAGGAGCGTGCCACGGCATATGCCGCGGCGCGACGCGCAACGCGTTGCGCATCGTACCACCTCTGAGGGAGGCGACGCGGCTGCGATTCCAAACGATTCGACGTTGAGGGCCGGCGCCCTTCAAACAGATCCGCTCT
>DATFDL010000106.1:0-5904 GCA_035252155.1 Pirellulales bacterium | reverse complement strand
GAGACGACGGAGACGACGGACGACGACAACAAGTAGTGCCTAAATCGAGCCGTTCGCAGAGGCGGGCGTAATCAGGTATTCTTGGAAGGACGCTTCGGCGTCCTTCTTTTTTTATTTGTCCGCCGCGCTATGCCTCTTTTCGACACCCACGCTCATCTCGATCAGTCCGAGTTCGACGACGACCGGCCGATCGTGATCGAGCGTGCGGTGGAGGCCGGCGTGGCGCAGATCATAGCCGTGGGCACGACCGCCGATAGCAGCCAGGCGTGCCTCGATTTGGCCGCAAAATATCCGCAGACAGTGCGGGCGGCGGTCGGCATCCAGCCAAACTACTGCGCTCAGGCCGCCCCCGGCGATTGGCAGCGAATCGTCGAGATGGCCGGACGGCCCGGCGTCCTGGCACTGGGCGAAACGGGCCTCGACCGTCACTGGGATTATTCGCCGTTCGACGTGCAGCAGGACTACTTCGACCGGCATCTGCGGCTTTCGCAAGAGCGCGGCTTGCCCTTCATCGTTCACACGCGCGAGAGCGACGGCGACGTGCTCGCCGTGCTCCGCGAGGCCCGACGCCGCGGCCCGCTCGCCGGCGTGATGCACTCATACACCGGCACCGCCGAAACAGTCCATGAGTGCGTGGCGCTCGGCCTTTACATTAGCTTCGCGGGCATGGTCACTTTCAAGAACGCGGCCGAACTGCGGTCCGTCGCCCAGACGGTGCCCGACGATCGGATACTGATCGAGACCGACAGCCCCTATTTGTCGCCGCACCCGCTGCGTGGGCGCCGCAACGAGCCGGCGCACCTGGTGTACACCGCCGAGTGCCTGGCGCGAGAGCGCGGCGTGCCACTGGCCGAGTTCATTCGCCAGACCGACAAAAACGCGCGGCGGTTGTTCGGGACCAAATAGCCGCTGGCAACGCCACGTTCGTAGGCGTATGCTGATCGAATCGCGACAAAACGATCCTCCTAACCAAAATCCGCCGATGCAACTGGGACTTGTCACGTACATGTGGGGCGCCGAATGGGACGTGCCCACCCTCATCAAAAACTGCCAATCGACCGGTTTTGCCGGCGTCGAGCTGCGCACCGGGCACAAGCACGGCGTCGAGCCGACGCTCTCGGCCGCCGAACGACGCCGAATCGCCGAGCTCTTTCCCGCCAGCGGCGTTACGCTGGTCGGGTTCGGAACGGCTTGCGAATATCATTCGCCCGATCGCGCGGTTTTGCAAAAGAACATCGACCAAACGAAGGGGTTTATCAAACTCGCCCACGACTGCGGGGCCAGCGGCGTCAAAGTGCGGCCGAACGGCTTGCCGCCCGACGTGCCGGTTGCCAAGACGCTCGAACAAATCGGCCGGGCGTTGGGTGAGCTGGCCGAATTCGGCGCCGGGTATGGCGTGACGCTGCGGTTGGAGGTACACGGTAAGGGCACCGACAAGCTGGCCTATATCGCAAAGATCATGGAAGTCGCCGAACATCCCGGCGCGACGGTCTGCTGGAATTCGAACGCCGCCGATCTGGACGAGCCTGGGCTCGACGCGAATTTCGAGCTCGTCAAAGATCGGCTCGGAACGATCCACATTCACGATCTCGTGAGCGACTATCCCTGGCAGCGGCTGTTCGATCTGCTCAAGGCGTCGGGTTTCGAGGGCTGGACGCTGTTGGAAGAAGGCGCCCCCACGGCCGATCCCGTCCGCGTGATGAAGTATTACCGATTGCTCTGGGAGCGGATGACTCAATGACCGGCCCAACCGCTCGGAACACCGGCGCCGGCGATGAACTTGCGGCCTTACGGCGCCGCGTGGCTGAATTAGAGCAGCAAATCGTCCAACGGACGGCTGAACTGCGGGCCGTCAATCAGGTCCTGCGCGAGGAGATCGAACAGCGGGTCCGCGCGGAAGCGCACAGTCAAGAACAAGCCAACATCTTGCGGTCAGTGCTCGACAGCATGGCCGACGGCGTGGTCGTGTCCAACCCGCAGGGAAAGTTGTTGTTGGTGAATCCGGCGGCCGCTGCGATGACCGGCCTGCGCGACTCAGCCAGCGGCAACGTCGACGAGTACTGGGCCGCGGAGATGCTGCGGCCCGACCAGCAAACGCCCTATCTGCCCAGCGAGCGTCCGCTGGCACGGGCCATTCGTGGCGAGTCGGTGGACGGCGAAGAGCTCTTTCTGCACGGCTCGCACGCGCTGCGCGGCACGTGGTTGCAGGTCAATGCGCGGCCGCTCGAAGATCAGCAGGGCAGACGGCAGGGGGGCGTCGTCGTGCTGCGCGACGTCACCGAGCAGAAGCGCGCCTTGGCGGCGTTGCGCGAGACTGAGCAGCGGTTGCACGCCATTCTCGACAACACGCCAGCCATCGTCTACCTCAAGGACGCCGACGGCAGGTACTTGCTGGTCAATCGAGCGTATGAAACGGTCTTCCAAATCAGCGAGGAGCACGTGGTGGGCCGCACGAGCGAGGCGACGTTTCCCGCTGATACGGTGGCGCAATTCCGAGCCAACGACCTTCAGGTGCTCCAGCGGCGGGCCCCCTTTGAATTCGAAGAAGTCGTGCCGGTGGCAGGCGCATTGCGGACGTTTCTCTCGATCAAGTTTCCGATCTGCGATACGCAAGGAGTGCCGTTCGCCGTCTGCGGCATCTCGACCGACATCACCGAACGCAAAGACGCCGAAGAGCGGCTCCGCGGCGAGCAACGGTTTCTAAAGCAATTGATTCGCGAGCATGAACGCGACCGCCAGCTTATGGCCTACGAGATTCACGATGGCCTGGTGCAGTATATGTCGGGAGCTTTGCTGCATTTGGAGGGCCTTGATGGCGAGCAGGCAAACCTTTCGGCCAAGGGACGCGGTTCGCTCGAATTGGCCATTCATCTGATTCAGCGCTCGATCGCCGAAGGGCGGCGCGTGATGAGTGGCCTGCGCCCACCCATTCTCGACGAAGAGGGAGTCGTGCCGGCCATCTCCTACCTGGCTGCCGAAAGGTCGGCCGGCGGCGAGTTGGTGGTCGGCTTCTCGCACCGCGTTTCGTTCGATCGGCTCGAGGCGATGCTCGAGGGAACGATCTTTCGCATCGTGCAAGAGGCGCTGACCAACGTCCGGCGGCACAGCCGGGCGAAGCGGGCCGAAGTGAAGCTTGTCGAGTGCGACGGCAAGGTGCGGATCGAAGTCCGCGATTGGGGCGTCGGGTTCAACCCCGACGACGTCGCGGACGATCACTTCGGCCTGACGGGCATCCGCAAGCGAGCCGACCTATTGGGCGGTCAGGCGCAAATCATTAGCACCCCCGGTGAGGGAACCCGTGTGATTGTCGATTTGCCGCTGGCAGGCAGAGAGAGGAAGCTCGTTCCATGAAGCGAATCTTTCTAGGCTGGAAACAGCCCGCCCTAACTTCGGTCGCTGATTTCTTGTTCGAGCGATACGCATCGGCCAACGAGGCATGCTTTTCGGATGTCGTCGTCGCTTTGCCCGGCGCACGCGCCACGCGCCGGTTGCTCGAGGTCCTTGTCGAGGAGGCCGAAAGGCGCAGCGCCGCTCTTGTCCCTCCGTGCATCGTGACGCTCGGCCATTTGCCCGAAGAACTGTACGACAGTCCGGCCCGCATGGCCGGCCCGTTGGCACGGCAATTGGCCTGGGCCGCCGCGCTGGACGACATCGCCCCGAACCTCTTATGCCGCCTGACTGGCGAAGCAGGCGCCGACGACGAAGGCCGCGAGCCGGCGCAAAAGAACGCCGCCTCGCGCGCTGCCAACGGGCGCCCTGTTCCGGAACGCAAGCCACCCGAACGCGCCTCGCCGAGGACAACAGCTACGTTGTCGTCGCAGCGGCTGGGGCTGGCTGAGGTCATTGAGCGGTTGCACGACGACCTCGCCGGGCATGGACTGCGTTTCGCCGACGCCGTGGCGTGCGTCGAACGGTTCGATGCCGCCGAGGCCGAACGGTGGCACGCTTTGGCGGCCGCCCAAACTGCTTACGAAAGCCGGCTCGCCAGGTTGGAACTGAGCGATCTGCAACTTGCCCGGCTCGAAGCGATTCGTGCCGGAGAGTGCCGCGCCGATCGCGATATTGTGTTGGTCGGCGCCGCAGATTTACCGGCAGTCGTGGCGCGGATGCTGAGCGATGCCATGGTGGCCGACCGGGTTACAGCGCTGGTCTATGCTCCGCCGGAACTGGCCGACCGCTTCGACCCGCTAGGAAACCTTTTGACCGACGCTTGGCGCGACGCCACGCTCGAATTGCGCGAAGAGCAGCTTGTGGTCGTCGATCGACCTGCCGACCAGGCGAGCGCAGTCGTGCAGGCCATTGCCGACTTCAAGGGGCGTTACGCTGCCGACCAGATCACCGTCGGCGTGCCCGACGTCGAGGTGGTGCCGTATCTGGAGCGGCGGTTTGAGCAGTTCGACTTGCCGAGCCGGTACGGCGAGGCGGTTCGACTCGGTCAGACAGCGCCTTATCGGTTGTTGGAGGCGGTGGCAGATTATCTCGATGGTCAGCGGTTCGCCGATTTGGCCGCACTGGTTCGACATCCCGACGTGCAACTCGCGCTGGCTGCCCGAGTCACCGATCCAAGCTCGGCGTCAGCTCTCGATCCGCTCACCGCGCTCGATACCTATTACTGCGAACATTTGCAGGCGCGGCTGGCAGCTCGGCCGCTGGGACGCAGCGCCGCCGCCCAGGCCGTCGCCGAGATTCAGGCCCAGCTCAATGGCTGGCTTCAAAGTTTTTCCGGACAGCAGACGCTGCGGGAATGGGCGCAGCGAATCGTCGATCTGCTCGTTGCCGTCTACGGACCGCAACAGCTCGATCGCGGCCAGATGCGCGGGCGATTGATTGTTGAAGCGTGCGACAAGATTCACTCGGTGTTGCTGGAAGCCAGCCAACTCGATCCGGGCTGGACGGGCCGCTTGTCGGCTGCCGAAGCCATCCGGCTGTTGTTGCGGCAGATCGAGAGCGAGCCGATTCCGCCGGTGCCCGACCAGGCGGCCATCGAAGTCTTGGGCTGGCTCGAATTGCCGCTCGACGACGCGCCGGCTCTGGTGGTCACCGGGTTTAACGACGGCTTTGTGCCGTCGTTTGTGAATGCCGATCCGTTTTTGCCCAATGCTCTGCGCCGGCAGCTCGGGCTGCTCGACAACGATCGGCGTTACGCCCGCGATGCTTACGCCCTGGCCGTGTTGCTGGGCTCGCGCGAGCAACTGAAGCTGGTTGCCGGCCGCCGGTCGTCGCAAGGCGATCCGCTGGCGCCCAGCCGGCTGGCGTTTGCCTGCCCGCAAAAACAAATTGCCCGGCGCGTGCTCCGCTATTTCGGGCGTGAGTTGCCGCCGACAGGCCCGACCGGTGTGCCGCACGGGCTGCCCGCCGGCGCGCGGAAGTCGGCTTTCGCGCCCCCCGCTCCCAAGCCTTCGGATACGCACGTCCGTGAAATGCGAGTCACGCAATTCCGCGACTACCTGGCCTGCCCTTATCGCTACTACTTGCGGCACGTGCTTTCGCTGCATTCGCTCGACGATCTGGCGGAAGAGCTGGAACCGTCGGCCTTCGGCTCGCTGGCGCACGACGTATTGCGCGAGTTTGGCGCCGATCCCGACAATTCGCTGCTGACCAATGCCGACGCCATCCGCCAGCGGCTCGAAGCTGATCTCAAGCGGCTCGTCGGTGAGCGGTTTGGCAGGCACCGCTTGCCCGCGGTTGATCTGCAAGTCGAGCATTTGCAGTTGCGGCTGGCAGCCTTCGCCGATTGGCAAGCCAGATGGGCCGCCGAGGGCTGGCGCATTGTGAAAACCGAAATCGAGATCAAGGGTGAGCAAGCGCCGCTGCTGGTCGACGGCAAGCCGATGTTCTTGAAGGCGCGGGTCGACCGTATCGACCGTCACGACGGCAGCGGCCGGTATGTGATCTTTGATTATA
>DATFDL010000105.1:0-25677 GCA_035252155.1 Pirellulales bacterium | reverse complement strand
ATGCTCGGTCGCCAACAGCTCGCCCGAGGCAAACTCTTGCGCGGTTTCACGGGCCGACCAGAGATAGGCGTCGAAGAGCGTCGGCCGGCCGTCGCCGTCGACGTCGAACTCGGCCATTGGCGGCGGCTCGGCCAATGACTTCGCCAGCTTGTGCGGAAAGAGCGTCTCGTTGACTTCGTAGTCAGGCTCAGTGGCGGTGATCACAATTCGGCCAGCCGCCGAGAGCGGCCGGATGTAATAGCCGCTGGCCGGGGTCGTGATGAAAAACACCTGTTCGCGGCAGGCCAAAGGCGCGAAGAGCTTGCCGAACTCCACCTGGTTGATGTCGGGTCCCGGCAGGTTCAGCCAGCAGTTCCGTCCGTCGAAATGAGCGTGCCCGAACACAAAGACCCACAAGGCGTCAGCGGGTTGAAGCGTCTTCGTGAATTCGCCGACTGTTTTGGTCAATTGCTCCTGAGTGGCGGGGCCGCGGTTGGCCTGCAGCGCGAGGCCGTCTTTGTCGTTCGTCTCGTCGCTAAACAGCACGGCGACATCCTCGGCCTTGAAGGCCAGCCGCCCGGTGAGACCGGCATAAAGCTGTTCGATCGTCCTGGCAAATAGCTCGCGATGCTCGGCATCGCCCGGCAAACCGCACACGATTACGGCGCGGCGGACGCCATCCGCGTTGCCGACGACCGCAGGCGGTGCGGTGGCAGCAACCGGAGGAGTATCTTGTCCGCGCAATGAGGGCGCCAGGTTCAAAACAACCGCACAAGCCAGGATGAAGACTCGGTAATCCATGCTCACGTTCTACTCGCTTTTACTTCTCCGGCGGCGACCAGGCGACCGTCAGCCAATAAGGTTCGCGCAAATCGGTCTGCGAGGCGCGCTGCTGTCGCCAGAGTTCCCTGCCGTCAATTTCGACGTGCATTTCAGCGTGACCCAGCCGCATGAAGGCGCATTGCCAACGCGGCGACGAATTTTTATCAGGCGCCGCCTCGATGATGGCCACTACTTCGGGGTTCGTGCCATGAGCCAGCAGAAAGATCGCGGCGTCGGTGATGCCCGCCTCGGGGTCTTGATAGCGATGCACAGGTTGGGCCAGCAGTCGCAACTCGAAGCGGGAGTTATCCGGATCCCAGAACTCGTGCGCCGTCAATCGCCGCGCCAGTTCCTTCATTTGCCGCAATCGGAGCGCGGGCCGGTCGGCGGGCGGCGGCGCATCGGGAAAGGGTTGCGCATGAAAACCAGGCGACCCGGGCGACCAATTCCAACGCTGCGCGCCCGCGACGATGTTGGCATCGAGTGGTTCCGGCGACGTGGAAGTAAAAACATAGACCCACCTGTCCGGCGGATCGGCCTTTGGATAAAGCTCCATGATCGCGGCCGGCCGGCCCTCGCCCCACGCCCAGACGGTGCCGTCGAGATCGAGGCGCGCGGTGTCGTTGAACCGAAGCAGCGGGTTGTCGAGCAGCTTGGCTGATATCCGCTGGCCGCTGTGCTGCCGCGAAACCTCGATGGCCTCCGCGCGGCGGCGCATATCATCTAACCTTGCCGACCGCTTTAGGCGCTCTTCTTCATCGCGCTGGTCGGCGGCGTCTTGTTCGGAGGCGTCTTGTTCGGAGGCCGGCGGTGTGACATTCGTTTTGGCGTCTTGAAACGCGTACAGCTTGGCAGGCGACAACAGCAACAAGACAATCCAAAATCGAACATCCAAAATCCAAAATCGCCAGGCGTTTGCCCTATTCCATTCCATCATCAAATTCGCTCCCTGCCCCGCTGGCGAGTTGTTCGTTTTGCCACGACGAAATCAACGGGCAATCGGGCGACCAGGCCGCCGCCGAAACCACGTCCTTGGCGAGCGCCATCCAGCCGGAAGGCGCTGCGTCGCCCAAGCGCCAAATTCGCCCCTCGCCGTCCCAACCGGCCAGTAATAGCGATTCGTCATTAGCGAGCCAGTCGAGGGCGCCGGCCGGATCGCCCAGTGTATGTTGGGCCGAAACGTCGCCCTCGTCGGGCGACCAGATCACCAGCGACGCCTGCTCGTGGTCGGACCAACGGCCCAACGCCACGGCCAGACGGTCGCCCGCGTGCGACCAGCGAATACAACTCACCGCGGCGTCTTGTCGCGCGAGGCGGCCAAGCTGTTCGCCGCTCGAAAGATCCCACACCAACACGCTGCCATCGGCGGCGCCCGCGGCCAACCGCCGCCCGTCGCCGGCGATCGCCAGCGACGAGATAGCGGCTTCGCTGCCTTTGAGTGAATACAGGATGCCGCCCGTCTCACAGTCCCAGATGCGGACCACGCTGTCGTCATGGCCGGTCGCCACGGTCCGGCTGTCGGGGGCGAACGAGACGCAGGCAATCTTGTAGCTGCTCAGGTCAAGCCGCCAGCCCGACTCGACATGGACGAGCGTGGTGCGCCGGCCGGCGCGGGCCTCCAACTTGTACTTGCCGTTGGGCGATGTGGCGGTGGCCCACAGCACCGCAGGCAGGCGCGGTAGTTGGGCTGTTGCGATTCTAGCCGTGGCCGGAGGAAGAGGCGAACTGCTCCGTTCGGATTCGGACGAGCCGACTGCCTCATCGTGGGATGATGTTCCGAGGTCTACCGCGGCTGAGCGACCAGGTACAATCGTCCAACTGCTGCCATCGGTCGCAACATCCGCTTCAGCCACATTGGCTGAGATTGAGAAATCGACGAAGGCCGTGCTTCGCGCCGAGGCGCTGTTAGCCGCAGTGCCTAGAAACGCCGGACCGAGCGGCAACAATACCGCCGCCGCAACCAGCACGAGTAGCCGGGCGGTGTGCGAGGGCCGCGTGGCCACGTCGCCGCACATGATTTGCCGCAGCCGACTGCGCAAGACGGGCACGTCGCCCAGTCCCGAAGCCGCGGGCGGCAATGCCAACGGCGACCGAGCCGGCGCCGGTTCGCAGAGAAAATCGATGGTCGTCAGTAACGCTTCGGCATACGAGCGGCGCGTGCCCGACTGATGCTCGAGCACCCAGGCATCGCAGCATTCTTCTTCGGCGGCTTCGATGGCGCGCATCGCCCAGCGGACCAGCGGATGCCACCAATAAAGCACCCGCACGGTCAATTCGAGCAAGCGCACCCAGCAATCGCCCCGCGCGTAATGGGCCAGCTCGTGCAGCACCAGGGCGTCGCGGGCCGCGTCGTCAAGCCGCCGAACCAGCGGGCCGGGCAACAGCAATTGCGCGCCGCGTCCCACGCCCCACAGCATGGGCGAAACCACGCTTTCGACCACCAACACGCCGGGCGGCGAAGCGATGCCCACCGCGCGGGCCACTCGCGCGACACGCTCGCTCAAGGAGTGGTCGCGATGAGCCGCCAACCGCAGAAAAGCGCGGAACCGCCAGGCCCGTCGGCCAAGCAGCACCACCGTTACGACGCTCCCGCTCATCCACACCAGCGCCGCCACGCGCAGCCAGTCGCTCGGCGAGCTCTTCCACCAGCGACGGGTCGCGGCGAGCAATTGAGGCGGTCGCGCCACCGGCGCCGTTGGCAACCGGCGATCATCGAGTGTCATCGGCGTTTGCACTGCGGCAGCTTCGGCGACGCCCGGTCGCGTAGGGATGCCGCGCGGTAAACCGGTTGGCTCGGCCGTAGCCACCTCTTGGATGCTTTCAACCGGCGCATTCGTCCACATCGCCGGATCGAGCCAACCGCCGGGCTTGCCCCAGCCCTCGACCGAGATCTTGATGAGCGGCGGCGTCAGCAACTTGCAAAGGACCAGTACCCATAACAAGTGTGCCATCGCCGGTCGCCGCAGCCACGTGGCGAGAAGGGCGGCGGACGCCAGTGCCGTCGCCAACAGAGCGTTTGTCAGGCCAATCGCGACGAGCCACGCCATGATGCACCTTAGGCCCCCACGAGGAAACGGAACGAATTCCGTTCTACAAACAAAAGCTATCTCTTTCGACTCTGCTTGCCGCCGTCGCGTTCCAATTGATCGAGTAAATTGCGCAACGACTTCCGTTCGTCGGCCGACAGCCGCCCCGCCTTCACCAGGTGCATCAACAGCGGCTGGATTGAGCCGTCGCAAAGACGGTCGGCCGTCTGCTGCAAGTTGCGGCCGATCAGGTCTTGGCGATCGACGGCCGCCTCGAACCGGTGCGGCCAGGCGTCGCGATCGCGACGCACGCACTCTTTGCCTTCGAGTCGCTCGAGCAGCTTTTGCACGGTGGCGTGTTGCGAGGCCGAGCTGCCGCCGTAGAGTTGCTCGGCCAGCTCCCGCACCGTGGCCGAGCCTCGGTCCCAGAGCGATTCCATAATGGCTAATTCGGCGTCGGTGACGTCTTGCGGCGAACGTGGCATGAATCGGGTTCCCTTTCTTGTGGCCAGACACATCATAAAGACATTGCGTCTGGAATGCAAGAGGTCGGAGGCCAGGGGGGGTCCGGGTTCGCCAAAGGGTTCAGGGTTCGCCAAAAGGGCTCAGGGTTCAGGGTTCAGAGTTCAGCATTTTCGTGAACCTCGTTCGATCGACGTTACGCTTGCGCGTCCTGAACCCTGAACCCTGAACCCTAGTTGCACCTTTGAACCCTAACGTAACCCTAAACCCCGACCCCTCCACCCGCTATACTACTGTCAACATGGGCATCCGATTTTCCTGTCCCGCTTGCGGGCGATCACTCAACGTCAAAGCCGAGCTGGCCGGCAAACGCGGCCGCTGCCCGCATTGCCAGGGAAAAATCCTTATACCGGCCGAAGATTCAACTGCAGCCGAATCGGTTACCTCCGATACTGCAGCGGCCGCGTCGGTGAGGGAGCCGAATCCCGGTTCGAGCTCCGACACCGCGGCCGGCCTGCGTCCCGAGGATCTGCCGACCGTAGTGGGCCGGGCGCCGGCGGGACTAGTCACGCGTATCATCCAGCCGGCTGCACGTGAGGCATCGGAACCACCGACCACCAAGGCGGGCACTGCCGCACGTGGGCCGGCCGCAGGGGCTGGGCCTGCCGCGCAGCCGGCCACGGGTGAGCCGGATGTTCGTTCTGGGCCAGCGACAGCCGATGATTGGCCGGCGGTTGGCGAAGCTCGCTCACAAGAGAATCTGAAGACAACGGTGTCACAGCCGGTTGTCCCTGGGGCGGGCGCGCCAGGCGCTGTGGCCGATGCCATCAGCGAAGCGCCGCACTTGCAGTGGTATGTCACGCCGCCGGGAGCGGCCAATCAGTACGGTCCGGCCGTTGGAGAAGAGTTTCGTACTTGGATCGCCGAGGGACGAGTTACTGCCGACTCGCTGGTTTGGCGACAAGACTGGCCCGACTGGAAGCGAGCCGACGCGGTGTTCTCGCAGTTACAAAATCCAGCGGCGATGACTGCGCCCGCGGGCGTTGGGCCGCCCGGGGCACTTCCGTTGCCCACTGCCGCGGTAGGCGCTCCGATGCTTGGAGCTGGCGGGCCGCCGGTCGGCCAACTCGCGCAACCGATCGGCGTGGCACCCGGTGGCATGGCGCCCGGCGGTTTTCCGGCGATCGCCACCGCCGAACGATTTCCGATCGCGGCCGTGCCTGCCGAACCTTCGGGCCACCGGCCGGCGCGGCCCTATCGCCCGCGCTCGAACACGGGACCAATGATCGTCATCGTTGCCCTGGTGGTGGCCATGATCCCGCTGTCATACTTCGTGTTCAAGGTGGTGAGCGAGCAGTTGACGCCGGGCGCAGCCACCAAGACCGCGGCGAAAGTCGAACAGCCGGAGGCGGCCACCGAGGAAGAGCCTGCGACTAGCTCAAATGAAGAGGAAGAGTAAAATGCGGATCGATGTGCCCGAACAAAATACTTCCTCGCGAGATTGAATCCATGAAAACAACTCCTTGGTGCGCCGCGCTGGCGCTGATGTGTGCCACATTTTTGACTACGGCAGCTCGTTTCATACGTGCCGACGAACAAGACAAAAAATCGAAACCGTCCAAGGCCGACAAGATCGATATCGCCGACGGCAAGTTTCAGATGCTGGCGCCCGAAGGCTGGGAGCGCAAGCAGCCCAAGATCAACTTCATCGAACACGAATTTGAAGTGCCCGCCTCCGAGGGCGACGAGCGGCCTGGCCGCGTGACCGTGATGGGCGCCGGCGGCAGCATCGAAGACAACGTCAAGCGTTGGTATGGGCAGTTCCGTCAGCCCGACGGCGGCGACAGCGCCGACGCCGCCAAGGTCGAGCAAAAAAAGGTCGCCGGACAAGAGGTGACGCTGGTCGATGTCGCCGGCACGTATCTCGACAAGCCGGGCGGACCGTTCGCCGGCGGCAAGACGATCGAACGCGACGACTACCGGATGTTGGCCGCCATCATCGAGACGACCCAGAAAGGTAAAAAGACCGGCAACTACTTCATCAAGCTGATCGGCCCGCGCAAGACCATCGCCGACAACCAAAAGGCGTTCGACGCGATGATCGAGAGCCTCAAGGCCCAATAGTCGAGGAGGCAGCACGTAGCCGACCGCCAGAACCGGTAATGGCTTTGTAGGGAACGCCCTCCGTGGCGTTCCGTGAACTGCGATTCAACGTCGCGCCGCCCTTCGCGGAACGCCCTAACGCGGTCTTCGGCCGCAACCAATTAAACGGTTCCTTGCGATGGTGAGTCGGATGGACAATCAACAGGTGACGTGGGGAAGTACCGGTGGCCTCTTCTCTGTTGGTTGGTTTGCCTCCGATCGAAGGATGTCGGGGGAAACATGCATTTGGGTGGATGCTTCACCCCGTCACCCACCGCGATCATGTCAGGGCGGCCGCGCCCGATTGCAAGGATCAGAGAAGAGGCCACCGGTACTCCCCAACCACCAAGCGGGTCGTTCGCGGCCTAGAATCTTCGCGGGGCACAAAGAAATGGGCCGTTAGTAGTACGGAGGACGTTCCCTACCGAGGCGAGTCACAGATCACCGATTTTTTGATTCGGCATGAAAATTCAGCAGTTTCTGGAGCACCACGGCATCGCCAGCAACCCTTTTGCCGACGAAGACGCCCAGACCGATCCAGTGTTCAAGGAACACTGTATCCAGAACACCTACCATCCCACGTGGGACAAAATCTACGGCGATCCGGGCGAGCCTTCGACCTCGGTGGTGTTCGGCGAAAAAGGCGCCGGCAAAACGGCCATGCGGTTGCAGATTGTGCAGCACCTGGCCGAGCACAATCGCGCGCACCCCAACCGGCGGCTGTTCGTCATCGAGTACGACGACTTCAACCCGTTTCTCGATCGCTTCCGCGACAAGCTAGGCCCTCGACGGCGCAAGATCGAGCAGGTGCTCGCGGCGTGGAAGCTGTGGGATCATATGGACGCCATACTGTCGTTGGGCGTCACGCGGCTGGTCGACCGCATTCTGGGCGTGCCCGGCCGCGCCGGAGCGCCTGACGCCGGCGATCTGGAAATCGGCCGGCTCGACCGCAATCAGCGGCGAGACCTGCTGCTATTGGCGGCGTTTTACGATCAATCGTCGGCCGAAACATTCCGCCGTCGCTGGCACCGCCTGCGGCGAAAGCTGCGCTTTCCGACCTGGCGCACTCGCTGGCCTATCGTGTTGGGCGTGCTGGTGCTGCTGGCGATCGCCGGCCTGATTGTTTGGCAGGAAAAATGGAACTGGCTCGAAACACCCTGGCCCTATCTCTTCGCCGCGGCGGCCTGGCTGCCTTGGGCGGTGAAGTGCTGGTTGTGGTATTGGCGGGCCCGTGGCGTCACGCGGCAATTGAGGGTGGTCAACCACGAACCGAACCCGTTGCGGCAGGTGCTCATGAACTTCTCGGCCGATGAACTGGCCGGGCAGCCGCTGCCCAACAAAGAACGCACCGACGACCGCTTTGAACTGTTAGCCAAGTTTCAGGGCGTGTTGCAAACACTGGGCTATTCGGGCGTGATCGTGCTGATCGACCGCGTCGACGAGCCGCACCTGGTCAACGGTTCGCCCGAACAGATGAAGGCACTGTTGTGGCCGATGCTCGACAACAAGTTTCTCAAGCATCCTGGCATTGGCTTCAAGCTGCTGCTGCCGATCGAGCTGTCGTATTACATCGAGCGCGAAGACCGCGAATTCTATCAGCGGGCTCGGCTTGACAAACAAAACATGGTGCCTTCGCTTGTCTGGACGGGCGAGGCGCTCTACGACGTGGCGAACGCCCGCCTGCGGGCCTGCGCCGTCAACGGGCAGTCGCCGTCGCTGCGGTCATTGTTCCACGAATCGGTGAATGAGCGGCGGTTGATCGACGCGCTACGCACGCTGCGGGTGCCGCGGCATCTCTTCAAATTTCTGCACCGGCTGTTCGTGCAGCATGCCAACGCCCACACCGACGAAAAGCCCTCGTGGCAAATTTCGGCCGAGACGTTCGAATCGGTGCTCGCTCTCTACCAGCGCGATCAAGACGCCTTCGATCGCGGCCTGGGCGTGGCGTAGCGAATTCATGGAAGACCTAGGAAGGGCATCCTGCATCCCGGCGGCTAGATCAACTCGATCTCCTCCACCGCCTCCGGCTCATGCTCGTACACTTTGCGGCCAAATTTATAAAACAAGGCCGGCGTGACGACTTGGTCGAGCAGCGTGGAGCTCACCAGGCCCCCGATCACCACGACCGCCAAGGGATGCAAAATCTCCTTGCCGCTTTGCCCTGCGCCCAGCGCCAGCGGCACTAGGCCGATGATCGCAGTGGCCGCCGTCATCAACACCGGGGCCAGTCGCTCGAGACTGCCGCGCACGATCATGTGTTCGTCGAACTTCTCGCCTTCGTGTCGCATCAGATGAATGTAGTGCGAGATCATCATAATGCCGTTGCGACAGACAATGCCCACCAGCGTAATAAAGCCCACCCAATGCGCCAGCGAGAGCGTGGTGGCGCTTACCCAGACACGCGGCAATTCCCACCAGGCGGTTTGAGCGATGACGTCGGCCGGCGGCCGATTGGTCAACAGCAGCGCCACCACTGAGCCGATGGCGGCCAGCGGAATATTGACCATCACCTGCACGGCCCCGCGCCACGAGCCGAGACATTTCACGAGCAACCCGAAGATGCCGGCCACCGAAAAGACCGAAAGCACGGCCAGCCGTAAGTTCGCGTCTTGCTGGGCCTGAAATTGCCCGCCGTACTCGATAAAGTAGCCCGGCGGCAGCGTGGGCACGACTTGCTTGGCCACAGCCTGGCGAATGTCGCCCACCACGCCGGCCAGGTCGCGGCCAGCCACGTTCGACTGCACCACGATCCGCCGCACGATGTTTTCGCGGTTGATCGTGTTTGGCCCGGTGGTTTCGGTCACGTCGGCGACGGTGCCCAGCGCTACCCGCCCGCCCGAAGGCGTGCTGAGCGGCGTGCTGCGAATCACTTCGACGTCGTGCCGCGCCGAACGGTCGAACCACACAACCAGGTCGAAGAGCCGCTGCCCTTCGAGCACTTGCGACACCGTGCGGCCCTGAAATGCCGTCTCCAGCGCATGGGCAATTTCCTCGGGCGTCAGGCCATAGCGCAGGGCCTCGGCCCGTTTCACGGTCACGCGGATTTGCGGAATTTCAACCTGAGCTTCGATGTAGAGATCCGTGACGCCCGGCACTTGGGCCATTAACCGCTCGACCTCGTGTGCCTTTTCGCGAAGCACTTCCAGGTCGGCGCCGAAGATTTTTACGGCGATCTGGGCGCGGATGCCCGACATCATGTGGTCGAGCCGGTGCGAGATCGGTTGGCCGATGTTGAAGGCTACGCCCGGCATCTCGGTGATCTTGTCGCGGATTTCCGTGAGGATTTCCTCGCGCGGCCGGCCGACGTGCTCGATGCCGAACCGCCGCAACCCCGGAATCGCACGCAACACCGCATGACCCCAGCCGGGCTTGGGAACGCGCGGGGGACGCAGCCCCACGTCGAACTCCGAGTGATTGACGTTCTCGGCATGCTCGTCGAGCTCGGCTCGGCCCGTTCGCCGCGAGACGCGCGTGACTTCGGGCACTTCGAGCAGCATCTTTTCGATCAACGTGCCAATGCGGTCCGATTCTTCCAGGCTGGTCGAGGGCGGCGCTGTGGCTTCGATCGTAAGCGTTCCCTCGTTGAAGTCGGGCATAAACTCGCCGCCCATCCAGGCGATCGACGCCACGCTGACCGCCACCAGCAGCGCCACGACAAGCAGCACCAGGTAGGCGTGCCTGAGCGTGAAGTGCAGCAGCCGCCGATCGACGGCTTTCAGCCAGCGCACGAGAAACGGATCGTGCGGAGCGGCCAGCACACGGGCCTGCGGCAGAAGATAGGCCGACAGCGCCGGCGTGACCGTGAGCGACACCACCAGCGAGGCCAGCAGGGTTACCAGGTACGAAAGCCCCAGCGGCGCGAACATCCGACCTTCGAGGCCCGACAGCCAGAACAACGGCAAAATGACCAGCACCACGATCAGCGTGGCATAGACGATGCTGTTGCGTACTTCGGCCGAGGCGTGGTAGATCACGCGCAGCGGATGTTCGGGCGTCGGTCGCTGGCGGTTTTCTTTAAGCCGGCGATAGATGTTTTCGATGTCGACAATCGAGTCGTCGACCAGCTCGCCAATGGCCACGGCCAATCCGCCCAGCGTCATGGTGTTGATGGTCACCCCAAACCAGCGGAATACCAGGGCCGTGATGACGATCGAAAGCGGAATGGCCACCAGCGTGATGACGCTGGTACGAACATTCCAAAGAAAGAGGAACAGCACCACCACGACCCAGACGGCGCCGTCGCGAATGGCTTCTTCGACATTGCTGATGGCGGTCTCGATGAACGTCGATTGCTTGAATAGCTGGGTGTCGATCTGCACGTCGGCCGGCAAGGTGGCCCGCATCTCCGCAATTTTTTCCTCGATCATGTGGTCGAGCGTCAGCGTGTCGGCCCGCGGCTGTTTTTGGACCGTGAGGATGACAGCGGGGTGCCCTGCCACGCTGCCATTGCCGCGGGCCACGGGTCCGCCAAGCTCGACGTCGGCCACCTGCCGAACTGTGACCGGCGCAGGAGCTCGATCGCTGACGATCGTCTGCCGCAAGTCTTCCAGATTATCGGCACGGCCGACGATGCGAATGAGCGACTCTTGATCGCGGGCCAGCAAAAAGCCGCCGCCGGTGACGACGTTCGATTGTTGCACCGCCCGCGTCAACTCGTCGAGCGTCACGCCATATTCGGCCAAGCGTGCTGGCGAAGTGAGCACCTGATATTGTTTCAATTCGCCGCCCATCACGGCCACTTGCGCGATCCCGTGCAGCGCTAACAGCCGAGGACGCACGGTCCAATCGGCCAGCGTGCGCAGCTCCATCGGGCTGGTTTTGCCTTCGGAACGGAGGCCGATGATCATGATCTCGCCCATGATCGAGGCGATCGGCGTCATCAGCGGCGTGACGGTCGGCGGCAGCCGGTCACGCGCGAGCTGGAGCTTTTCGAGCACAATCTGACGGTCGGTAAAAATATCGGTGCTCCAATCGAACTCGACCCACACGATCGACAGCCCGATGGCCGACGCCGAGCGGACCCGTTCGACGCCGGTGGCGCCGGTCATCACCGACTCGATGGGAAACGTGACGAGCGTTTCGACTTCTTCCGGCGCCAGTCCGTGCGCCTCGGTCATGATGGTGACGGTCGGGCGATTCAGATCGGGGAAGACGTCGATCGGTAATTGCGCGGCTTGAAAGCCGCCGTAAAGTAGCAGCGCCAGCGCGATCACCAGCACCGCCGAGCGGTTTTTGAGCGAGAGTGCGATGAGCTGGTTAAACATGTCGTGGAACGGAATTTATTCCGTTGTCATCATCGTTAGAAACGGAATGATTTCCGTTCTACAATGCTTTCATGGCGCGTCCGTCTCTTCCGAGCGGGCCACCGCCGGCAACTCGTCATCGAGTATGATTTCGATCTGGGCCAACATACCCTCTTTCAGCCGCCGGTCGCGGTTGTCGATCTCGGCCCATAACGCAAGCACCCGCCCGGTTGCCGAAACCACCGGGCTGATTCGGGCAATCTTGCCGTGCGCGACCAAGCCGGGCTCCGCCTCGACGGTGACACTGACCTGCTGGCCGACGCGAACGCGAGCGGCATCGTGCTCGTACACATGGGCCTGCGCCCACACGGTCGAAGGATCTTGCAACTCGAATAATTGGTCGGCCGGCTGAACCACCTCGCCGATGCCCAGTTCGAAGTCGGTCACCCAGCCGTCGGCCGGAGCGCGCACCGGCAGGAGCGTGGTCAACCGCTCGCCGGCGTCCTCGGCCGATAGATCGAGCTTTTTCAGCCGCTCGATTTCGGCGGCTTCCAAACCCAAGAGCGCCAATTGCTCGCCAAGACAATTGATCTGGCTGGTCAGAGAGCGCTGGTCCGATTCGAGCTGCCAGATTTCTTTTTGCGTCAGCAGCTTTTGATCGAGCAAGTCTTCCAGCCGCTTGAGCGTTTGATTGGTCAATTCGAGCTTGGCCTCGGCCGCCAGCAATTCGAGTTGCAGGTTGCGCAACTCGAGACTATCAATCTCGGCCAGCACCTGGCCGGCTTTTACTCGGTCGCCCCGTTCGACCAGGATGCTAGTCAGCCGACCCTCGACGGTCGACGTCGCGAAATGCTTGGCGCCGGTGGGCAGCTCGATGCGACCAAGCGTAATGATCCTGCTCGCAGAGCTATTGGAAAGAGACTTAGCGCTCACCACAGCCATTGTCGACTTCGCGGCGCCGGACTTCGCTGGCTCAGGCTGCCCTTCGGAAAGTTGATCGACCAACGCCGCTAACTCGAAGGCCCCCACCGTCACGACGCGCTGACCGGGAAAGATTCCGTCTTCGACCATCGCCCGGTTGCCGCGGCGCTGGGCGACGCGCACCGCGCGACGCTCATATTTGCCGTGGCCGCGACCGCGCTCGACAAATACGAAATCGCCATGCGGCCGGTGGATTACCGCCTCGGCCGGGCAGACGATCGCCTCGGGCTCGTTGCCAACCTCGATCTCCATCCGGCCGAACATGCCTTGTCGAATTCGTCCATCAGGATTTTCCAAGTCGGCCCGCACCAACAGCGTGCGTTGCCGGGCGTCGAGCTTTAAGCCAACGTGATCGAGCCGGCCGCTCAGCGGGCTATCGTCGAACGACGCCAGCACCACGCGCACCGGCTGCCGTTCGTGGACTCGCCAAGCGTCGCTTTCGAGCACTTCGCCCACCAACATGACGCTCGTCAGGTCGATGATATGAAACAGATGTTCGGCGGGCTGGACCGTCTGCCCGACGCGGACATCGGCCATCGAAAGGGTGCCGGCGATGGGGCTGAGAATAGGCAACGAGTGAACCGGCTGTCTGGTGGCGATGACCCTGTCGATCGCTTCCTTCGACAGCCCCAGGGCCAGCAATTTGGCCTTGGCCAGCCGTAAAGAGGCCGTCTTCTCGCGATAGTCGGCGCGGGCCGTGAAGAGCTTTTGTTTGGCAGAAGCGCCTTGGTGGGCCAGGCTCTCCTGCTGATCGAGAAACAGTAGGGCCAGATCGTGTTGGTCCGCCGCCTGCAACAGTCGGGCTTGCAACATTCCAAGCTCCAGGCTCTTGATACAGCCCAGTTGCTGCCCTTGCTTCACTTGGTCGCCCGGCTTGGCGCCAAGTTCTTCGATCTTGCCCGAAATCATCGCCGAGGCGTAGCCATGCCGGGTACAGGGGGCTTCGACGGTCGCGTTGACCGTCACCATTTGCCGCCAGGGTTCGAGCGTGACCTTAGTTTTGGTAAGGCCGATGGCCTTCTCCGAGGTCGGCGAGAGCAGCACCAGTGCGCCTTGCACGCTGGCCCCTTTGCTAGGCAGCGCCTCGTGGTCGTCGTGAGCATTCGCGAAACGAGCCAGGCAGCACAAGAGGGCTAGCACGAGCACGTAGGCGGTGGGCAATGGATTTTGGATTTTGGATTTTGGATTTTGGATTTTCATGGCTTCTCGGCGTCTGTTTTTCCCCGCGAAACTTGATACTCGCGCTCGACGCTCGCGATGCGGTCCACGGCGTCATCGATGGCTTCTTGCAGCGACGAATAATCAGGCGTTTGATGCGCGTCGATCGCCTCGTGGATCTGGCCCCATAATTCGTTCAAGTCCTCGCTGGCGACGACAATTTGCTCCCACCAGCGGCGCGGTATGCCGCTGTGGCGGGCGATTTCGGGCAACCGCCGCAACACCACGTCGGCCTCGTCGAGCGGATGATGCGCCTGTTCCAGATCGCCGCCGACCACTGCCGCGCGAATCGCATCGCGATAATCAGTAATTCGCTGCACCGCCGCTGCGTAATCGGCGGGCAGGGCCACCTCGGTCTCGGCCGCCGGCGCCTGTTCCGCACCGTCGGCTGCCGCTGCGCTGGTGTCGCTCGTCGCCGACGACGCCACCGGCTGGCAGCCGGCCAGCGCCGCCACGCCAATCGAAAGCACCAAGCTCAGCAGACAACGGTTCATGCGGTTCGTTTCGATCGTTTTCAAGCAATAGGCACATTCGATGTGCCACAGGATTCGTTGCGGCGAAGGCGTCTGCCCTGCAATAGCTGGCAGGACGCTCACAAGGCAAAAAAGCTTCTGCGCTGAGAGGCCGCAGAGTTACGACGACTGTCGCAATAGAGAATCAGATCAACTGCACACCAGAGCGCGCATGGCGCGCGGCATCACACAGCGGCAGCGAGGAGAAATCCCGGGGCCGATCGGCATCGGCGATCGGCGGAGAAACGCCATCGCAAGCTTCGCTGCTCACGGGCAGATCGGCCAAGAGGGTGGGCACGAGTTTAGAACCGGCGTCGCAAGCCCCTTGATCGGCCAGGCGTGCCAGCATGCCGCCGGCCGAGGCCGTGACGCTCGTGTCCGGCTGATGCCCCTTGGGGGCCGGCAGAGTAAACTCCATCCCCAGCCAGAGTAGATGAATATGCTCGGTGACCTCGGTAATCGACGCCGGCGCCAAGGCCAAAGCGTCCTGGCGAGCGAACAAATCAACGTTCGCGGCAGGCGCATAGCCCAAGTCGTGCGTGTGATGGCTGAGATTGACTCCGACCGGGTGTGCATGCTGCACGGCCATCGGCAGGCCATTGGTCAACAGCAATGCCGCCGACAACGTTACGCACAGGCCGTGGTGCAGCAATCGAAACATGAGTAATGCGCTGAAGTAGACGCCTGGAACACCAAACCAATTCTAGCCCGCCGCCTTGTTGCCGACAACCGGAACCAGTCTCCTAGACATGGTATACTTGACTCGAATGGCCGGACAACGTGGGGAGGCTGCCTGATGGCCGACGTGGAACTCGGGGCGGTATCTTGGGAAAGGATGATTCGGGCCGTGGAAAAGGTGCGCGACCGGTTGCTGCGGGCGGCGGCGGCTTTAGACCATTCCGGCGTGCCTTATGCCATTGTCGGCGGCAATGCCGTGGCGGCCTGGGTCTCGCGAGTCGGCGAAGCCGCCGTGCGCAACACGCAGGATGTCGACCTTTTGTTGCGCCGCGACGATCTGCACCGCGCGGCTGCGGCGTCGCAGAGCGCCGGCTTCGTGCATCGTCATGCCGCTGGCATCGATTTCTTTCTGGATGGGCCGACGGCCAAGGCGCGCGACGCGGTGCGTGTTGTCTTCGCCGGCGAGAAGGTCCGCTCCGAGTATTTCGAGCCGGCTCCCGATGTAGACGAGAGTGAAAAAACCGAACACTTTCATCTGCTAAATCTTGACGCCCTCGTCCGGATGAAGCTTACGTCGTTTCGACGCAAGGACCAAATGCACTTGTACGATCTGATCGACGTCGGACTGCTCGATCGCGATTGGCTAGGCCGTCTACCGAGCGAGCTGGCGCCGCGGCTGCAAGAGCTGCTCGACAATCCCGAGTAGCTGTTGCCAGAACCGCTTAAACGTGCCGCGGCAGATTCCCCTGCCCATCGAACGGCAAGTCGCGGAGCTCAGACAAAACCTCCAGATCGTCGCGCTCGCGAGCCTCGTTCCAATACGCCTGCGAACACTCGACCTCGGCCAGCTCCAGCGTGTTGTGAATCCAAAGAATCTTCGCATGCGGCGGCTCGGTCAGACCGATGGTGGGCAAGGCCGCGTCGATAATCTCGCGGTCGGTATCGAAATTCACCGGCAGCATGCAGGCGGCCACGTTGCCGCTGGTCAGGCAGTTGATGCGCGTAATTCGCTGGTCGATCTGGTTCAAGAGCCGCGTAGTGCAGAACTCGATCAACCCGATGCCCGACGCGTTGCCGTGCGTCTCCTCGGTCAGGCCGCGGACCACAATCCGCTTGACCTTGGGAAACTCATCGTCGCCCGGCCGGTGAAAGAGGTGCTTGCGACCAATGACGTTGGTATCGACGCCTGCCCCGCTGATGTTCTTGCCCATCTCGTCGATCAGCAGAATATCGACCCGCTGGAAGGGGAGCCTCGGCATCCACTTGCGAGCTTGCTTCAGCAGCTCGCTCTCGCGCTGCTCCAACTCATCGGCGGCCACCGCGGCGATTTTGGCCGTTTGGTCATAGCTGTTTTCCAAGATCGCCAACCCGGCCAGAATGTGGCACCGCTCCATCACGCGATGAGCCACGCTGCGCACGATCTGCGGAAAGCTGTAGTCGAGAATCGCCCGGTGATAGATTTTGGCGCCTTCGTGCTTACCCAGGCCGATGAGCATCATCTTCATCAGCCCGCTTTCCACGTCGCCGACAAAATCGGTGTGCGGCTTGACGCGGCCCACCACCAACACATGGTCGGCCTCTGAAGCATGGCGGTCGAAATGCACTGGAAAACCCTCGGCCGTCTGGCAGACGACGATCGTCTCCATGCTCGCCTTGATCGGGCAACCGCAGAACTCTTCGGTAATGCCGTAGCCTTCGAGGATGCCACGTTGCCCTTCGGCGGTGCCGCCGCCGTGGCTGCCCATGGCGGGCACGATGAACGGCTTGGCCCCCATTTTTTGAAAGAACCGCACCGCCGCCTGAATAATGAGGTGGATGTTGGCGATCCCCCGGCTGCCGGCCGTGATGGCCACCGTTTGTCCGGGCTTGACCCGCCCTTCGAGCTTCAGGCGGGCCAACTCGCTTTGAACAGTCGCCGCAATATCGGCCACGCGCGGGGCCTCGAATTTTTGCCGGACGCGAAAAAACTGGGGATAAACGGGCATCGAGCGGACCTCCGAAGCGGCTGCAAGCGAAACGCGGTAGAGTTGAGCGGGCGGGTAGTTGGCGGAAACAATCTTTGATCTTACGTCGGCTGGCGGTGGGCGTCTATGGTTGTCACAATGAGAAAGGACTTTTCCAGGAGCATTCGCGTATGCGGCTCGTCTTGTTAGGCACCACGGGTTACCATCCCAACGAGATCCGCCACACAGCGTGCCTGATGCTGCCCGAAGTGGGCGTGGTGCTCGATGCCGGCACGGCGTTTTTTCGTGTCCGCGACTGGCTGGCGACCGATGAGCTGGACATCTTTCTGTCGCACGTTCATCTCGACCATGTGTTTGGTTTGAGCTGTCTGTTCGATGTGCTTTACCAGCGGCCCATGCGTCGCGTGACGGTGCATGCCGAGGCGGCCAAGCTGGCGGCGATCGAACAGCACTTTCTTCATGAGCTGCTGTTTCCGGTCAAGTTGCGGTGCGACTATCGCCCGCTCGGCGGTCCGATGGCACTGGCCGGCGGCGGCACGCTGACGCATTTTCCGCTCGACCATCCCGGCGGGGCCGTGGGTTTCCGGCTCGATTGGCCGGGACGTTCGATGGCCTACATCACCGACACAACCGCCGATCCCGGCGCGGCCTATATCGAGCAGATCCGCGGCGTCGATCTGTTGGTACACGAGTGTTACTTTGCCGACGAGCTGCGCGAGCAGGCGCTTTTGACCGGGCACAGCCACACCACGCCGGTGGCGCAGGTAGCTCGTGTCGCTGGCGTCGGCCGGTTGGTGATGGTCCACCTCAATCCGATGATCAACGAAGTCGATCCCATCGGCCTCGACGTAGCCCGAGCGATCTTTCCCCAAACGACGCTGGGAACGGATAAGATGGAATTGGAGTTTTAAGATGCCGCCGGCTTGCCTGGCGGAGTTTCACGTTGGCTGTCTGATTAACGCCCGCTCGCCACCGCACTGGTGTCTTGCTCGACCTCGATCAGCCGATCAATTTCGACGTTCGGCACGTCCTGCCGGCTGCCGTCGGGCCAGATGACCGTCAGGCGGTCGATCTGCGTCGCGGGGCCCAGCCCGAACGTGACGGGCAACTCGACTTGCGAGAGATAACTGCGCGTCGGCATGACCTGCCGGCTCAATAGCTCGCCGGCCACCTCGGCCTCGACCCGCGCGCCGATGGCGTCGCGGTTGCAGTGGGTGCCACGCAGCTTCACCCGCAACCAATGATGCCCCAGCAACTGGTCGTTGCGCAACAACCGCGGGCGGCTGCCGACGGCGGTGATCAAGATGTCGAGATCGCCGTCGCCGTCGATATCCGCATAAGTTGCTCCGCGGCCCACCATCGGCCGAGCGAATTCGTCGCCGCAATTGGCCTCGGGCACGCGGCAAAACTCGGTGTCAGCCTCGCTGCCGCAGTTCCAAAACAGATGCGGCGGCTGCTCGTAACGCTGGCTCTCTTGCACCTTTTGAATATCTTCTTCCAGATGTCCGTTGGCGGTGAACACGTCGAGCCGGCGATCGAGATCGTAGTCGAAAAAGAAGAGGCCAAACTTCAAAAGCAGCCGCGAGGCAGGGCCGATGCCGGTCGAAACCGCCTCGTCGACAAACTGCGGCATGCCCTCGGCCTGCTCGGCATCTTGCGACACGTACAACGCTGTCGGTTCGTTCGAGAAATTGCCGATGCCGATGGCCACCGTGCCGTCGTTGCGGATGCGGCCGCAGTCGATGCCCATCGCGCCACGGGCACGCCCGTCGGAATCGAACGCCAGGCCGGCAATCGCCCCGGTCTCGTCGAACGTGCCATTGCGCTGATTATGAAACAGCAGGTTCTGCACGGTGTCGTCGGCTACTACCAGGTCGATCCAGCCGTCGCCGTCGAGATCGGCCGGGGCGATGCCCAGCGCTTTCGGCAGCGGCACGCCGGTGTCGAGATTGCGCACCTGCACGCCGGCCTCGGCCGAAACGTCGGCGAACCTGCCTTGGCCGTCGTTGCGATAGAGATAGGGAAAAGCACCTTCAAAGGCATCGGGCCGGCAATATGCCCGGCCGTGGCCTTTGAGAGTACAGTTCAATCCCAGGTCAATCTCCTTGGTCCAGCGGATATAGTTGGCCACAAACAAGTCGAGATCGCCGTCGTTGTCGTAGTCGAACCAGCCGCAACTGGTGCTCCAGGCGCCGTCGCCGCCCGCCACGCCGGCCGCCGAGGTGACATTGACAAACTTGCCCGATTCGTTGTGAAACAGCAGATTCGGGCCGACGGTCGAAATGAACAGATCGACCCAGCCATCGTTGTCGTAATCGCCCACCGCCACGCCCATGCCGTAACAGGTGACCGCCAGGCCGCACTCGGTCGTGACATTCTCGAAATGCCCCGTGCCGTCGTTGCGGTACAAGGCCAGCGTCGGGTCGGCGGCGCCGGCCGGCTTGTGATCGGGCCAGTAGCACGAATTGACCAGCAACAGGTCCTGATCGCCGTCGCGGTCGAAATCGAAGAACGCGCAGCCTCCGCCCATGGTCTCGGGCAGGAGCTTGTCTCCGTAGGCCCCGTTCACGTGTACGAAGTCGATGCCCGCCGCCTGCGTAATGGCGGTGAAACGCACTTCGGGCAGTTCGGCTTTGAGCGATTTGCGCATCTGCGCCGCGACGCGATTGTCGTCTTGTGAAACGGTGACAGCCGCCGGTCGCGTGGCCCAATAGATGCCCCCCGCCGCCGTTGCCGCCACGATGACGATCACCGCCAACGACCAACGGAAGGCCCGGCCGATGACGGCGTCGTCGCGCTCCAGCTCGTCTTGGTCGATGGCCGGTTCGTCGGGCCGGGGCTTCTTCGACTCTCGTTCGCTCACAGAGTTTCTCCTGATTGCATAGCCGGCTCAGATCGTTCCTGTAGCCGACTTCGTGAGAAGTCGGGCCGCACCTTGCCATCCGACCAGAATTCTTACGAATTCTGCTACATCCGCGTTCCCTAATATCATTGTTCCTGGGGCAGACCCGGCGCGCCAGGCCGTCGCAGCGGATAAATCACGATTGCCTCGGCCGCGTGGTTGGCGGCCGGATAACGCTGGCGGGCCAGAGCCGTGGCCCGGTCACCGGCGTTATCGTCGGGCTTGTACCGCAAGTGCAACCGGCCATGCTCCGTCGCCTTTTCGTTGTCGCCAAGCTGCTTATAAAGCAACTGCAAGTTGTAGTGGGCCGCCACATTCTCACTGTCGATGGTAAGCGTCTTTTCGAATTGCTTGACCGCTTGGCGCAGACGCTCTTCGCGCTGCGCTTTACGTTTCGCGCCGTGCGATTGCTTGGCCAGATCGAACAGCGTCTGGCCGTACAGGTTAATTACTTCATAGTCGAGGCTGAAATCAAACTTGCGGTCAATCATTTCCTGCGTGCGGTCTTCGAGCACATGACGGAAGTTTTCGGCGGCGTCAACAAGATTGCCCTGCTGGCGGTTGACCACGCCAGTCAGCCAATTGAGCGTCCAAGGCGGCGCGGGCGGATCGGTATGTTCCGCGGCTCGGTTGAGCGCTTCGACGGCTTCGTCGAGCCGGCCCTCTGTCTGATAGACGCGGGCCAGGTTAAGCGGACCGTCGTACCGACCGAGTTTTTCGACCTCCTTGAACGCGGCTTCGGCCTGCTTCAGCTCGCCCTTGGCGCCGCCCTGGCCTTCGAGCAGCAGCCCGATGCCATAATCGTTCCACCGTTGCCAAGGCAGAATGGTTGAGGCAGCGTTCTCGAGCGGCTCTTCGGCGCCGGACACCGGAAACGTGATGCGATCGACGGCCAGCGTGGTGATGGGCAGTTCATTGCGATACGGCCGACCCGGCGTGTGGCCGCGGAGCGGACGATCGCCCGGCTTCACGCCGCCGGCGATGTGGTCCATATAGGCTTTGTCGAATTTGCGGTATTGAAGCTTCACCTCGACGGTGACGGGCGCCGCCACGTCGTCGGGCAAATCCAGTTCGTAGTGCACCACCTGCCCCGCGCCAGGCGGAATTTGGTGATTGTAGAGCGGCACGAAGATGTCTTGGGGGTTGCGGCGGTCGATGCGGTTGCCTTCGCGGTCGAGCATGAAGACGTTGATGAAGTGTGACCAGGGGTCGACTTCGCTGTCGTCGCTCAGCGCGCCGTTGCGGCCGATTACTCGCCCGTCGCTACTCACCGTCACGTCAACCCAAACTTCATTCGAGTCCACAGTGCCCTGGGTAAAGAGATGCCCCAGCTTGAGCGTGCGGATGACGGTTTCGAGCAGGTATTTGCGGCCGGGCGTCAGCGTGGGCACTACGGGCCGCAACGGCGCGGTCAGTTCGCCGTCGATGCCGCCGCCCTCGCGCACACCAAAGAGGTCGATTCGCATATTCCCCTCCAAGAACTTTTGGTGGGCCGCGATCGTCGCCGCGTCGTCGTTGAACCAGGCCAGCCCGGTGTTGGCCGTCGCGAACAGGTGATTGTGGATGCTCAGATCCTTGGCTTCTCCGAACAACTTCGCGCCGAAATCGCCCGACGCTTGCGCCGGCATATGGCACTCCGAGCAGTTGGTCTTGGCGACTTCGGGATAGTAAAAGCTACGCGCCCCATGCCCGGAAACGCCGCTAAGCAAATAGGCGTCGTAATGGTTTTGCCCGCGCAGAAAGTCTTTGTAGTGCGTTACCGCGCGGGGCAGATTTACCTTATGGCACGTCGAGCAAAACTCCGCCGTCTTATGAAAGTCCTTCAAAAACGTTTTCTTGTGGAACGACGGCTTGGCCTTGATGAGCTGCTGATTGATGAACTGCAAGAGCGGGTTTTCGCTGAACGCGAACGGATAGTGCACCGGCTCTTCGATGGTGTAGTCGGCATTGCCGATGGTGCTGTTGACGTTGGTGATGGCATGGCAGACCGTGCAGGTGATGCCGGCCTGCGAGGTGGGGTCGTTCACAATATCGTAATCGGCCCGGTCGAAGGCCCCGCTAAAGAACGGCACCGGGTCGTGACAGCCCGCGCACCAGCGCGAGGCCTGCACGCTGCCGTCGCGCTTCAGGGCCACTTCGCGGGTCTCGCGCACGCTGAAGAAATAGGCCGGGTTGTTGAATGAGCTGAAGTGATGGGCGCTGTGAAACCAGCCTTCATAGGCGTCTTTGTGGCATTGCAGGCAGTAGTTGTCCATCATCAGCGTGTCGGCGGGGATGAAATTGCCCGTGGCGGTCATCGCCGAGGAAGGTTCGAAATACTTTTTGCCCTCTTTGGGGCCGGCCACATTCCAGCGGCGCGGATCCTGAGAATGCAGCAAGACCATGCCCAGCACCACGGCGGCCACAGCCCCCGCGTAGGCCAGGCCGATGCGCCATTTGATGCGCGGCCCGGCCAGGCGATGCAGCCAGTAGAGCCAGCCCGCGGCCAGCGGCGCGCCGACGTGCAGCCAATAGACCAGCCAGCGGGCGGTCGGCTGTTTCAATTCAAAGAGTCCCACCACCCGCATCAACAGCAAGCCGGTGACCAGCACCGTGATACAGACGGCGAACAGGGCGTATCCGACGCGCACGGCGCGGCGGTTGCGGCGGTTCCACGAATTGAGCATGTGAACCACGCCGAAGACGACGAACGGGACGATCAGCAGCAAGCCCAGCGCCAGGTGGCCCAGAAACATGTATTGATAGAAATAGTTCTGGTAAGTGTGATGGGTCCACCATTCGAGCGCGGTGATGCTGGCCAGATAGCCTGAGTTGGCGCCTAGCAGCGCCAGCAGGGCGAAGACAAACAGCAACAACTTGCGCAGACGCGGGCCGACCGCCCGCACATATTTTTTGGGCGTCGGCTTGCCGACCGGCGTCTGCGGAGGATTAGGTGTAATTGCAGACATGCGTTACGATCCTAGAGGCGGCCCGGCCAACGGCCGGCGCGCGAGAATAAAAAACGATGAAACGATGAAATCGGGGCGTCGAGGCCATCACCCCCCTGATCGTGGTACGATGCGCACGGCCGTGCGCATCGAAGTCAGCGCGCGGCTTGCCGCGGTTCGCCAGGGGCAACTGCCGGCACAAGGCCGGGACTAACGAATCAACCGAGGAGGATGTTCGATCGACTGGCGATGCCCGGCCAGCGGATGAAGTGAAAGCTCAATCGCTCGATCAGCGAATTTGACATCCGATCGTTCGACGTCTGACAGCCAACATGCCCACTGCTGGGTCCTGGCCATCGACACCGGCGGAACCGAATGGGTCGGCTGCGGAAGTTGTCGCCGGCAATTCGGACCTTGGCAGCTTGGCGCCAACGGCGCCGGCGGGTGAGAATCAAGGCCCGTGGGAAGCGTGAATTGATGCGCCAGAGACAGATGCTCATCGCCAACCGGGGCAGCAGCGTCGCCTCCTCCTGACACGTGAACGTAGTCGCCGCAGCTTGCGCGGACCTCGGCCGCCGAAGCGGCCAAAACCGCCAACAGCGCCGCCACCATGGCGCGCATGGTCCGAGCGACCGCGACGCGCCTGGCCGCAGCCGGCGTTGCCAAGAGCTTGCAATTCCGCATCGGTACGCTTCGCTCGCCGTCGCGCGCGTGAGAGAGAAAGAAAAGAATCAGATTGCGGCATCCGCTAAAACATCGCCATTTTAAGGCCGCCGCATACGCCGGTCAAACCAAATCCGTCTTGCTTTCCACCGCACGATTCATTCTGATGGGCCGGCTCTACCCGCTGGAAGGCGTTCCCATGCTTCGTACTGTGGCTACCCTAGCATTAATTTTGTCGATGCACTGCCTGGCACTCGCCGGGCAGACCGCGCGGCACGGCGAGGTGCATTTCCGCCCTACCGCCGATGAAGGGCAAGTGCCTGAATTGTTCCGGCTGGACGATCATAAGTTCGACTTCCGCCAGACCCCGCTGCCGAGCGTGGCGAAGACCTACGACGTTTTTGAGGTCACCTTTCCCTCGCCCGTCGAGACGCCGCACGTCAACAACAACACGGTTCATTGCGAATATTTTCGACCGCGACGGTCGGGCAAGCATCCGGCGGTGATCGTGTTGCACATCTTGGGGGGCGACTTTGATTTGTCGCGGCTGTTCGCTCGGCAACTGGCCGATCAGGGCGTGGCGGCACTCTTCTTGAAGTTGCCTTATTACGGACCTCGGCGGCAGCCCGGAGAGAAGGCCAGGATGATTTCGGAAGATCCGCGCCAAACGGTCGCCGGCATGCGGCAAGGCATTTTGGATATCCGCCGCGGCGTCGCCTGGCTTGCCGAGAAGGACGAGGTAGACGCCGACCGGTTGGGCGTCTTCGGGATCAGCTTGGGCGGCATCACCAGCGCCTTGGCCGTGAGCATCGAGCCACGGCTCAGCAAGGCGTGCTTGATGCTCGCGGGCGGCGATGTCGCCCAGGTGGCCTGGGAAGATCCGAAGCTGTCCCGCCTGCGCGATCGCTGGCTGGCCGACGGCGGCACCAAGGAAGAGTTTTTCAACCTGTGGAAAAGTATCGACCCGGTGACTTACGCCGAGCGCGCTCGCGGCAAGCCGATCTTGATGCTCAATGCCAGCCGTGACGAGATTATTCCCCGCGCCTGCACCGAGTCGCTCTGGCATGCCCTGGGCGAGCCCCAGATCATCTGGTACGAGGCCGGACATATTTCGGCCATTCGGTATCTCTTCGACGGGTTGGGCAGAGTGAGTCGGTTTTTTGCGGAGCCCAACGTCGCTGAGCGGCTTGAGAAGACAGACAGGTAACAGCCTTTGATCGGTTTTTACTTTCAAAATCCGCAACCTCGGTAACGGCATGTGGCACAGTCGCCCTCGGCTGTGTGTCGCCGACGCCAGTCGGCGTCGAGGAACCAGGCCGTAGGGTGGGCCGAGCGAAGGGAGTCCCACCTTTGCCCCACAATGACATATCCGCGTGCGCAACCGAAAGGTGGGACTCGCAAGCTCGTCCCACCCTACACACTCTCGGAACAATGTCCGTCGACCTTTCGATCGTCTTGCCCGGCTACAACGAGTGCGAGTCGCTGCCCGCGGCCGTCGAGGCATACCGCCGCGCGTGCGAGGCGGCGGGTTTGCGCGAATACGAACTTATCATCGTCGACGATGGCTCGACCGATGGCATGGGCGAAGTGGCGGCCCAACTGGCCGCCGCCGATCCGCGAATTCGCGTCATCGCCCATGCCGTCAATCGTGGACAGGTCGAGGCGATTTTGACCGGCTTTCGGGCGGCCCGCGGCGCCGTGGTCACCCACAACGGCATCGACCTGCCGTTCGACCCGTTCGACCTGCCCCGCGTCTGGCAGCGATTTGCCGAGGGGGCCGACGTGGTGGTGGTCGAGCGACGCGGCCGCCGGGCCTATGGCTGGGGCCGCAAACTGCTGAGTTGGATCAATATCGGCTTGCTGCGGCTGCTTTTCCGCAGCCCGGTGGTCGATCACAACTTCGTGCAGTTCTTTCGCCGCGAGGTTTTGGGGTCGCTCGCCGTGCGTTCGCGGGGCGTCAGCACGGTGACCGTGGAACTGATTGTGCGGGCCTTCGCGGCCGGCTACCGAATCGACCGAGTGGCCGCCGACTATCACGCCCGCCGCCACGGCCGCGGCACTGTCACGCCCTGGAAAGCCGCCGCGGCACTCTTCGAGACGGTGCGGCTGTGGGTTTGGCTGATGCTCGAGAGGGTTCAGGGGTCAGGGTTCAGGGTTC
>DATFDL010000104.1:0-4925 GCA_035252155.1 Pirellulales bacterium | reverse complement strand
CAGGCTGCGGCCTTTGCCGTCGAATACCAGCACGCCGTCTTTCACGCTCCAATGCTCGCGCATGTCGCGGTCGGCGGCTTCCTGCGCCTTGGCCAATTCATCGCTGCTGGCCGCCGCCCGTCTCGCGGGGTTGTCGAGGGGCGAAGCCAACAGCCCCTTCCAGCCAGTCAGGTCCTTGCCGTTGAACAGGGCCACAAACCCGTCGGGCGGTGTGTTATCGGCGGCGCCGGCCGACGCGACAAGCGAAAGGAGACAAAGCGGCAAGGCGGGGGCGAAGAGCTTCATGGTGGTATTCCTGGTGGGCGGGTGTGGGGGCAATCAAATCGGCTCGGCAATAGCACTAACCCGAAGCGCCAGCGAGGCGGTCGGAGGCGTTCCGGGATTTTCCTCGCTTGCGCTGCGGGTTAGTGTGGTTTTGTTTGGACCCCTTACAGTTTGCAACGCGCGGTGGCAAATGCAAGGGGCCGAGGAAGGAACGGAATGAATTCCGTTCTACGACGCCATGTATCCCAAAATCGCCCAGTTCAAATCAGTCGCGGCGCTGCGAGCGCGGCTCGCCGAGCTCGCGCTCGATTTGCCGCTGGACGAGCAGATTCTTACGGCTGTCGAAGGTTCGCCATTGGCCGAGCCGGCGGTAATCGGCGGCGTGCGCGTGGGCAATCGCTGGTGCATTCAGCCTATGGAAGGCTGGGACGCCAACCGCGACGGCTCGCCCTCGCCCCACACCTTGCGCCGCTGGCGGCATTTTGGCATCAGCGGCGCCAAACTTATCTGGGGCGGCGAAGCGGCGGCTGTTGAGCTCGCCGGCCGCGCCAATCCACGACAGACGTTGGCGACCCCCGAGAACCGCGCCGGGCTGGCCGCGCTGCTCTCCGAACTGCAACGCGCGCATCGCGAGCGTTTTGAAACGACGGATGATTTGCTGGTCGGGTTGCAGCTTACGCACTCGGGCCGTTTCTGCCGGCCGAACGACGTGCGGCTCGAACCGCGCATCGCCTATCATCATCCGCTGCTCGACGAAAAATTCGGCATCGATCGAAGCGATGGTTCGGTCGTCCTCAACGATGATGAAGTGGAACGGTTGATCGATCGCTACCTCATCGCCGCTGGCGTGGCCCGCGAGGCGGGCTTTCAATTCGTCGACGTCAAAGCCTGTCACGGATACCTGCTGCACGAGTTTTTGAGTGCCCGACGACGACCGGGCCGCTTCGGCGGCGATTATGAAGGACGCACCCGCCTGTTGCGGACGATTATCGAGCGAACCCGCGACCGGAATCCCGACTTGCTCGTCGGGGTGCGTTTGAGCGTGTTTGACACCGTGCCGTACATGACCGGTCGCGAGGTTGGCCGGCCGATGCGGTACGATAATCTGCTGCCCTACGACTGCGGCTTTGGCGTCGACGAGCGCGATCCGCTCGCGATCGACTTGGACGAGCCACTGCGGCTGCTGCGCGACTTGAAATCGTTAGGAGTGGCGGCGGTGAACATCTCATGCGGCAGCCCGTATTATTCGCCGCACATTCAGCGGCCGGCGATCTTTCCGCCCAGCGACGGCTACCTTCCGCCCGAAGACCCACTGGCCGGCGTCGTGCGGCAGATCGACGTCACGCGGCGCTGCAAGGAGGCGGTGGGCAATCTGCCGGTCGTCGGCAGCGGTTATTCATACTTACAAGATTATTTGCCGCACGCGGCTCAGGCGCTGGTCCGCAATGGCTGGGCAGATTTTGTGGGACTCGGCCGCATGGTGCTGGCGTATCCGGAGATGCCCACCGACGTACTCGCATCCGGACGGCTGGCCCGCAAGCATATCTGTCGCACCTTCAGCGACTGCACGACCGCGCCGCGTCACGGGCTTGTTTCCGGCTGTTATCCGCTCGACGCCTACTACAAGGAATTGCCGGAAGCCGCAGAATTGGCGGCGGTGAAGCAAGGCCGACCCCGGTAGCTCCGACACTCGTCAGTAGCTCCGACACTCCGTGGCGGAGAATCGGTCGCCTGGGCGACCGCGCGTTCCCGTCACGGAGTGCCGGGACTACTTTGGCGCAGCTTCGACCTCGGTAGCTCCGACACTCCTCAGTAGCTCCGACACTCCGTGGCGGAGAATCGGTCGCCTTGGGCGACCGCCCGTTCCCGTCACGGACTGCCGGGACTACCCTCTGGTCTGCGGTAGTAGAGATACTCGCCTGCCCGGAGCCTAGCCTTCGCCGGATTCTCTTCAATGTACTTTCGCAGCCGCAAATACTGTTCATAGTTCCGCACCAGGTGATCAAAGCTCTCCTTCTGCCAAAACATTCCCGCGAGGCCGAGCTTGCGGTTGATCCGCGTAGCCGTGTACTTCTTCCACGAATAGCACTGCGGCTTCAGCTTTGTCGCGCCGAGGAATTGAACCAGCGCATGGACGTGATTCGGCATCACGGCACATCCAGACTGAGGCGGCTCATTCGTCTTGTTCAAAGGAACAAGCGGGGATTATCCTGGATCTGTCGGCTTTGAAGGCCTTGGCCGACTGGTATCAGCTAGCATTTCGATCTCAAGGAGGAAGTCGATGTTCCGAACCCCCGCGACTGCTCCCCCCCGCGCGTCGAGAACGGGAATCCGACGTGTCATGCGCCCAAGCTCGAAGAGCTATGGGGCCATCTGCCGGAGGCGATCCGGCAGACGGTGCTTCAAGCTCTGACGCGCGCGATGATTCCCGCCGCGGCCGAAGAAAGCGAGGTGGGCGATGACTGAACGCCTCGCGATACAGCAAGCGCCGGCGGCATCGGCCACCTTCTTGAGCGGCAAGATCCTCAACCAACACCTCGAGCGGTTGGCCATCGTCTATGTTCGGCAGTCTAGTACGAAGCAAGTCGAAGAAAACATCGAGTCGACACAGTTGCAATACCGGCTCGTCGATCGCGCCGCGGGGCTGGGTTGGCCGCGGCAACGAATCGAGATCATTGACCAAGATCTCGGGATCAGTGGACGCTCGATTGAGGGGCGTTCGGGATTTCAGCGTTTGCTGGCGGAAGTCTCGTTGGAACACGTCGGCATGGTGCTTGGCATTGAGATGAGCCGCCTGGCACGCTCCTGCCGCGACTGGCATCAACTTCTGGAACTGTGTGCCGTGTTTGGTACGTTGCTGGGAGATGCCGACGGGGTCTATGACCCGCGCGACTACAACGACCGCCTCCTGTTGGGGCTGAAAGGTACCATGAGCGAAGCTGAACTTCACGTCTTACAAGGCCGGCTCCGGGCTGGCCAATTGAACAAGGCGCGGCGCGGGGAGTATTTCACGCACGCGCCCATCGGTTACGTCCGCAGCGGCGATACCTTGGCGCTCGAGGCAGACGACCAGGCGCGCGGCGTTGTGCAGTTGATTTTTGACAAGTTCACGGAACTGGGGAGCATGTCGGCGGTGCGGCGTTACCTGCGCGAAAATCAGGTCCGCATCGGCGTACGTGATCATCGCGGGCCGGACCGTGGCAAGCTGAAGTGGCGGCCCGTCAATCAAGCTACGCTACTCGGCATCTTGCATCACCCGGTGTATGCCGGCGCCTACGTGCATGGTCGCCGCGAAACGAACCCCAAGAAACGCGTGCCGGGCAAGCCCGGGCGCGGCCGCCGCTGGGCCAAGCCGGACGACTGGGACGTCTTCCTTCGCGATCGATTGCCGGCTTACATTACGTGGGAGCAATGGGAGAAAAACCAGCGAAAACTGTGGGAAAACAGCGCCAAATACCGTGCGGGCGGCGCGGCGCGCGGCACGTCGCTTTTGGCGGGTCGCGTCACCTGCGGGCGCTGCGGCAGACGGATGAGCGTTTGCTATTCGGGCCAAGCGAACGCGCGCTTCACTTGCGACATGTCGCGCAATCACTGGGGCGACTCGCAGTGCCAGTCGTTCAACGCACGGCCCTTGCACGAGTTGATCGAGCGCCAGTTGTTGATCGCGCTGGCGCCGGCGTCGCTGGCGCTGAGCTTAAGCGCGGCGGAAAAGATCGAAAGCGATCGGCAGCAGGTCGGTCGCCACCATCAGCAGACCGTCGAGCGGGCTCGGTATCAGAGCGATTTGGCCCGTAGTCGTTACGAGGAGGTGGACCCAAAAAACCGGTTGGTGGCGGCGGAGTTGGAGCGTCGCTGGGAGGCCAGCTTGCTGGAGCAAAGGCAAGCGGAGGAAACGCTCGACCGACTTCTACGGCAGCAACCATCTCGCTTGACGGCGCAAGAAGCGGCGCAGATTCGCGCGCTGGCGGACGACATCCCCGCGCTCTGGCGTGCGCCGTCGACTTCGGGGATCGAGCGGCAAACCGTTCTTCGTGCGCTGGTGGAACAGGTGGTAGTCGAAGTCCTGGGCGGCAGCGAGCGCGTGGCGGTATCGATCCACTGGGCAGGCGGGTTCGAAAGCCGCCACGAGATTCGCCGCGCGGTGGGTAAGTTTACACAACTCGAATCGTGCGACATGATCCGCGATCAGATCATCGCGCTCAAGCAACGTGGCTGGACGCACGCCGAGGTCGCCGCGCAGCTCAATGCCGATCGCCATCGTTCAGCCAGCGGCCAACCGTTTACCGAGCCGATTGTAAGTCAGCTCTGCCGGCAGTTCCGCGCCGCGGGACGGCTCTCCGACGACGCGACCCCCGGATTGAATCCCGACAGGTGTCCACCGGGACACTGGGGACTTGGCAACCTTGCGCGTTATTTGGGTATCAAGCAGGAAACGCTAAGCACATGGCGTCGTCGCGGCTGGGTCCACGCTGAGCGCGTCGGCCAACGCTGGCGACTATGGGCCGACGCTGAAGAATTGGTGCGTCTCCGGCAGCTAGCAGCACACAACCGTACCGCTCTGCGGCAGACGCCGCTACACCTGACAACACCCAAGCAGCGCGGCTAAACTATCGCTTGAACAGTCTTCAACGAAGGACAGCATTATGAGTGATTCATCATGA
>DATFDL010000103.1:0-7081 GCA_035252155.1 Pirellulales bacterium | reverse complement strand
AGTGCGGGCTGAAGATTTTCGCGCGGCCTGCGGCCGTCGAAATCTTTTCGCGGACGACGCTCGATGGTTTTGCCTTCGATGCCGAAGTGGTTTGGCTTTGTCACCTGCTCGGGTTCGAGTGGCGGCGAGTGCCCGTGACTTTGGTGAATGAATATGGATCGTCACTTTCGATCCGGCGCCATGCGGGGAGGATGCTGTGGGACGTGCTGCGCGTGCGGATGGCGCACCGCGCTCGGCAATCTGAAACGAGCGAGTCGCTGAGCATCCGGATCCTCTCTCCCCATCGCCAACGAAAAAAGCTGTTGAAGGGCGCCCCTTAATACGACCCGTCGAGGCGCCATTCTCCGGCCTTCTTTTCGCGCCGCCACCGTTACCTAACGCCGCCGCGCCGCGCCCGCAGCGGAATGACGGTTGAAAGGTTTCAACAGGCCCGGTGCCTACCCTAGCGGTCGCCCTTGTCCGGAAAGTGGCGCCCTTGACACCCAAGACGTAATGTCTTAGAAGACAGAATGTCTATATCGCGTTCGATCGGTGGCCCGAAATGTTGGCACATAAGGGATTCGGCAAAGAGGCGAAGGGGGCCGAACGTGGCCACGCGCCGATCTCTGCGGCCGAAGCGCTGGCGCGCGAGGCATCGGTGTGGCTCAAGCAAGGTCAAGCCGCTGAGGCGGCGCAGGCCCTCGAGCAGGCGCTGCGGCTGCGGCCCGATTGGCCCGAGCTGCACAATTCACTGGCCGTGGCCCGGCGGCTGCAAGGACACCTCGACGAAGCTCTTGCGCGTTGTCGCGAAGCGGTGAGGCTGGCGCCGGACATGGCCGAGGCCCGCAACAATCTCGGCAGCATGCTCAGCGAGCAGGGCAAACTGGAGGAGGCGATCGGCAGCCTCCGCGACGCAATTCGGCTCAAGCCCGGTTTCGCCAACGCTCACAGCAACCTCGGCGTCGTCTGCTACCGCCAGCATCGCTATGCGGACGCGGTGGCCGAGTACCGTCAGGCCCTCGCCTACAATCCCGCCTTCGCCGAGGCGCATAACAATCTCGGCAGTGTGTTATTTGACTTGGGACAAGCCGCGGAAGCATTGGCGAGTTTTAACGAGGCGATACGGCTCCAGCCCGATTACCGTCAAGCTCACTTGGGTCGTGCGTTGGTCTGGCTGAGCCGTGGCGACTACGAACAGGGCTGGCCTGAATTCGAATGGCGGCTTCCAGCCGAGCGTTCGTCGCCTGGCGACGTGCGCCGCTGGACGGGTGACGAGCTCGCGGGCCGCACTTTGCTACTCAAAGCCGAGCAGGGCCTCGGCGATACGCTGCAATTTATCCGTTTTGCGTCACTCGTTCGACGGGGAGGCGGCCGAGTGGTGCTCGCTTGCCAACCGCAATTGGCTCCGTTGCTCGCTGCCAGTTGTCCGATGGTCGATCAGGTAGTGTCGCAGGCGGAAACGTCGCCGACGTTCGACGTCCATCTGCCGCTGCTCAGCCTGCCCGGACTGTTCGGCAAGACTTTGGCCAGCGTTCCGGCCGACATTCCTTATTTGCATCCGAAGCGGTCATTGGTGGAGAAATGGCGCGCCATCTTGTCGGGGGTGCCAGGCCTCAAGATCGGCATCGCCTGGCAGGGAAACCCCCAGTATCACGGCGACCCGGAACGATCGTTCCCCTTGGGCGAGTTCGAGCCGTTGGCCCGCGTGCCGAACGTGCGGCTGATCAGCCTGCAAAAAGGCCCCGGTACGGAGCAACTGCTCGCAGCGCGGCGGCATTTTCCGGTGATCGAATTCGATCCACTCGATGAAATCACAGGCCCGTTCATGGACAGCGCGGCGATGATGAAGAATCTCGGTCTCGTGATCACCTGCGACTCGGCGATTTGCCATCTTGCCGGCGCTTTGGGCGTGCGCACCTGGGCGGCCATTGCCGCGGCGCCGGATTGGCGCTGGCTGCAACATCGCGACGATAGTCCCTGGTACCCGACGCTGCGGCTCTTCCGCCAACCAAAACTCGGCGACTGGAAGAGCGTTTTCGACCACATGGCCCATGAGCTCCTTACCGCGGCGAATGCACGCCGAACGCGGTGAACACGTCATCACTCGGGATTGCCCACTAGGCAGTACGGATAGCGAAGCGGGTCACGGTCCTAGATGCCCTGGGTCAGTTTTTGGCATGGAGTCTTGACATTACAGACGAACTGTCTTATCTCAGACATTATGTCTGTATCAACTACCTACTTTCGGAGGTTCTGCGATGCCGTCACCACATGCCTGCTACCCCAAAGCGGACCTTGAGAGAGCCTGGCGGTATTGGGCCACGGCGCTCGGCCGCTTGAGCAACACCCCACGGCTGGGCGGCCAACTCGTATATGCCGTTACGCTTGCGATTCTGGCATTCGTCGTTGTTCCGCCAGCCCCTAGCGGTTCAATGGCTCCCAGCGCCACAAGCGAAGCCGCCTCCTGGCAGGAACGAGACTGGCGCGTTTGGTTTCAGTCGCATCAGATGTACCATTGCGGCCCCGAAGAACTCGACGAATCGGAACTAGACGAAGTGCGCCGCTGGTGTCGTTGCTTATCGCTCCTCAGTAGGTGTCACGGCGCAGACGAACTGACCGCAGACGCACTTACCGACGACGAATGCGCTTTCCTTGTGGATGCCTTGCAAGATCTGGTTCCGAATCTCGAGGAGCATTTCGGTTATCAGCCGCTTTATGAATCGTGCCGACGTCGGGCGAGCGTGTCGGTCAACAAGTGAAACTTTCCACGGTTGGGGGCTTCTGTCTTATGCTCAGCAAGCGTCGTTCGTGGCCGAGCAGATGCGGCACGAGCACGGCGCCCAGGCGGCCTGCGACGTGCTCGACGAATCATGAACGTCAGCCGCGCCTTTGATTTTTCGGCTTGCTCGTTTTTCTCGACATTTCCGGCTGTTTCTGCCTTTTCGCCCTCGGCGAGGGCGAGGCAAGTGGCCAGCGGGGTGACGAACCGTTGGGCAGTACCGTCTGCCACGAACCGTTGACGCACAAGACAGGGTGTCTTATGGTTGAAATCTTGTCGGGACGCCTCGTCGTCCGCAGCGTCCAAAGCGATCTCAGATAACCAAAGACAGCAGCCATCCCTTGAGTCCACAGTCCAGAAATCTTGCACCGTGAATCACCTGGTTGCGAAGCCATGAAGTTCTCCATCAAACACTGGCTCGTCGGCATGGCCCTGTTCGCGTTCGCGCATCGGATCTTCCTTTCACCGTTCTTTTGGCTGTCGTTGTATCCCTGGGCATGGCTGTGTCATGCTGATTCGATTTTTACTGAGACAGGCCGACAATTTGACGCCGCGCTTCCTGGCAGCCTTTTTTGCCTTGTGGCTGGCATCGTGATCCAGACCGCCGTCATCGTAGGCGCGGTAAGGCTTTTGGCCAGGGTGAGACATTCTCGTCGCTCGACCGGCTCACTGCCCGGTGACGCGCCCGCGCCGACCGCCGGCGCTCAGCAAAATCAAGCTTCAAGATGACCCGCCGCCGGTAATTGTGGAGTCCATGCCAGACCACGAAACGAAGCGAGAGCTGCAAGGAATGCACGACGAGGCCAAGGCATATATCGGGGAAGATTCACCGGAGTTGGCTATGGCGGAGCCAGGTGGTGCCAATGTCTCTGTTCGTGAAGGAAACAGCGGCGACCGGGGCGAATGGCTCAGAATGCGAACCATGCTCTTCCCTGATTGTCCAAGCGAGCAAAATGAGCGAGAGATGGATGCTTGCCTGGCAAGCGATTCTGACGCCATCTTCGTGGCGCAGCGGACATCCGGTGGCCTGTGTGGTTTCGTCGAAGCATCGGTTCGCCCTTGGGCGGTGAATTGCGAGGCCATGCCCGTCGGATACCTGGAAAGCTGGTATGTTGATGCCGATTCCCGGCGGCAGGGGATAGGACGAGCGCTCGTGCACGCCGCCGAATGCTGGGCGCGGTCGAAGGGCTGCCGCCAAATGGCCTCCGACGCAGAACTGCTCAACATCACCAGCCAGCAAGCACACGTCCGCCTCGGCTATGAAGAAACCATGCGGCTGGTTCTCTACAAGAAAGACTTGGTCTGAGCATCAGCGCCATCACTCCTCGATGATGAGACGACCGAACAGATCCGAGACGACACAATGTCGCGCGACCGTTTGCCAATCCGAGAGCTTACGCCGCTGGTTGAGCGGGCTCTGCGCGCCGCGGCCGGGGAATTTGGGATTCAGCCGGACGCCCTCGTTGCCGAGTACGTGCTCAACTGGGGCGGCTTTGGCACGCCCTCGTTCTCGGTGCAGGATGGCCAGCGGCGATTACACGTGAAGCTGACGGACGATCCGCGGCAGAAGTCCGAGTTGCGCCGCTGGCAAAGCATTCACGACCTACTCGAGCAGGAGTATCACGCGCCACCAATGGTCGGTTGGTTGACTATCGATGGCACCGCTTATGAAGGGCCCGTCTTTGCGTTCATCGACGGCGTCTTCCTCGATGGATTTCGGATGCCAAATGTGGTCGCCGAAGTGTTGGACTGTGTCGAACGTCTCCATGCCGACACCGGGCTCGCATTCCGCCTAACTCCGCACGCCACTGTGAACAGCCACCTCGATTGCCTCCTGGCGCGCACCCAGATGTTGCGGGAAGACTTGGAGATCATTCGAGCTGAACGTCCGCCGTTCGTGCCGTCCTCTCGGCTGGCTTGGATGGCCGATCGGCTCGAGCGCCTCGACCAGGCGGCGCGTGATTCGGGAGCATTCGGCGGGCTCGCACAAAGTGCTATCCATTGGGACTTGTGGTGGAACAACTTCCTAGTTCGCCCGAACGGCCAGTGGTACATCCTCGACTGGGACAGCCTGGGTCTTGGCGATCCGGCCTTGGATGTTTCCACCGTGCTATTCCCGCTGTCGTGCGGCAACGCGTCGCACGGTGATGCCGCTCGGCCCTGGCCAGACTCCTGGCTGCGTCATCCAAAAGACGAGGCGTTTTCCGTGCGCATGCGCATCTATCGCCAGGCGCAGGTGTTGGAGTACGTGATCGATGTCCTGGCCGACTGGGTCGAGGCCCGTAAAGTGCCCGAATTGCAGGCCGAAGTTCGCGCGCGGAAGCAGCAGGAACACGAGCAGTTTTTGGCCATCTACCACCGAGATTATGGCGAATGAGAGTCTCCTCTTGACACCTCCCACAGAGTGTAGTAGGATGCCCTCCGACACCTTGTAGTAGCTTGGGCAGACAGCAAAGGGGCGCACTACCAGAGAGGCGCGGAAAAGGACGACCCGATCATTCCCTTGCCGGGTCCCTGCATCCCGAATCCTGTTCATGAGCCACCGACCAAGCCCCGTCAGCGAAACGGAACTCGACGTGCTGAAGGCTCTCTGGGAGCTCGGCTCGGGCACGGTCCGCGAAATTAACGACGCGCTGCGGCGACGAAAGCGGCGCTGGGCGTATACCACTGTACTGACGCTGCTCACGCGGCTCGAGGCCAAAGGATATGTCGAAAGCGACAAGAGCCAGCTAGCGCATGTCTTCCGGCCGGTGGTGTCTCGCGACAAGCTGTTGCGGCAGCGGCTGAGCCGGCTGGCCGAAGACCTCTGCGAAGGCGCCGCCACGCCGCTCGTCCAGGCGCTGGTTCAGAATCATCGCTTTTCGCCCGAAGAGATCGACGACCTGCGCAAGCTGCTCGATGACATGGAACCAAAACCTGTGGCGACGGCCAAAAAAGCCCGTCGCAAACCCCCGCCGAGGGATTAGCAATCGGATAAACCATGTTGTGGTGGACTGTACAAACCGCCTGCGTTGCGACGGTGCTCACCGCCGTCGTGGCGGCGCTTTGCCGGCTCGGTCGGTTCTCGCCGGCGGTCAAACATGCCCTGTGGCTGCTGGTGCTTGTGAAGCTGCTCACGCCACCGCTGGCCTGGTATCGGCTGCCTCGTGTGATCGAAGGCGGGCTGGCCCAGTGGGCCGAGCCGGCGCAAATCGACGGCGCCGAAGCTGCGGAGTTTTCTGGGCCGGCCGCTGGCATCGTTCCCAACGATGACCCGCTCGATGCCGAGATGCTCGACGGCGCCCCCGATTTCGTTGCCGAGCAAACTTTTTTCGCCTCCGCGGAGCCGGTCGAGGCGGAGTTGATCGACGCAGTGCGAACTCGAAGTGATGAGAGCGAATTTGGCCGCCTCGCCGGTGATGCAAGCCACGACGACGCTCGCTACTTAAGCGATCATGAGGTCGCGAACCATGTCGCCGCGCGATGGCTGCCACGCGCCGGCTATCTGTTGCTGGCCGGTTGGCTGCTGGGCGCGATTCCGTTGGCGATCATCGAGTCGATCCGAGTGGCCCGACTGGCACGGCTGATCAAAAAACAATCGTCGCCGGCCCCCGCCTGGCTCGAGCGTCTGGTGGGCCAGGTCGCCGCCCGCTTGGGCGTTCGTCCGCCGCGCGTAGTCGTCACTCCGGCAGCCTGCTCGCCGCTGGTCTGCGCCGTCGGCCGGCCGTGCTTGATTTGGCCCGCGGCCCTGGGCGATCAGCTTTCGGCCGAAGCCCGCCAAGTGGTGTTGCTGCACGAGCTGGCGCACCTGCGGCGGCGCGATCATTGGGTCGCCTGGCTCGTGCTGGCGGGCGAGCTGCTCTGGTGGTTCAACCCGCTCTATTGGTATGTGCGCCATCAACTGCGTGAAAACGCCGAACTGGCCTGTGACGCCTGGGTGGTCGGCCTGCTCCCCTCGGGGCGGCGCACGTATGCCCGGGCCTTGATTGAAGTGACCGAATTCGTTTCGTTGGCGCCGGCGGCCATGCCCGCCGTCGCCATGGGCAACGTCGCCCGACACACCTTGGAAAGGAGATTGATCATGATTCTGCGCGAAAGCACTTCGTACCGCGTTTCGTGGGCGGGCATCGGGCTAATCGGATTGTCGCTCTTGGTCGTGTTGCCGAGCTTTAGCGGCGGCCAAGACAGCGATCCCAACACGGGCCGTAGCGCCGCGGCAACGCTGCCTGCGGGCCAGGAGCCGGCCGCGACGCCCGCGCAGCCTGCGGCAACGCAGCAGCCGGCCGCCCAGTCGGGCAGCGCGCTGCCGGGCCAACCTGTAGCACAGACTTCTGCCGCGTCCGA
>DATFDL010000102.1:0-4059 GCA_035252155.1 Pirellulales bacterium | reverse complement strand
CGGCCCGCCATCGGCGTCGGCGGCGAGCGGCTTGGCTGGCGGCGGCCGCGGCGGCGATGCTATTGGGCGGCTGGCTCGCTTGGGCCACGCTACCGCCGTTTTTATTGGCCGACGCCGCGGTGACCGGCGTGACCAAGCAAGCTTCCGCGCAGGAGCAGCTTTATTTTGCCAAGGCGATGGACAGCGAAGAGAGTCTGCGCAGCGTCGCGCGGTTTTTTCCCCAGGCGGAATACGAAATTCGCCTGGCCAACGAAGAGCTTGCCCGGCGGTATCTATATCAAGGCCGCTGGGAAGAAGCGCAACGGCTATTCGACGCCTTCGCCGGTTCCGATGATCTCGACGCGCGGGCTTTCGGCCTGGCCGGGCAGAGCATCGTCTGGGCGCATCGCGGGCAGTACCAACGGTCGGCCCAATTATTGGCCGAGCTGTGGCCGATGCACGAACGACTCGACTGGCACATGCTGCGGCTACTGCGTGCGACGCTGCAGGCCGACGGGCGGGCCCTCCAAGAGCGCAGCGGCCGGCAAGAAGACGAAGCCATCCGCCACTGGCTCGACGAGGAGTTTCAGATCGACTAGAAGTCGGCCACGCAGGTAGTGTCCTAATAGTGTGTTGCTGACTCACACCAACCCGAAGCGTAAGCGAGGAAAAGGCCGGATTCTGCCTCGCTGACGCTTCGGGTTAGTGTCGCTTTGAACACGAGCAACACACTATTAGGACACTACCGCCTTGCAGTGGCGGTTGACAGTCCGCCGAGCGTCGGGCAAATTAGGAACGGACGAAAAATACCTTCGTCCTGCAGATCCCTCTCCCACCGGGAGAGGTTAGGTGAGGGCCGGCAGAATCGCCGAAGTTATTTTTCGTCCGCTCCTTACGATCTGTCGCCCGCATCGTCTAGTGGCCTAGGACGCTGGGTTCTCAGCCCAGTAACCGGGGTTCAAATCCCCGTGCGGGTAATCACGACCGAATACTCGTTTGACCACGCGATCCCTGCCCAGCTGCACGTGTTCAGCGATTATCGCGAGATCGCACCGGGCCGCTGGTTCCCTTTCCGCGTCGAGTCTGCCAGTTGGCTCCACAAGTATGGCGACGATCGAACCGGCGAGGGAACTCGAAAGTAAGCGCCGCCGAATCGTCCTCTGCGGGCGTCGATGTTTGCACGGTCGATGCTACGACAGGGTGTGCGAATGGCCCGAGTGAGCAATTGCATCTCGGCAGTTGCGCCGGCTGTGAAAGCGACGAACGCAATGGACATTCGTGAGGTGTACCGTCCGTCGCACGTCGATGTCAAACGCACTTCGCGGTTTCTTTCCGCGCGTGCGATTGTGGCAATCTTCGCCGCAGGAGGCGTCGTCATCGCGGGTGTCAGCAGCTTCTTGAACGTCGAAGTGGTGGTTGGGCTGGTCATCTACGTGTGCCTTAGCTTGCCGCTGTTGTTTGCCGGCGCGTATAGTTACAGGGAGCAGACGCGCCACGTGCAAGAGCGAACGATTTGCTTGGCAGACGGCGTCGTCACGTTCGCCACTGCCAGCGAAGCCGAGGCATCGCTGCTGCGAGCGTGCTGCTGGTTTTATGGCAAGGCGACTGACGATCCGCATTTATTCCGCCAAAAGATCCGTCAAAAAGCGATCCTGCTTGTGTTCCCAAGCGGACGAACAATCGCCTGCGGACTGACGCAACCGTTGTATTCGCAATGGCTCGATGCAATTCGCGTAAATCACTGTCGGCAGGTTCTCCGGCTGGAAGGTGCGCTGGGTTGTCTGGTTTTTGCTCTCACGATCGTCGGCTTTGGCTGCGGCGCCTCGCTCGGCGAGACCATGGGCACCGCCTTGCAAGACGCCCTGTTTCAGCAGCCGCAAAACAACCAGCTCGGCAATCTCCTTCCAGCGTTGTTCTTCATCCTCGGCGCCTGGTTTGGCGCTGTGACGCCATGGTTCATCCCTCGCGTGCGGCGCTACACCGAGCACGAGCGCCAGCAACTTATCAGGTTTGCGGTTTTGCTTCCCGCGAAATTTGCCGTACCGGCTGGAGCCGTTTTGGGCGGAAACCTGGTAGCCGGTCTCGCCCTTGCACTGTTCTTCACGGGGTTGCTGCTCGTATTGACGCGATTAGTTTGTCGAGTGCCTCAGCCCGTGCTAGCTTCCCGGCACATTGAAAGGTGATCCGATGGGAGACTTGACTTCAAAGCGTGTCATCATCGTCAAAGGCTGGTTGTTCTTCGCCATTGCCGCGATATCGGGTTTCTTGATCGTCCAGCGGTCACCCCATGTTGTGATAGCGGTCCTCGTGGGCACACTTGTCTGGTCCTCCTGCCGCTTCTATTACTTCTTGTTCTATGTCCTCGAGAGATATGTTGATCCCAGCATGAAATATCGAGGCGTGTTGCACCTTGCTTCGCAAATGCGACAAGCGCGGTCGCAACCTGCCGAGCCCGAGGGTGATTAACTCGCCGGAATCTGGCCGGCCGCGGGCAACGGCGTCCTGATGCTTCCGCCTGCCTAGCACATCGTCGACATGCTGGAGCGAACGTATGCCAGCCGCGATGCGGAGTAGCGAGCGGTCACATGCGGTGCTGCGTCGCGGATGGTCGGGCCGGCTTCCCCACGGTCATCTTGCCCCGGATACGGTCGCGATCGACATGCTTCTTGCGGGCATGAGCCGCTTTCGTCAATGGCCGCAGTTCGATGTCGTAATCGCCGGCTTCGGTGACCCGTCCGAGTTCGACCTCAAAGTCGTAGTTCCACAACCCGCGCCGCGTGGCCCGGTCGCCGCTACTTTGATGAATGAATCGCTGGCCCTTCGCGTTTAGCCTGCTCATTCGCCCCGTCCAGCGTAGATCGATTCGCGGCTATCGTCCATTGAGCCGTTCGACCTCGGATGAAGTGCGATGATCGCGCGCAGTTTATCCATGAAGTCATCGTGCGACACCGGCTTCGTAGGCGGCGTGGACTCCTCCTCAAGGCGCTCGGCGACGAGTTCTTTAATGACCGTTTCAACGTCCGTGCCGGCGATTGCCGCCCGGCGAAGAAGAGCCGTCTCCATTTCGGCGGAAAAGTTAATGCGGACGTTCATACGTATCGAATCTCCTGACTTTGGTATTTTAGCTCGAACGATGCGTCTCACCAGTCCCGCCGGCGCGATTCCCTGAATTGCGCATCGCGTGGCGCGGGGAATGACGCCCCGTTGGGGCTTACGGAGATTCATTGCGTTGCAAACCCAGGGCTGCGCCAGGCTGCGCCCTGGGCTATCGAATTACGCACCTTCGGTGCTGGAGAACGCTTTGCGCGTTTGGGTCACCGCACCGGAACGACGTCCGCTCAACCCCGGCCTTCAGAGAGTAAGCATTAACTTAGCGATTTTGTCGGCCCTCACCTGTCCTCTCCCGGATGGAGAGGGACGTGCGCTGTTTTCATCAGTTCCTTTCTTCCCCTTCGTTGTCTTCGTTGCCTTCTGTTCAAAATCCTCCGCCATGGCCGCCGCCAGGCGGGCGCGTGCGCGTCGGGCGGTGGCGGCGTGGCGCTCGAAGGCGAGATAGCGCCGGCCGGTTTGCAACGCGGCGAGGCAGGTGGTGCCGCTGCCGGCGTAAGGATCGACCACCAGGCCGCCGGGCGGCGTGAGCTTGGCAATGTAATAGGCCGCCTCGGTCAGGCCCTGCTGCCGCTTGTGGTGCCGTTTATCGCGGTGGGAAAACACTAGCGTGTCGACCTGATGCTTGCGGGCACGCTGGCCGCCTTTGACGAACCAAAGGAGCGTCTTGTGGCGGACCGCGACGCCTAACTTGTCGAGCACGCAGGTCCTCCCGGCGTGCAGCACCGCTAGAGGCCACCAGAAACGCAGCTCGGGCGATTGCAGCATGAGCGAGAGAACTTGCGGCAGGGCGTAATCGCCCAGGTAAGTGATCAGGCTGCCGCCGGGCTTGAGCACCCGGGCCGCAAACCGGCCGAGGTCGGCGTATTGCGGGACGTGCTGTTTGGCGAACGGCGGATCGGTGAAAATCAGATCGACTGAGCCATCGGCCAGCGCGTGCCCGGCATGGCGATAGTCGCCGACGATGATATT
>DATFDL010000101.1:0-10203 GCA_035252155.1 Pirellulales bacterium | reverse complement strand
CGGGACAAGCCCGGCTCGTGGCGGTTCTAACACACCAAGCAAAATCAGATGTCGGTCTTGCCGTTTCGTCCTCCTTATTGTTCGCTTAGCCTCGCCGAAACGCCGATCCGGGCTGACACACGTGGAATGACCCACATTGGTTACCGTGGTAGCGGCGCGGTACATTAACCGCATGCTCCGACGCCAGCAGTTCACCTTGAAGTCGCTGTTGTTCCTGTCTGGCATCGCTTGCCTCTATACGTGTTATGGTTGCGCGGAACGGTCGGGTCCGTTCACTTATCGCATCAAGTCAAACCACCGCCTCCAAGCTCCGCCCGGCGAATACAACCTCAAGCTCGTTGAGGGGTACCACCTCAACGAGCCTTCGGTTTTTGGCCAGCTTGTCGTGCAAAGCCAGTAGGCTTGTGCTGGCTGCGGCTTAGCGGAGTTCAACACTCCAATAAGCCTCGCTCACAAACTTCGACCAGCTCTCGACGCGCACGTGGTGCGCGGCGTAGAGCGGCTTCCACTGCGGCCGGCAAGGCTGCTTGCGCAGCTTCATGCCTGCCTCGCTCGGCGTGCGGTCGGCCTTGCGCTTGTTGCACTCCACGCAGGCCAGCACACAGTTGTCCCAGGTCGAGGCGCCGCCTTGCGACCGCGGAACTACGTGGTCGATCGACAGCTCCTCGACGCCAGGCTGCACGCCGCAATACTGGCAGGTGTAGTGATCGCGCTTGAAGATGTTCCGCCGGCTGAAGGCCACGGCCGCCTCGGGCAGCCGATCATAGCCTGCCAGCACAATCACCTCCGGCACGCGCAACCGCATGCTCACCGCCTGGACGAACGGCTCGCCGTCGCGCGGAGCCAGCCGCAACCAGTCAGCCCAGGTGTAGAGCTGATAGTCGTGCGGATCGACAACGCGGGCCGCCTCATTGAAGAGCATGACCAGCGCGCGAGCGACGGTGGCGACGTTCACCGGTTGCCAGTTGCGGTTAAGGACCAGGGCCGGGCGGTGGAGAGCTTTGAGGGACATAGGATTCAGGGCTTAGGGGTCAGGTTAGGATTCGGGACTCAGGATTCAGGGATCGGAAAGGCGAGGGGGCGAGGGCGCGACAAGGCGAGGGGGCGACGGACCGACGGCCCGCTGAACCCTGAACCCTTTCCAGGGGTGTCTGACGGGAGTCGAACCCATACCATCCGGTTCACAGCCGGGCGTGCAGAAACCGCTACACCACAGACACCATATACGAGCCGAAGGTTCCTCTCCCTGAACCCTGAACCCCGAACCCTGAACCCTCACAAGCACCCCGACCAGGACTTGAACCCGGAACGCCCAGTTAGAAGCAGGGCATGATGTCCATTTCAACATCGGGGCAGCTACGGAGGGACGGAAACAACTTCGGCAATTTTATTAGCCCTCACCTTGCCTCTCCCGGAGGGAGAGGTATCTGTAGGTCGAAGTTGTTTTCGTCCGCTCCTCATCCAGCGGAAGGCAAGGGAGTCGAACCCTCATCCCATGTTCCAGGGAACCGCTTTAGCAAAGCGGCGCGGCAAGCCGTATCCGCCTACCTTCCGTTTTCATTTATCAAGTGGACCGCCGGGGAATCGAACCCCGATCTCCTGGGTGCAAACCAAGCATCCTCCCGTTGAACGAGCAGCCCATGTGATCCCGGATGGAATCGAACCATCGTCTCCGGGACGTCAACCAAGCGTCGTCGCCGTTGGACCACGGGATCATTTACAAGTAGCCGAGGTGGGAGTCGAACCCACAAACTCACGAGGCTCTCGACCTCGCCGCTTTGCCAAGTTTGCGTACCCGGCCATGACCTGAGCCTCCGCCATTTTTACTTGGTCGGATTTGCATTTTGCTTTTTGATTTTGCCGTTCAAGTTGCAGGTCCGGGAGTCGCACCCGGCGCGCGGAGCTTATGAGGCTTCGCTGGGCACTGGCCCACCTGCGTCAAAGTGACCAAGGGGAGACTCGAACTCCCACGCCCACGAGGGGCCGACGTTCTGAGCGTCGTGTGTCTTCCAATTGCACCACTTGGTCATTCGCGGACGAAAAACAACTTCGGCAGTTTTCATGGCCCTCACCTGACCTCTCCCGGAGGGAGAGGAACTTTGTGGTCGAAGTTGTCTTTCGTCCGCGCATTCACGATGACCCGTGCGGGAATCGAACCCGCCTTCCGAGCTTGAGGGGCTCGTGTCCTGAACCGATAGACGAACGGGCCAAAGTAGCAGGCACGCCCCGCCGTGCCGTTGCCGCGCGCCGATGGATCCCCAACTTCAAGGAGCGCAACGTCAAAGGGCCCAAGGTTACGGCACACGGAGTGTGCCTACTACTATGCGAGTGCGCCGGGCAGGAGTCGAACCTGCAAAGCCCGAAGGCGGGTGGGTTACAACCACTTGAGCTTGCCAATGCCCAACCGACGCATGTTGTTTTGTTTGCCGTAGCTGAGTGGCGCAGGTCGGAATCGAACCGACATTCACCAAGGTTTGAGCTTGGCCGCTTTGCCAGTTTGCGTACCGCGCCGCGAGTAGCCGCGGCACTCCGTGACGGGGAGGCGGTCGCCAAAGGCGACCGCGTCTCCGCCACGGAGTGTCGGAGCTACTGAGCGTCCCCGGCGGGACTTGAACCCGCGACCTCCTGCGTGACAAGCAGGCGAGCACTCCTGGCTGCTCCACGAGGACCTGGCCTACGGCCTTGGATTTTTTAAGGCATAAGCTCGGGCGTTCAATGGTCAATGCGACGTCGTTCATGCTGAATCCACCGCGCATCTCAGGAGGGGCTTGACTGCAATCCGCTCGTCTCTCATTCGGTGACGAACTGCGTCGATCAAACTACCATTGAACGCCCGAGCCATGCCTCAAAAAATCCAACGGTTGCGGTCGTGTGGCGTTCCACTTGCCTACCGAGCCAATACTCCTTATCCGGCCGGATGACCTCCACTCGTCAAAGACTTCAAAAAGTTCCGGGGGTTGGAATCGAACCAACGACCTCCTGCGACCATGCTGCGCACGGTGCCCGGAGCCAGGCGTCACTACCAGCAGCAACTGCCCCGGATCGCATATTGATCGGACACGGCCATCGCCGTGAAAGTTCGGGGAGAAGGATTTGAACCTCCATAACCTGCTCCAAAGACAGGCAGCCTACCGTTAGCCGATCCCCGAATAACGGAGAGTGCCCTGCGAGAGTCGAACTCGCCTGGCCAGCTTGGAAGGCTGGCGCCTCAGCCGCTCGGCCAAGGGCACAAAGTAGCAGGCACACTCCGTGTGCCGCGGCTTTCGCCCGATCGACGTTGATCTGCTGCTGCGGAACTGCGCGAATATGCCCCAAGTCGCGGCACACGGAGTGTGCCTACTGCTAAGCTGCGGTGGCAGGAATCGAACCTGCGTCGGGGCGGTTAACAGCCGCCTACCCGTACCAGCACGGGCCCCACCGCAACATCATGGGTGCGTTGAGCGATTACCAAATTGTCAAAGATCGAGAGCACCGGGCGGGAGTCGAACCCACGTCGCCGCGACCATGCTGCGCACGGTGCCCCGGGTGCGGTGTCTTCGCCGCTAGACGACCAGTGCCAGTTTTTCCGCAAGTGGGACCAGACGGGCTCGAACCGTCACCAGCCTGGTTAAGAGCCAGGTATGCTGCCGCTAACACCTTGATCCCAAGTTTTGATGTTCGCTTTGTCGCATGTTCTCCCAAGCCAGTCGGCACGGAAGGAATCGAACCTTCGACCAGGGCCTTATAAGAGTCCCGCTCTGCCACAGAGCTACGTGCCGAAATGCCAGTGGGGCCGGAGGGAGTCGAACCCTCACCCTTCCGCTTAAAAGGCGGATGCGCTACCGTTACGCCACGACCCCGAATTGTTGGTCTGGCGTATGCGTTTGAGCCGCTGTGGTTGCCGCATTGTGGTTCTCCTTGGTTGTCGAAGTAGTCCGGGGTGGAGTCGAACGGGCACCGACGCGCAGCGTTGGTCGCCTCTCAGCTACCGACCCGTGATTGACCATGTGCGAAATAAAAAGGCCCGGTGTCTTGTGACACCGGGCCTTTTAAGAGCCTTGCTTTGCCGCGCCGGCCAGCAGGCCGGGCCAACAACACAGTGGCCGAGCGTCACAAGCGCAACGGATGCGCGGGGAGCGAATTCGCCGGTTGGCCGGCAAATAAACGCGTCCCTTTACATTCGTTGGTGATGCTGGGCCGTATGGACATCATGGTGAACTCTCGCTAGCCCCGCGCCGGCGGTCCGGGTCAGCAACCTTGGGGGCTGTCGTTAAAAGCGGCACGACCTGATCGCGTTGTTGGCCGTGCCTGATACCGTATACCCAGTTAGACGCCCGAAGTTTCGATTGGTTCACAAGATTTTTAGCGATGGCAGCTTCGGGTGCTGATCGACCTTCATCATGGCAATGGTTTTACCCGAATATTGCGGAACTCGACCCGCGTTCCGTGACCCAAAAAGCCGATGTGCCCGGTAGTGCGCTGCATGCCGGGGTGTGCCTTCAGCACTTCCGGGTCTTTCACGTCGTCCAGATTGGCGTCGACGGTCACCTTGTCGTTGACCGTCACTTTCACGTGGCGGCCGTCGCAGACGATCTCTTCCGTATTCCACTCGCCGGCTTTTTTGGGCGCGCCGCGTTTGGCCGCCACCACTTTGTAAATCGAGCCGTGATATTGCCCCGGCTCCAGGTTGGCGTACTCGGGGGCGTCGTCGTCGAGAATCTGCGACTCCATGCCGGAGTAGGCCGCATCGCCCGCCAAGGGCGCCCGCAGGCCGACGCCGTTGTTTCCGCCCGGCTGCAAACGAAATTCAAAGCGGAACACAAAGTTCGCGTATTCCTTGTTGGTGAACAAGTTGCCGCCGCCCTCTTTCGGGCAAACCAACAGGCCGTCTTCGACCACATAACCCGGGCCTTTTTTGTTGACGATTTGCCAGCCCGTCAAGTCCTTGCCGTTGAAGAGCGGAACGAAGCCGTCCTCGTCGGCCGCCTCGACGACGAGCACTCCGGCCAAAGAAACGCTGGTGAGCAAGAGCAGCAGGTACAACGGGCGGGGTCGCATGGCGGGTCTCCAGAATGTCAGGTGGGTCGGAGTAGGCGGGAGGGGATTCTTCCTGCGCTGAGTCTAATCGCCGGGGCGCCGCTTCGCAAATCGGCGGTGCGCCGGTAGTCAGTTCACGGAACGCCACGGAGGGCGTTCCCTACAGACGTCGACGGGACTTCCCCGGCTTTGGTTGTTAGAACCGATTTGGGCGACGGACTCAAACCACTGCCCGACCTTGCCGGCGGAGCTTGGCTTCGAGCGTGTTGGCCGCACGCGCGACGCGCCGCCAGAGCGGCTTCCAGTCGTCGCGCCGCCAGCGGCTGTCGCCGCGCGAAAGCTCACTGAGATACGCCCGCCAGAAACGCAGGCGGTCGCCGTTGCTCACCCACGGATGGGCGACCAGACTGACCGCCAGGCGGGCCAAATTCAACGCTTGCAGCCAGCCGGGCAGACGCCGCCCGATGCGTACGCTGTCGGCGTCGATCAACGAACAATCGACGCCGTCGGGCCGCTCGACGACGAGCACATTGCAGGCTTTCATGTCGCGGTGCGAGACACGCCAGCCGTGCATGCGCCCCACCAACCGTCCTAGGGCGACCGCCGTCTGCCGGGTCCGCCGCTGGCGCTCACTCGGCGGGCGTTTTGCCAGGCGCCAGGCGTACAGATGAAGATTGACGGCGCCGTCGATCCATTGCGTCGCCAGATAGCTTTCGCCGCGGAGCCCAAACCACCGCCGTTCGATCACGGCCAGTGGTCTGGCGGTGGCAATGCCGCGCAACAGCAAAGCGTGCCCGAAATACCACGCTTCCAAGGCCGGGCTGCGGCGAAAGCAAAACAGCAGCGCTTTCCACCAGTTCTTCGGCCGCACGCGTTTGTAGGCGACGCGCGTCGTCTCGCCGTCGAGCGGTAGCCGGCCTTCGACCACGACGCTGCGATGGGCGAGCTTATAGGGCCGGTGCAGCCCGTTCACCAGCGGCTCGCAGGGATCGGCCAGCAATCGCTTGAGCTGGTCTGCCGGAAGATCGCGCACGGCGTTCGCCGCAGCGCCGTCCTCGCGCAGCCGATAAAAATCGCGATTTTCACCCAGCGATCGCCGGTCGCGGCCGCGAGCCACGCGCCGCCGGCGCTCGCCGATGCGGCCGATAAGTTGCAATGCCGTGCGGCGCATATCCGCCAGCCTCAACTCGGGCCGCTCGCGCAAATACGCCCGCCAAAACCGCCAGCAATCGCTCCGCGACGCGATGGCCGACCAGGCCGCCCCCAACATCACTAGCCCGGCCGCCGCGCGCCGCCAACTCATGCCGCGCGACAATCGCACGCTGGGCAGATCAATCAAAAACAGTTCGGGAACTGCCAAACCATCGGCTGCGGCGTGGCTGACTCGCACCAAAAGATTGCCCGCATGAAAATCGCGATGGTCGACGCCGGCCCGGTGGGCCGCGGCGCAGAGTTTCGCCAAGCCCACGGTCAGCGTTCGCCGCAGCCGGGCTTGAGTGGCCCGATCGAAGCCCGGCAGCACGCGGCGCACATAGTCGTCAAACGAGAAGCAATCGCCGATCGCTTCCGTCACCAGGTAGTTGTCGTAAACGAGGCCGTGGTGTCGCCTCTCGCCGACGGCCACCGGCGTCACGGTGGGGATTTGGCGGCGGCTGGTTTCCAGCGCACGCCGGTACTCGCGTTGCGCAGCGCTGGCTTGAAAAAGATGACGGGCGGCCTGCCACCAGCTTGGGCAGCGGTAGTGCTTGACAAAAAAGCGGTGGTCGGCGGCGTCGACCCGGTAAACCGCGCGGCGCGGGCCGTGCTTGATCAACTGGGCCTGCCCGCAGGTAATCCACTCTTCGAGCCGCAGCCCCACCGGGCCAAGCAGCACGTCGCGCCAATCCGGCGCCACCTGCCAATCGACCGCGCGCGCCGAGGCCGCTTCCCACATGTGGGTTGAACTGGCGAATTGGCCTCCGTGCATCGCCGCGTCCTTGCTGAAGCCCGTCTAAAAGACTCCTTCAGCCGGGTTGTAACCCAATTGCGTCGCCCGGTCCAGATCGGCCCGCGCTTCCTCGTTGCGGCCAAGTTTCTCGTATACCTGGCCTCGATGATGGTACATCACCGACATCTCTTGGTCGGATTGCTTTTTGAAATAGGGCTGGTACTCGGCCCGAATGTGACCCACGCGCAGCCCGTGAAACTCTTCGGCAAATTGAATGGCCTGGTCCAAATCGGCCAGCGCCTCCTCGTATCGCGATTGCAAGAAATAGATATACCCGCGGGTGTCGAGATACGCCGCCTTCTGGCCCTTCAATTCGGGAGCCTGAGTGAGCGATCGCCGGTTCGCCAACTGGTTGTCGCGAAGATCTTCGTCGATGATCTTGATCGCTTCCTGAACGTCATCCAGGGCCTCTGCGAGATCGACGCCGGCTATCGCCCGTGCATAGGCCCGGTTGTTGTGTGGCGTAGCATCGCGGCTCGTGCTGAGCTTAATGGCCTGCGTCAGGTCGTCGATCGCCTCACGATGCCGATTCAACCGTTGCAGCGCCGAGCTGCGACCCAAGTAGGCCGGTGCGTAACGTCGATCGAGCTTCACCAGCGCGTTGTAGTCCTCGAGGCTGCCTTCGACGTCGTGCAATGTCAGTTTGAGCTGCGCCCGGATCTGCAACACCTGCGGATTGTCGGGCGACAAGCTGGCGGCTCGATTTAAGTCGCCTAGAGCGCCTGAGGGATCGTTGAGCAAGACCTTCTCCAGCGATCGTCTGACCAACTGCTCGGCCAGCCAATTTTTGGCGCCATTGGCGAGGCGCGATTGGAAGGCCCATCCCAGCACCACCGCGATGCATGCCAGCACCAACGCCGTGCGCCAGACGAACTGAAAGGCCCGCGACGGGCCGCGCCGCGCAGGTCGGTCGTCAAAAGTCGAGGGAATGGGAAAACCGTGCTCGTCGAGCTGCGGCGGGGCGGGTGGCATGCGTCGGTTCCTGTGGGGTTGTTCCATCCTTTAACGTATCCCCTTGACCGGATCGCGGCAAGCCGGTCAGGAATTCACGCACCGGTGGCCTTTGATCGGTTCTGACATTCAAACACGGCAACGGCCACTGTAGGGAACGCCCTCCGTGGCGTTCCGCGGGGGGCGGCTTGACGTCGAATCGCAGTTCACGGAACGCCACAGAGGGCGTTCCCTACAGACGACGAACGTCGGAATCGCCGGTCTTAAATGTCAAAACCGATCAGTGGTTGTCGGCTGATAAGCGATGTCCTAAACTGCGGGCGGATTTCAACTTCGCCTACGGGAGCCAAACGGATGGGCGCGCATCGTTCGACGCACAACAAACGCAAAAAGATCAAGCGACGGATCAAGAACGAGCGGACTCGCACGGCGTCCGCCGAACCGAAGGGCCAGACGCCCCGTTCGTAAAACGGAATTTATTCCGTTTCCGTCGTAGCACGGAAATCAGTCCGTTTGCGTTATCTCGGAACCACCGTCACTTGCCTTCCGCAGCGCTGTCGACGAGACATCGTGCCGAAATCTGTCGGCCGGCACCACATCGCACAGCCGCAAGAGACTTTCGTGCAGGCCCAGGGTGCCCGGCACGTGAAAGCACCCCTGCACCTGCCGGCCGAATACCAAAAAGCGGCAGTCGAGAGCCGCCATTCGGTCGATGGCAGCCTGGCAGGCCGGTTCACCGCCGTAATACCTGGGGTGGGCGATCCGCGCGATGGTGTCTGCCCCGACAATGAACGTGGCCGGGGCAAACATGACGGCCTTTTCGGCGAAGGTCGCCGCGCGTGTCAACCACAGCGTCTCGTCGGCGGCGAACTGCGCGGCTCGATGCTCTAGTTCCAGGAAATCGAGCGGCGGTTTGTCAACGTTCAAAATCGAAATCTCATGCTCGACCGGCAGACCCAACTGCTCGGCCGCCATCTGGGCCATGCGGCGATGCGCGTCGTGCCGCGGATTGAAGGCGCCGGGAAAGATCAGCCGCCGGACGGCAGGTTTTTTGGCGGCCCCCGTCCGGACCGCGACCGCCTCGCGCCGGCCGTCGAGCAGCCCTTGCCACTCGCCGGGCGCTTCGCTCCGTGCGACTTGCAATGACTCGACGGGCGAGAAGCCAGCCTCGACCCGCTCGTCAATGCCGCCAGCCTCGGCCGCCAAATTCAATACGAGCTTGGCCGCCAACGCCTCTTCCTCCGCCCGACTGCGGCGGCCCTTGACCAGCTCGACCGATTGGGCCAGTGTGGTGGTCGCCGTCTGCAGCGCCACATGAACACGGTGCGGCCCGTGTTTCGGCCGGTCACTAACCAGGCTGGCGGTGCAAGCCACGCCTGCTAGCGGCTGCGGCGCCGGCGCCTCGCCCATTACATAACGCAGCGCCCGCTGATAGGCGGCCATCGCCATCGCACGGGCGGTCCGCTGGCTGCAAGACTGTTCGGGCCGGGCCCCCAGAAACGCCGCCAGCGATTCGGGCGAATAGGGCACGATCGCCTCCAGCACCGTGCGCGAGGCGCCCGGCACCTCAAGCAGCGCCGCGATGGCCTGGCTGCCGCCCCCCGTCACGGCCAGCACCATGTGAGCGTGTGCATCGTGGATCTGGCGAATCAACTGCCCCCATGGCGGCTCGTCAAATTCCTGCTTTGCTTCCGATTTTTTTGCCCTCAATTTTTTTGCCTTCGACATAGATCTTCATGGCATCGCCGTCAGAAAAGGTTATGCTAACCGTCACGGGCAGTGGATTCCAGTTTGCAACGTGAAGTGAGCTACCATGCAGCATCCCAAAATCTTCGTCGGCACGGTGGGAGAAGGCGTCTGGCGCAGCACTGACGGTGGCGTAAGTTTCGAGCGCGCGTCGCACGGAATGTTCGTCGAGTGCGATGTGCGGGCGCTGGCCGTCGATCCACGCAACCCCCAAGTGCTCTATGCGGGCACCAACGAAGGCGTTTACCGCACCAGCAACGGCGGCGACGATTGGACACAGCTCGGCGGCCCGCTCAGCGATCTGATCACCTGGTCGTTGCTGGTGGTGCCGCACCAGCCCGACACGCTGCTGGCGGGCACGCGCCCGCCGCGGCTGTTTCGCTCGACCGATGCCGGCGCGAGCTGGCGGCAGACCGACGCCAACCCCGCGCAAGAATGCGCCGGCATCCGTTTCAACCGCGTTACGACGCTGCGGTCCGACCCGCTCGAGCGCGAGCGGCTCT
>DATFDL010000100.1:0-5373 GCA_035252155.1 Pirellulales bacterium | reverse complement strand
CGCTTCGTCGCCGAGCAGACCGCGTATCAGCAGCGGCTGGCGGCGGCGCAGGCTTCCGGCAACCGCCAGGACATCGTGCTCGCCCGCAGCTTTCTGTTCGAGCATCGCGGCCTCTCCGTCGACACCTCGCTCATGCCCAATTACGCGCTGACCGATACCTTGCGCGTGCTCTTGGCGAAGGGCGTGTTGCACGCGGGGCAAATTCGCCGTATCGCGGTGATCGGCCCGGGCCTGGACTTCGCCGACAAGCGCGAAGGCTACGATTTTTATCCCGAGCAGACGCTGCAGCCCTTCGTCCTGCTCGATGGCGTCGCCGCCCTGGGCTTGGGCCGAGCCCCGGATCTGGCCCTCGCGACGCTCGACATCAATCCCCAAATCAATGCCCACGTCGGCGGCCTGGCGGCGCGCGCGGCGGCGGGCCGGCCCTACGTGATCCAACTGCCGCTGGCCGACGATGTGCCTTGGACGCCGGCGGCGCTGGCCTATTGGCGCAGCGCCGGCGATCACATCGGCCATCCCGCGCCGCCGCTCGCGCCGCCGCCGCAGGTGCGTCACCTCGAGATGCGCGCCGTGGCCTTCGCTCCCGCCTGGGAGGGCCGCGTGCGCCCCGTCAATCTCGATATCGTGGCGCAGACCATGCCCGGCGCCGGCTTCGATCTGATCGTCGCCACCAACATCCTCGTCTATTACGATCCGCTCGAGCAGGCGCTGGCCCTCGCCAACATCACGGCCATGCTGGCGCCGGGCGGCATCTTCATGGCCAATGACGTGCTGCCTGCCGTGCGTCCGCCGGATCTCGAATTTCTCGGCCGCCGCGGATTGCCTTACACCACCGACCATAGCTTCGGGGACAGCGTGGTCGTCTATCGCAGGCGGTAGGCGGCGGGCAGGCGCCGGAGACTGGCGCGGGCGTCCGATCGCGGGCGCGTGGCGCTCAATCCCGGAGCCGCCATCCCATTTCGGCTGGGGGCGAGGGCTCCCCCATTCGCCCCGTTTCGCGCTTGGAAAATAGGGACAGTTCAGGCTGCCCCACATTTCTCCGGCTCAGTTGGCGTCGGGGGCGATGGTGACCAGGCGCAGGCGCAGAGGCTGATCGGCGGAAATCTTCACGTCGCCGTACTGCTCCATGAAGGCGGTGGCGTTGCCGTCCAAGATATAGAGCGCGAGGCCGTGCACGCCGGCGACGGCTTCGGCGGAAGTCATGTTCAGCTTGTAATCGCCGGGAATGTCGCCGTTCGGCATATCGTGGTTGACCGAGGTGTCGGCGGCGTCGCCGAGCGAGCTGAACTTGTCGATGTAGGCCTGAAAGATCACCGCCTGAAGCGGAATTTTCGCGCCGGAAGGCGTATCCAATTCGGTGAACTTCACCGCCAGGCCGCCGCGCCGATTCTTCTTTTGGTAAGGCAGCACGGAGACGATGGTGCCCTGCAGCAACGAATGCTTGGGGATCACAATCTCCTTGCCCGCCTTGCCCGGATAGGTGACTTCGACAGTGACGGGATCGCCCAATTTGGCCGTCTTCGAGTTCAGCGGCGTTTTCAAATGACCATCGAAGCGGGTATGCAGCGGGATCGCCGGCGCCGTCGGCGGGGCGCTTTGGGCGCTCCAAGCCAAGGCGGAAAACAGGAGCATCAAGGCAACAGGTCGCATCGCATCCTCCCGGGAACGGATTTCCTCGATTACACCTGCCCACGCTACGCCCGCCGCCCTGGCGGAGGCAAGGGCGGCCGGCAGATTCCAAAACCTGGATGGTCTGGGTGAGAAAAATCCGGATTTTCATAGAAATGGAAGTGACTCAGAAGCCGAAATTGTTGTTGACATTTGCGAAATTTTCGACAAAATTATGACCCTTAGTGTAGAGAGCTGTACCTGCGTGCAGTAGGTCGAGTTGGCGTGTGACAAAAAACCAAATCAATCAAGATTCCGGAGGAATGAGCGTGCGGAACCTCATGCGGCTTGGCTTTGGACTCTGTTCGCTGCTGGTCATCGTTGGCCTCAGCGCCGGCGTGGCGCGGGCGCAAACCGCCGAGGGGCAGATCACCGGCGTGATCTATGACACGACCGGCGCGGTCATTCCCAATGCGGTGGTCACGATCACCAACAACGGCACCGGCATCGCGCAGACGGCGAAATCCGACTCGGCCGGCCTTTATCGCTTCACCCTGGTGCCCTCGGGCGATTACACGGTGACGGCGACGGCGCCGAGCTTCGCGACGCAGAAATTCACCGCCATTCACGTGGACCCCAGCCAAACCGTGCCGCTGAACATCACCCTCAAGCCGGCTTCGGCGCAGCAAACGGTGGAAGTGACGTCGGCGGCGCCGTTGGTCCAGACGGCGAACTCGAACATGACCCAGACGGTCAACGCCGCCACGATCACCAACACGCCGCTCAATGGCCGCAACGTGTATGACCTCGCCTTCCTGGCGCCGCAGGTGACGCAGGGCATGGATTACCGGCCGGCGGCGGGCGGGCAGCGCGAGGCGGGCACGACCTACACCTTCAACGGCACCGACAACAACGACGATTTCAGCGCCGGCATGAACGCGGCCACGCCGCCGCTCGAATCAGTGGGTGAGTTCACGATGCTCACCAACGTCATGAGCGCGCAGAACGGGCGCGGCACCGGCGCGGTGATCAGCGCCGTGGGCAAGAGCGGCACCAATCAGTTCCACGGCGTGCTGTACGAGTTCAATCGCAACCGCTCGCTGAACTCCTCCGACTTCTTTGCCAACAAACGGAGCGAACCGAAGCCGGGTTACGTGCGCAATCAGTTCGGCGGGGCGTTGGGCGGTCCGATTCTTCGCGACAAGCTGTTTTTTTACGGCGTCTGGGATCAGGTGACGCTGAACCGCAAGTCCAACGTAACCGCGCTAGGCCCGAACTCCGCCGAGTTCGCGGCGCTCCAGGCTAGCGCCAGCCCCATCGCCGCGTATTACCTCAAGAAGTACACGCCGTTCGTCTCCGACAGCCAAGCCAACTGCGGCGCGGGCGACGTCGGCGACCTGAACCTGGGCTGCACCGCCCTCGTGGACTCGACGACGGACCCGCAAAAGAATCCCTACATCCGGATTGACGAGACCTTCCATAGCGGCGACAGCCTGAGCTTCGTCGGCACTTGGAACTTCGAAACCTTCAAGGATCCATACGGCGGCGGCTACGTCACCAAGACGCCGGTGCCTGGGATCACGAACAACAGCAACCACGACCTGTCGCTGATCTACAAGCACATCTTCACTCCCAACGTGCTGAATCAATTGACAATCGGACACGTGAAGAACGGCAGTTTGTTTCATGAAGAAGACGCCAATCCGAGCGACCCCGAGGTCTTCATTGACAGCAGCATTGACGGCGGCAGCGGCTGGGGCATGGGCGCATTCCATACCGGCGTCCAGCAGGAGTTCGTTACTTCGCGCTGGCAATTTCAGGACAACCTCAGTTACGTCGTCGGCCGTCACAACATGACCTTTGGCGGTTCGATCAACCCGGGCAATCTGTATCGTTTCTGGGACCTGGGCGGCCCGGGCTTCTACGAGTTCGCCAATGCCGGCGGGCTGGACTACGCCTACGACCCATGCACAGGGACCGACAGCAACGGAAACCCCACGCCGCCGGGTTGCGTATCGACGGCTCCGTACCTTTTGCCCGGAGCAGGTCAAGCCTGCACGGGGCCGAACACGCCAAACGGCTGCGATCCCACCCCGGCGAGCACGGGGTCAGCTACCGGCAACGGCGGCATCGCGAACGTAACCTACAATGACAGCAACTTCGCCTCGGATTTTCCCTATTTCGAGGAATTCGCGATCAATCCGCGGACGGGCAGCAAAGCCAACGCCTACCGGCACTACACCTATCACGACGCCGATCTGTTCATGCAGGACGACTGGCGAGTGACGAACCGGTTGAGCTTGCAGCTCGGCTTGCGCTGGGATCGCTTCGACCCGCCGTCCGAGGTCAACAACCAGATCGCCCAGTTCACGAATTTCAATTGCCTAACTAGCGATTTGGCCTCGCCGCAGAGCATCGCGTGCGTTGCCAATGCCCGAACCGCGGTCGTCCCGACGATGTGGAAGTCGCGCAACGGCGATCTCGGCCCGCGTTTCGGCTTCGCTTACGACCTCTTCGGAGACGGCCGCACCTCGCTGCGCGGCGGCTACGGAATCTATTACGACCGCATCTTCGACAACGTCTGGTCGAACGGGGCCTGGAACCCACCCATCTACGCGCTGCTGGACACGGACGTTACCGCCGCCGGCAACACGATCTACTACACTAATCCGGCCTCGGCGGTGCCCAGCTTCGTTCCCCAACCCGACGGCCAGCCGACGTTCCGCGTTTCCGTGCGCACGATGGAGCCGAATCTGAAGGACACCTCGGGCGACAACTGGTACCTGGGCATCGAGCACCAGTTCTACCAAAACTTCTTGCTGCGCGTGAACTATCAGGGCTCCGTGGGCCGGCACGAGCCGGTGCTGATGAACTTCAACCGCTACGATGGCCTGAATTACACGCCTACGCTCAGCGCTCCGCAGCCGAACCCGATCTACACCGGGTTCAACTACCGCGCCAACGGCGTGAACTCCAGTTATAACTCCCTGGTCACCGAGATCCAGAAGCGCATGGCCAACGGCTTGCAGTTCCAGTTCAGCTATACCTGGTCCAAGCTGATGGACACGAACTCGGATCTTTTTGCCGGCTCCACCACGCAGGGTTCCTTCAGCCAGCCGTTCTACTACATTTCGAATAGCCATATGAACTTGGAGAAGGCGGCCGGCGCCTTCGACCACACCAACGAATTCAAGCTGAATTTCAGCTATGAGTTGCCGTTCTTCTCGGGGCAGAACGGCTTCCTCGGCCATGTCCTCGGCGGATGGCAATTGACGGGCTTCTACCAGGGCTATTCGGGTCACCCGATCGAGGTTTACAGCAGCCGGCACCGCTACTCGAAGAACGTTGCATTGGATCCCAACGGGATACCAGAGAACCTGGGCGGCGACTACAACTACGACGGGGTTTACAACGATCACCCGGATTTCGTCGGAAGCAGCATTAGCGCCGCGTACGCGACGAACCAGAGCCCGGCCGACGGCATCTTCATAAACAACAATAAGATCGGCTGCGGCTTTGCGGGCCAGGCTTCGAGCCAGGCGGCGGTAGTGGCGTGCGACTCGGCGAACGGAGTCCAGAAAGACGCCAATAAGAACCCGTTGCCCAATACGCTCTTCGTGAATCCGCCCGGGGTCGGGCCGCGGTTTGGCACTCTCGGCCGCAACGTGTTCCGCAGCCCGTGGTTCAATGGAACGGATGCGGCGTTGTTCAAAAACGTGAAAGTGGGAGAGGGTAAGAACCTTCAGTTCCGGTTCGAGTCGTTTA
>DATFDL010000099.1:0-2443 GCA_035252155.1 Pirellulales bacterium | reverse complement strand
CGGGCTGGCATCCGCTTGGAAAACGACTATCTGGTCACGGCCAACGGGGTCGAGTGCCTGAGCGATTTTCCGCTGGAGCTGTAGGGTGGGACGAGTGAAACGAGTCCCACCATTCGGCTGAGTGCCCTGCCGCGCCCCGCTGGCTAAATGGTGGGACTCGCGTCGCTCGTCCCACCCTACGCCCTTCGAGTCACCCCTTCGCGATATGCAAGCACGTCAGGCTGGAAAGCCTGACCTACAAGAGCAAATCCATCGGCTCGGCGAGCTCGCGAAAGCGCTCGACGGGCATGGCTACCGTGTCCCAACGGGGCGAAATCTGCCGCGCGTAAAAGGCGTAAGGCTGTAAGCGGATGCCGACGAAAGCATAGAGCGTTTCGCGGAACTCAAACAGTTGCTCGCGGGCCAGTGGCGACCGATCGCCCAGCACGCTGTAGGCAAATACAAACAGCGCCTGAAACCGCTCGCCGAAGAGCCGTTCCCACTGGGCCATGCTCACCAGGTCGTCGCGGGTCGACCAGTTTTTCCAATACTGCTTTTGCATGCCCGAGGGGAATCGGCGGCCTTTGACGTCGACCAGCCAGGTCTGCCCCTTGACCGACGAAACAATGAAGTCGAGACTTTTGATCGAGGCGTCGGCCAGCAGGCTGCGGCGGCCTTCGTCGACGGCGACGTAGGGCACCTGCCGCGACCGCAAGTAGGCTTCGAAGGCCGCCTCGTAGTGGTTGTCGCGATTGGCCATATATGCGCACCTGGTGGACCATCCTCCGAATCAGTCTCGAAGAGCGGCTCGTCTACCGCGGCGACTTCGCGTTGGGCACGCTGATGCGGTTCTTGCCCATCGTCACCCAGATTTTTCTCTGGCGGGCCATTTTCAACGCCAAGCAGGAGTCGTCGCAAGAGTTGTCGATCGCGGGATACAGCTACCACGATTTTATCGCGTATTATCTGTTGACAATGCTCAGCCGGGCTTTTTCGAGCATGCCGGGGCTGGCCTCGGGCATCGCCCTGCAAATCCGCAACGGCGAAATCAAAAAGTTCCTGATCCAGCCGATCGACCTGGTCGGCTTTTTGCTGGCGGGCCGCGTGGCCCACAAGCTGGTCTATTACACGGTCGCCAGCGGGCCGTTCGCCCTGGTCTTCTTCGCCTGCCGCGGGTTCTTTCCCGGCTGGCCCGACGCCGCCACGCTGGCCGCCTTCGCGCTCTCGCTGGTGCTTTCGTTCTTGCTCGGGTTCTTTCTCGAAGCCACGCTGGGCATGATCGGCTTTTGGTTTCTGGAGGTCAGCTCGCTATTGTTCGTCTATATGCTATTCAACTTCTTTTTTTCGGGCCACATGTTTCCCATCGACATGCTGCCCGGCGTGTGGGGCGAGCTGGTCCAACTGCTGCCCTTGAAATATTTGGCCTACTTTCCCGCGGCGGTCTTCTTGGGCAAGGTTCAAGGCCCCGAGCTGGTCCGCGAGCTGTGCGTGGAGTTGGGCTGGGTGTTGTTTTTTGCCGCGGCCTGCCGGCTGGCGCTCGGCCGTGGCTTTCATCGTTACAGTGGATATGGAGGCTGATTCATGTACCTGCCCGATCTTACCTGGCCGCAAGTTGCCGAGCTCTCGAAAGACATTCCCGTGGTGTTCCCGGTCGCGGCACTCGAACAGCACGGGCGGCATATGCCGGTTTTCACTGACAGCATGCTGCTGGGCGAGGTGGTCCGCCGCGCGGCCGAACGACTTGGCGACCGCGTGCTTTTCGCGCCGCTGATGTGGCTGGGCAATTCCGACCATCACCTCGATTTCTGCGGCACGCTGTCGGCGCCGCCGCGCACATACCTCGACCTGCTGGGTGGCCTGATCGACAATTTTGTGATGCACGGCTTCCGGAGGATCGTGCTCGTGAACGGCCACGGCGGCAATATCGTGCCAGGCCAGCAAGCGGTGTTCGAGGCGCGGCAGCGTTACCGCCGCCGCGACGAGTTGTTGTTTTTGTTTGCCACCTACTGGTGCTTGGGCGGCAAGCCGTGGGAAACCGATCCCTCGATCGAGCAGCGGCGCATGGGCCATGCCTGCGAATGGGAGACATCGATGATGCTGCGGATTGCCCCCCATCTGGTGCGCGGCCATACGAGCGTCGAATCGGTCGACTGGGGCCAGCCGTTCGAGCCGGCCACGCGCGGCTGGATCACCCGCGAGCGCAGCACGCCCGGCCACATCGGCTATCCTAAGTTTGCCACGGCCGAAAAAGGCGAAACGTTGTTTCGCGTTTTTTCCGACGATGTGGTGCGGTTCTTGGAGCGGGTCGTCGCGTGGGACGGCAAGTCGTGGGACGGGTAGTTCTAGGTCGCTCATGTGTTGAGGCACGAGACTGCGTCTGGGTGCCACGGCATCCGTCGCAGCGCAAACAGCGTTGCATGATGCGGAGGCGCGGTCGCTGCGACGGACGCCGTGCGAGCCGCCT
>DATFDL010000098.1:0-7606 GCA_035252155.1 Pirellulales bacterium | reverse complement strand
CAAGCTCTGCCCCAGCCACCCAACGGCGATAGCGCTCGCGAGACAGCAGATGCTGAGTTGACTCGCCCCATAAAATACACGATGTTGCAGACGATTCGACGGGCAAGCGTCGAATTGCAATTGAGCGAAGCGACGGCCGGCGATACCTTGACGGGCCAGAGTCATCTCGCCGGAACGTCTCTTTGCACCGGGAACGAGCATGAGGCCGCGTTCGCAAACCCCTGCGCAGAAATCAATCTCCAGGCGCCGCCGCTGGATCCGCATCGCCTGCTGGAGCACCGTACTTACAGTTGTGGTGGTGGGCGGGCCACTGGGCTTGCTCATTCGCTCGGCCACCGCCCAGCATCGGGCCGTGCGGGCCTTGCGCGAGCGCGGCGGCCAGGTCGCCTATCGCGGGCATGAACCGGCCGGTCGCGACGTCGGCCAGGCCGACGACACCGGCCTTTGGTTTAATCTCTGGTCTGACGTTTCCACCGTCGATCTGGGGGGCACCGAGGCCGGCGACCGCGAAATGGCTTACCTCGAGTCGCTGCCCAAGCTCGAAGTCGTCGTGCTCCGCGACACGCACGTCACCGACGCCGGCCTTGCCCATCTGCAGCCGCTGGCCTCGCTCAGCTATCTCGACCTTCACGGCACCGAAATCACCGACGCCGGGCTGGAGGCGATCGGCCAGTTGGCCGCGCTGGAAGATCTGGATCTCAGTCAGACCGCCGTCGGCGACGCGGGCTTGGCACATCTCACCAGCCTGCCGCGGCTACGGTCGATCGATCTCACGCAAACGCACGTCGGCGACGCCGGCCTGCCGCCCCTCAACCGCCTGCGCCACCTCCAATGGCTCGGCCTGGGCGAAACCGAGGTCACCCCCGCGGCCCTCGCCAAGCTTCGCTTGACCAAACCGCGTACGGTAGTCAGTCTCGAGGCCGGCGAGTTGAAGGTGTCCATTCCTCACGCGCCGCTCTTGGCCCGGTAATGGCGGAGAGGCCAGAGGCCAGAGGTCGGAGGCCAGGGAGCGCGGGTCATGTCTTCATGTGTCGGCACACTGATCACGTTGATCTTCTCGGGATCGCTGATGGTCAGCCGACCGAGCTCTTTGCGCATCGCCGCATTTTCTTACCGCACCACATCGAGCTGCCACGACGTATAAAGGTGGCTCGCGATCAAGCTGCCGACGAACAGCAGCAGAAAAAAGTGCGAAGCGTGAAACGGAATCGGGCCATCATCTGGTCCTATTGGACCCGCCGGTTCGCTCGGTTAAACTGGCGAATGAGGTCGCATTCCAACATTTCGTGGAGCATACCATCGTGCCGTTGAGCATTGAAGTCGAGCGGGAAGACGATGGCCGCTGGCTGGCGGAGGTTCCCGAGCTTCCGGGAGTGCTCACGCGTTCAGCCGTTGTCGTTGCGCGTACTGGCAGATCGCCTTGAACATGGTGCCGGTTCGAGTTGACTACATCCCATTCGTGGCAAAGAATTTTGACTATGAGCACTGAAACAGCATCTACCCACGTCATGAGCGACCTTGAAGCAGTGTGCGCAGCGTTGGCGGCACGTCAGCCGGTGGAACCGGAAGTCGCCAAGCGGGTATGGCAGCGCGCAGAGGCAGCCAAAGAAGAAATCCGGCGACGTGGCGTTACCGACGTCGCCGTTTCCTTGATCCGCGAAATCCGCGATGAAGAATGAAATACATCCTCGACGCATCGGTCGGTCTGAAGTGGGTGCTTTCCGAGTCTGACACACCGGTCGCCAACAGGCTTCGCGACGAATTCAAGCAGCACGTCCATGAACTGCTCGCCCCTGATACCTTGCCTGTCGAAATCGCCCACGCGCTGACGCGCGCAGAGCGCAAAGGGCTGATCCCCAAAGGGCAAGCCGCGGTTTTGTTTGCCGACGTTGTAACTCCTGCGCCGGATCTCCATCCGCACCTTGATCTTTTAGCGCGGGCCATTGACATTTCATCCGACGTCCGGATTGGTGTCTATGATTGCTTGTACATCGCATTGGCCGAAAAAGAGCAGTGTCCAGTCGTGACTGCGGATCAGAAGATGCTCAAGCTTTTTGGCGCCCATGTCATCGCGCTTTCTTCGCTGCCGTAGAGGGCCGCGGTACCGCTTGGCCGCCATTGATCAAGTTCCTAACACCTCGTGGAGCATACCATCGTGCCGTTGGGTATTGAAGTCGAGCAGAAAGACGATGGCCGATGGCTGGCGGAGGTTCCCGAGCTTCCGGGCGTTCTCAGCTACGGGCAGACACGGCAAGAAGCAATCGACCGCGTTCAGGCTTTGTCCTTACGCGTCCTTGCTGAGCGCCTGGAACATGGCGAGCCTGTTCCGCAGATCGACAGCGTTTTCGCGCTCGTCCCATGAGCCGCTGGCCCTCGACGAAAGCTAGGCGAGTTCTGGCCGCACTCCAGCGGATTGGATGGCGCATAAATCGACAATCAGGCGGTTCGCACCGCGTGCTGGAGCGCACCGGATGGCCGGACTTCGCATTCCATAACGATGGCGAGGTCGGCCAGATGCTCGTGCGCATCGTTCGGACCACCGGCTTGTCTCTATTCATGCACAGGAAAAGACACCCACCGCCGCCCATGACGCTCGACACGTTCACCGCCATATTGCTCGATTTCGCGTGGAGAAATCAGCGACTCGTCGAACAGAATCCGCCGATTGCCAACTGTACCTTCGACGAGCGGCGGTACTCTCCGCGCGTATTCAGCATCTCTAGGCAACCGCTGTGCTGCCTCGACGGCCGTAATCGGGTCATCCCAGTTCGACAGTCGTACATTGCGCCAATAAGGTGGCTCACGCTCATTGACCTGTGCGTACTGCATTTCGCTATAGACGATCCCCGTCGGACTCCGCAGCTTGAAAAGCCACACCGATTCGTCAATTGGCCTAGCCACAACCTGAAGTAGTTGTGGTTCGTTGCCAAGAGGGTCGTCGCCAAACCGGTTTTGCTCGTTTTCGATCCAAAAATGAGAGAAACCGAGCGATTCTTCCTGTTTTGTGATGGTTGTCACAAGCAAACTTCGCATATTTTTCATGCGCAGAAATTGTGTGGCCTAGCTATATATTATCGGAATTCGCCCCGCTCCACTCTTTAATGCTCCGCCCGAGGCCGGGATGTCCATTTGCCCGGGAAAGACCGTTGGCAAAATAGCCCGGTCCCTGCGCAATGTCGTTCACGCGGTGATTACAGCATGAATGTCCGAAATAAGGTCCCCGAAGGATTTGCCCAAGACTCTCGCGAGCTGCCGTATCGAAGCGACGTCGACACCCTTCGCGCCCTGCCGGTTTACGCTGACATGTTTGCCCGACGCATCTTTGTAAATCTTGTGGTCCCCTTTACCGGGTCGAGCATAACCGAACCCCTTCGCTTTTAGATACGACAGGAATTCGTGGTACGACGGAACCCAAGCGCCCCGAATCTCTGCTGGAGTGACAGTGATTCGATCTCCATCCTGTAAAATGTCGAGCAAGCATCGCGAGCGACGGTTCCGTCGAATCAGGAACTCATCAAGCGGTAGGCGAAACAAATCCGAGACGAACTTCGCGACAGTTGTGCCTCGGGGAACTTCGCGGTACTCCGCTATCCCAGGGCCAATATGTGAAATGACAAGCACACGCACGCTTCGCGAGCCCATGTTTACCTCCTGCGTAAGGCAATCGCTACGCAATTTCTCCCTTCCAACCTAAATTCGGGTCCGCGGTGAGTCAAGCGTATCGATGCTGGCGCACGCCGCGCACGCCGCGAAATGATGAGGCCGTAAAGGTCAACCCGAAATCCTGCCCAAGCGGAAATTGCACGTGCGACCTTCTCCGCCAAAGCACTCCGTTCACGCTTGAAAGGTATGCTCGATTGACGCGATTCTTAAATCACCCGCAACCGCCAAAAAATAGCGCCACCAACAAAAGAACGACGAGCAGGCCCAGACACCCACCTCCGCCTGAATCGCAACTGCATCTGCACACTACGGACCTCCAAAACTGGGATCGAGCCGCTGGAAGCGGCGAAGTTTCGACAACTATCGACACAGACGCGCGAGGTAAAGAATTGGTTCGCGCTGGTTCCGCTTAAAGGCTTGCTGGGGAGTTTCCCAACAAGCGTCGCTCGAAATCGATCCCGCCGACTACCTAGCGCTCGCTTGCCTGCCCATACGGGCACAACGTTGACAGCGATTCGCTGAAATCCTGACCTCCGACCCCTATTCCACCGTCACGCTCTTGGCCAAATTCCGCGGCTTGTCGACGTCGCAGCCGCGCAGCACCGCAATGTGATACGCCAGCAACTGGAGCGGAATCACCGAGAGGATCGGCTGCAAAAACTCCTCGGTGGTCGGGATTAGAATCACATCGTCGGCCAGCTCGGCGGCACGCGTGCCCGATTGGCAGGTGACGGCGATCACGGGGCCGCCGCGGGCCTTGATCTCTTCCATGTTCGAGATCACCTTGTCGTACACCGGCCCCTGCGGAATGAGAAACACGCTGGGCGTTTTTTCGTCGACCAAGGCGATCGGCCCGTGCTTCATCTCGGCCGCCGGGTAACCTTCGGCGTGGATGTAGCTGATTTCTTTGAGCTTCAGCGCGCCTTCGAGCGCCGTGGGAAAATTGAACTGCCGACCGAGGTATAAGAAGTTGTCGCACTCATAATACTTGGCCGCGATCCGCCGCACCTCGGCGTCGGCAGCCAGCGCCTGCCGCACCAGGTCGGGCAGCGTCTTCAATTGCTCGATGATGTGCATGCCCTGGGCGTGACTCAGGTGCCGCAGCCGCCCGAAATAGAGCGCCAGCATCGCCAGCGCCACGCACTGAGAAGTAAATGCCTTGGTCGACGCCACGCCGATCTCCGGCCCCGCGTGCAGATAGATGCCGCCGTCCGACTCTTTGGCGATGCTGCTGCCCACCACGTTGCAGATGGCCAACGTCGGGTGCCCCTGCCGCTTCATTTCGCGCAGGGCCGCCAGCGTGTCGGCGGTCTCGCCGCTCTGCGTGATGGCGAAGACCAGCGTGTGATTGTCGATCGGCGGGTTGCGATACCGCAGCTCGCTGCCATACTCCACCTCGACCGGCAGCCGCGCGAACTGCTCCAGCAGGTACTCGCCCACCAACGCGGCGTGCCAGCTTGTGCCACAGGCGGTGAGCAGCAGCCGGTTGACGCCCCGCAACTGCTGCGGCGACAGGTTCAGCCCGCCAAAATGGGCCGTGGCGTCGTCGAGGCTGAGGCGGCCCCGCATCGTGTTTTGCAGCGTTTCGGGCTGCTCGAAAATCTCTTTGAGCATGAAGTGCTCGTAGCCGCCGCGATCGACGTCGCCCGGCGCCATGTCGAGCACTTGCACGTCGTGCCGCACCTCGCCCTGATCGCGATGCATTACGCGCAGCGAATCGGCCGTGACGATCGCCAACTCATGATCGGCCAGGTAGACGATCTTGTCGGTGCGGCCGACCAGCGGCGAAGCGTCGCTGGCGATAAAATGTTCCCCCATTCCCACGCCGACCACCAACGGGCTGCCCAGCCGAGCGGCAAAAAGAACTTCGGGAAAATCGCGAAACACGATGCCCAGCCCGTAGGTGCCGCGCAGCTTGGCCAGTGCCTTGGTGATAGCAGTCACCAGCGGGGCGTAGCCCTCGGTGACGATCTTTGAGCGGTCGGTGGGATGTTTTTCGAGCTGGCGTTCGAGTTGGCTGGCGATGAGGTGGGCGATTACTTCGCTATCGGTGGCCGAGCGAAAGCGGTAGCCCTGGCCTTCGAGCCGTTCTTTGAGCGGCAGATAGTTTTCGATGACGCCGTTGTGAACCACGGCGAGCACGTCGTTGCCGCCGACGTGCGGATGGGCGTTGTCGTCGGTGGCGGCGCCGTGCGTGGCCCAGCGGGTGTGTCCCAAGCCGATGCTGCCCGGCACCGGGCCGTCGCCCAATTGAGCGGTCAGTCGGTCGAGCCGGCCGGCCGCTTTGGCCACGGCCAGGCGGCCGTGCGGCGTGATCGTGACCACGCCAGAACTATCATAACCGCGATATTCGAGCCGCCGCAGTCCGCGCAATAGAAAATCGGCCGCTTCCTGGGAACCGATGTAACCGACAATGCCGCACATGGAGTTGACCCTCGGTAGAACGGAATTCATTCCGTTTCGTCGAACGTACCAGATTAGCAGTTTTCGTCCGCAGCGCCCACCAGAGGCACGAATCGGCAAGAGACAAGCTGCTCCCACTCGCCGCGGCCGCCGCGTCGGACGAGCCGCTGCAAAACTTGCCCCTCGCCGCCGCCCAAGGGAATCACCAGAATGCCGTCGTCGCTCAACTGCTCGATCAACGCCGCCGGGCAATGCGAAGCTGCCGCCGTCACCATCACTCGATCGTACGGTGCTTCGTCGGCGTACCCCAACGTGCCGTCGCCGATCACTAACCGCACGTTTTTGTACTCCAATCGCCCTAGCACCTCGGCGGCCTTGTGTTGCAGCTCGGCGTGCCGCTCGACCGAAATCACCTGCTCGGCCAGCTCGGCCAGCACCGCCGTTTGATAGCCGCTGCCGGTACCGATCTCGAGCACGCGCTCGCCGCCGGTCAGTTCGAGCGCCTCGGTCATGAGGGCCACCATGTACGGCTGGCTGATCGTCTGGCCGCAGTCGATCGGCAAGGCCCGGTCGGCATACGCCAGGCCCTCCAGCGAACGAGCGATAAATTGCTCGCGCGGCACCTGCTGCATTGCCGCCAGCACCCGCTGATCGCGGATGCCGCGACGCCGCAATTGCTCGTGCAGCATCGAGTGCCGGGCAAGTTCGGAGCGGACGGCCGGTTCCATGAATCAATGCGCGTGCAGGTTATGTGCCCATCTTATTTTGCATTTTGACTTTTTCATTTTGGATTTTGACTGTCCCCGTACAGGCGGCAATGTCCTGTAGCGGCCAAGCCTGCGAGAAGACGTCAAAATGCAAGATACAAAAATCAAACTGGGAAATGCGTCCGTCGAATTCGATTATACTTCATTTCGTCTATATAGATCCCTGACCTCAAGCAACCGTCGCATGGCTCGCTGGCCGTATCATCGCTGGACCTGGGTTTTTACCTATGGCGCCGTCTTTGTCTTGTTCCCCGTCTGCGCCGCGCTGGCCTACGCTTGGGTGCGGGGTTGGCTGCGTTGGCCCTAAGGCGGATGGGCCATCTGCCGCGGTGGACGTACACCAACCCGAAGCGTTAGCGAGGCGGAACCATGTGCTGCCCTCGCTTGCGTTTCGGGCTAGTGCGGCCTAAGAACTAGCGGTCCAATGGCCGGCGATGCCCCAGCCGCCACTGGCACGTTTGGCGGAAGGCGACTAGCATAAATAAGGTTCTTTCCTTCCGCGCCGGTCGGGCGGGCACGCGCGAGCGACCTGATGACTCTTCGGACGCATACCTCACAACTCGAGCAGCTTGGGCCTTACAAAATCGGCCGTAAGCTGGGCAAAGGCGGCATGGGAACCGTCTATGCCGGGCTGAATCTCGAGACCGACGAACCGGCCGCCGTCAAAGTGCTTTCGGCCGTAATGGCCCACGAAGAAGGGTTTCGCGAGCGGTTCGAGGCCGAGATCGAAAGCCTCAAAAAACTGCACCACCCGAATATCGTGCAGTTGTTCG
>DATFDL010000097.1:0-8960 GCA_035252155.1 Pirellulales bacterium | reverse complement strand
TGGCCTTCCAGGCCGTCAACCGGAAAACAGACGGCCTGGAAGGCCATCCTCCGTCGGTGAGCACGACTCCATGAGGAACTGAGCGCCGATGATTTGGATCGCCTGGAAAATGCTGACTGGCAATCAAGGTAAATACCTGGGCATCATCCTGGGCATTGCCTTCGCCTCGCTGCTGATCGCGCAGCAAAGCTCGATTTTTTGCGGCCTGATGCTGCTGACCACCAGCCAGATTCAGGACCTCGAAGGCGCCGATGTGTGGGTGATGGATCGCAACGTGCAATTCGTCGACGACATCAAGCCGATGTCGGATAACGACCTCTACCGCGTGCGCGGCGTGCCGGGCGTGGCCTGGGCGGTGAGGCTCTATAAAGGCATCACGCGGGCGCGCATGCCCGACGGCAATTTTCAGCAGATCATTTTGCTGGGCCTCGACGACGCCACGATGATCGGCGCCCCGCGCGAAATCGTGGCGGGCAAGCTGTCCGACCTGCGGCGGCCCGACGCGATCATCATGGACGAAGCCGGCTACAAGCTGCTCTGGCCGGGCGAGCCCTACCGCCTGGGCCGGACCTTCGAGATGAACGACCGCCGCGCGGTGCTGGTGGGTGTCTGCAAGGCCCGCCGGACATTTCAGACCTTCCCGATCGTTTACACGCGGTACAGCGAGGCGGTGTCGTTCTCGCCCGCCGAGCGAAAAGTGTTGTCGTTCATTCTGGCTCAGCCCGAAGCCGGCGCCGACAGCCGAGAAATTTGCCGGCACATCGAACAGCAAACCGGCCTGCATGCCCTGACGCGCGACGAATTCAACTGGACCACGATCATGTACTACTTGAAGAAGACCGGCATTCCGGTGAATTTCGGCATTACAGTCCTGCTGGGATTCTTGGTGGGCACGGCCATTGCCGGGCAGACATTTTATTTGTTCACGATCGAAAACCTGAAGCAGTTTGGCGCGCTGAAGGCGATGGGCACCGGCAATCTGCGGCTCGTGGGCATGATTCTCTTTCAATCGCTGGTGGTGGGAGTCATTGGTTATGGGTTGGGCATTGGGGCCGCGGCCGGCTTTGGCTGGGCCGTGAAGAACTCGTCCCGGTTGGCGTTTTATATGCCGTGGCAGGTGTTGGCGGGCACGGGAGCGGCCGTGGTGGTGATCGCCATGCTTTCCAGCGTGTTGTCGATGCGGCGCGTGTTGTTGCTCGAACCCGCGGTGGTGTTTCAAGGTTGATCATGGAACCGACAACAGGCAACGTGGCCATTCGCTGTCGCGGCGTGACCAAAGAGTTTGGCGCCGGCGGAGCGTTGGTGCGCGCCCTGCGTGGAGTCGATCTCGACGTCTTTCCCGGCGAGCTCACGTTGCTGGTAGGTCCAAGCGGCTGCGGCAAAACGACGCTTTTGTCAGTAGTGGCGGGCATCATGCGTCCCACGGCGGGCGAAGTCTCAGTGCTCGATACGAACCTGGCCTCGCTTTCGGCCCACGAGCTGGTCCGCTTTCGCGGCGCGAACACCGGCTTTGTGTTTCAGCAGTTCAACTTGTTGCCGGCGCTCACGGCGGCCGAAAACGTCACCGTGCCGCTGATCGTGGCCGGCTGGTCACGACGGCGAGCGCTGGCCAGGGCCGCCGAGCTACTCGACAAGATGGGCATGGCCGATCGGCGCGATCATCTGCCGGGCACGCTCTCCGGCGGCCAGCAGCAGCGGGTCGCCATCGCCCGGGCCTTGATTCACGAGCCGCGGCTGTTGGTGTGCGACGAGCCGACCTCGGCCTTGGATGCCAGGACCGGCCACACCATTATGGAGCTGCTGCGCAGTGTCGCGTTGGAAAGCGGCCGGGCAGTGGTGGTCGTGACGCACGACAACCGCGTATTCAACTTTGGCGATCGGATTGCCCGCATGGAAGACGGCCGCGTGACCGAAATCCAACGTCAAGCGGTCGCCGCCGAGCAGCGGCTGAAGGCAATTGAGACGTTCGACGCGGCAGAAAGGGTTCAGGGTTCAGGGTTCAGGGTTCAGGAGACTTTTGCGTCCCCGTATCCCGTTGCGCGGCCTGAGTCGCCGTGGAATGGCTGCTCAAACGAGGCTTCGGCGAACCAAACCGCCCTGATCAAAAATGCTGAACCCTGAACCCTGAACCCTGAACCCTTTCCCATGTTTACCAAATACATCCTTCCCTTGCTGGCCGTCGCGCTCATCGTCTTCGCGGTGTTGCACGTGGGCGGCGCGTCGAAGCGCGAAGATCCACTGCCGCCGCCGGGCGAGCCCTCGCGCAACCCCTTTGCCGACACCGTGGCCGGGGCCGGCATGGTCGAAGCCCAGACCGAAAACATCTCGATCGGGGCGCCCGAGCCGGGCGTGGTGGTCGAGGTGTTTGTCGAAGTCGGCCAGCGCGTCACGGCGGGCGACAAGCTGTTTCAACTCGACGATCGCGTGCCGAAATCCGACCTCAAATATCGCGAAGCGGCGGCCGCGGCGGCCGCGGCGCAGGTCACTCTGCTCGAGCGCCGTCCGCGTCCCGAAGAGGTGCCGGCCGCCGAGGCCCAAGTGGTCGAGATGGAGGCCAATGTGGTGGCCCGCCGCGACAGTCTGCGCCGTGCCCAGCGCCTATCCGAAACACGGACCATCACGCCCGAAGACCTGGTCACGCGCGAGCAGGAATATCACGTGGCCGAAGCACAATTGGAGCGGATGAAGGCGCAACTGCGCTTGCTCAAGGCCGGCGCCTGGCAATACGACAAGCTGGTGGCCCAGGCCACGCTCGACGAGGCCGTGGCTCAGGTCGATCAGGCCAAGGCGCAGCTCGACCGGCTGACGGTGCGGGCGCGCGTTGATGGCGAAGTGTTGCAGGTCAATGTGCGGCCAGGCGAATTCGTCGGCGCCCCGGCCAACCAGGCGTTGATCATGCTGGGCAACGTCGAACGGTTGCACGTGCGGGTCGACATCGACGAGCACGATATTCCGCGGTTCAAACCGGGCGCCCCCGCCGTGGCTACACTGCGCGGAGACCCTGAACACAAGTTTCCGCTGACCTTCGTGCGGGTCGAGCCGTTTGTCGTGCCGAAGCGTTCGCTCACCGGCGACAACACCGAGCGGGTCGACACCCGCGTCTTGCAGGTCATCTACAAGGTCGACTCGCAAGATCAGCGGCTGTATGTCGGGCAACAGTTGGATGTGTATATCGATCGGGCGGGAGCCAGCGAAGGTGATTGAGACCGGGCTGGTTCGTCCGAGGTTTCAGAGTTCAGGGTTCAGGGTTCAGCATCATAGAGAGCCCTTGAAGGCAATGCGCCGACGTGAATCGTTGCCGATCGCACCTCTTAAAGTTTACATCGACCGAATCACCCACACAAAAATTCTGAACCCTGAACCCTGAACCCTGAACCCTCCGCCACCCGAGCCTTCGGCTACAGTGGACCCTAACGTCGCTCTAAGAGTTCCGCTAGGTGCAACACCTCGGTCTGGCTGCCGAGGCGATTCAGCCGGCCGCCGATGTTCATCAGACAGCCGGTGTCGGTCGAGACGAGACAGTCGGCACCGGTTTCAGCCAGACACTTCACTTTGTCGTCGACCATCGCCGTCGAAATGTTGGAATACCGAACCGAAAACGAGCCGCCGAAGCCACAGCACTGATCGGCGTGCCGCAACGGCACCAGCGTAGCGCCGGCGACGTGCTCGATCAACCGCTCGGCCTCGCCGCCTAACCGCAGCCCGCGCAGATGGCAGGCGTAGTGGTAGGCGATCTTTCCCTCGTAGCGGGCGCCGACATCCGAGACTCCCAAGCGATTGACCAAAAAGTCGCTTAGCTCGAAGGTGCGCGCCGCCAGCTCGGTTGCCCGCTCGTGCCAAACGCGTTCAGACTCGAGGATGTGCGGATATTCCACCTTGACCATCGCAGCGCACGAGCCCGACGGCGTGACGACGGTCCGCCCGCCCTCGAAGACCGAAATAGTGTGCTTGGCCTGCTGCCGGGCGTAATCGACAAAGCCGCTGTTGTAGAAGGGCTGCCCGCAGCAGGTCTGGGCCTTGGGAAAATCGACTTCATGGCCGAGCCGCCGCAGCAATTGCACGGTGGCCTGGCCCGCGCTGGGCCGCAGCACGTCGCCCAGGCAGGTGATCATCAGCGAGAGTTGCATTGCACGACAGTTGGGTTGCTTGGTAGTCTTGGAGTTGTGAACCTGTTTTTAGGTGATTTTAGGAGACGATCATGATTCAGAAAGCCGGATTTGGCGACGCTCTTGAAGTCGCTGAACAGCTCGACGAGGACGCGCAGGCGGAGCTGGTCGCGGTTTTAAGCCGTCGTTTGGCAGAACGCGGGCGCGAACGTGTGGCGGCGACGGTGGCCCAGGCGCGGCATGAGTACTCGGCCGGGCTATGCAGTCCCGCAACGGCGGCCGAACTTGTACGCGAGGCGCAATCATGAGGCGCGTGCTGTTGCGCTCGCCGGCGTTCGCGCGTGATTTGAAGAATTGGTTAAAATCACACTCCGCAGCGGCGGCGGCGATTGAAGCGGCATTCGAGCAGTTGTCGGCTGACGCGACGCATCCGTTACTGCGGACCCACAAATTACGTGGTCCGCTCGCGGGTTGCTGGGCTTGCAGCATAGGCTACGACCTGCGCGTCGTCTTTGAATTCATTCAGCATGAGGGGGCCGAGGCCATTTTGTTGCTCGCTCTGGGCACACACGATCAGGTATATTGAAGCACGTTTGGCCGCGGCGTCCGCAGCGGCGCTTTAGTTCGCTCCGCTCGGCGGCGGGCCGCCCGATTCTTTCTGCCGGTGCTTTTGATAGGCCGTGTTCAAGGTGTCGAGCAGGCCGGGAATTTGCTGGGCCGCCAAAAACACCCGGCACGAGACGCTCGAACGCGGATAAAACGTGGTGATGAAATCGAACCAAAACTCCGACGGCGTGTGGCCGATCATCACCGCGTTGGCATAGACGCCGCTGAGCAGCTCGTCGGGCAGCTTGAGTTGGTCGTAAAGCTCGGAGATGCTGCCGCGGCTTTGTCCGGCCGGGGGCACGGGCAACGGCGGTGGCGGCCCGAAGCGTTGTTCGTACTTGCTGAGGTTGTCGCGCAGGGCGGCGATGTATTGGGCAAAGACGTGGTGCGGCATCACCACGCGGGCGGCGACGGAATGCGGCGAACCGAGTCGCACCAGAAAGTCGAGCACAAACTCGTGCATGCCGTCGAAGACCACCGCGCCGGTGGTAAAGACGCCGCGGCCCACGTGCGTCGGCACCCGCGCGCTGACCGACGAGTGCTGCACTTGCTCGTTGATCGCCCCCGGCTGGCCCGGCGGTTGCTCATTCGGATCTTGCTCTTCACCTTGGCTCATGCGACGCTCCACGCGGTTGTTCGGTCTTGCTCAGCGGCAAGCGATGCCAACGACTTATGATAGCAGGCGGCGGCCCGGTATGCACCCGGAAGGAAAGGCAAAAAGATGGCGGGCAAAAAGATAAGAAACGGAGATAAGGAGAGACAACGAGCGCAACCACCGCGCAGCGCGGCTTGCCTCCATCTTCCACATCTTATTTTTTTGCCCTCCATTTTTTTGCCTTCCTCCGCATTATTTCGCGCGGATCTCCAGGAGCACGCTCTCCGACTCTGTGCCTGGTAGCGGCCATGTTTCGAGTTTGCGCAATTGCAACGGGTGCAAGAGACCTCGCTCGCGGGCTTCTTGCCGCTCGCCGACCCACTGCGGTCCCTTGATCGCCAGCAGGCGATCGAACGAACCCCAGTGCGGCTCGAGCCAGGTGAGCAGCTTGGTCAGCGGCGCTACCGCACGGGCCACAAGCGTGTCGAACGGCTCTTCCGCCAGCAGATCCTCGGCCCGGCGGTGGTAGACCGCCAGAGGTAGGCCGAGCTCGTGCACGATTTGCTCGACCACGCGGGCTTTTTTGGCGACCGACTCGCTCAACGTGACATGGAGGTCATCACGCAACACCGCCAACACGATGCCCGGCACTCCGCCGCCGGTGCCCACGTCGAGCACTCGCTCGCCGGTTTCCAGGTTTCGGGCGATGGCCTGTGAATCGACCACGTCGCGAGTGACAAACTTTTCATAATCGGTATGCCGCGTCAGGTTGAGCTTTTCGTTCCAGTCCCACAACAGCCGGCAGTAACGATCCAGCGCCGCGATTTGTTCCGGCGTAAGCTCGATGCCATGCCGGATCAATGCCGCGGGCAGCGTGTCATCAGGGGTCGCCATGAGGGTTCAGGGGCCAGGGCCGCGTGCGAGGAGATAAAGATCGGCATTGGCTCGTAGGATGACCTTCCTAGGTCGTCTGTGCAACCCTGGTGAGTGTCAAAAGCAGTTTGGGCTCCCCATGCTTGCTCGACGGCGATGGCCAGACGAGAATGAGCTAATCAAACAATCAGTCGTGGCCGTGAAATGCCGCGGATACGAGGCAATCGGGCTCGTTGCCCTGTTTTCGTTTTTTATTTGGTTCACCTTCTGGTTTTGCTCTTGATTTCATCCGCCGAACAGCTTCGCAGTGATCTTACCGCGCTCGACCCGCGCGATCCGCAATACGCGACGATCGCCGTCGATCGCTTGTTGGCGGTCTCACGTCAGGCCCAGGCCAGCGATCTGCACCTCCAACCGGCGGCCGACGCTCTTGATGTGCGGTGGCGCGTCGATGGCGTGCTGCAACCCCTGGCAACTCTGCCGGCGCAAATCTCGCCCAACGTCGTGGCCCGGCTCAAAGTATTGGCCAACCTGCTCACCTATCGCACCGACGTGCCGCAAGAAGGGCGGATTCGCGCCGACGAGGGCGGCATGGAGGTGCGCGTCAGCACCTTTCCCACGCTCTATGGCGAAAAAGCCGTGGTCCGAATGTTCGCCGACCGCGGACAATATCATACGCTCGATTCGCTCGGACTGCGGCCAGACATCACTGCCGAGCTACGCCGGCTCTTGGCCGAAACGTCGGGCGCCGTCCTGGTGACCGGTCCGGCCGGCAGCGGAAAGACCACCACGCTCTATGCCTGCCTGCGGCAGATCGCCGCCCAGTCGCAGGCCGGCCGCAGCCTGGCTTCGCTGGAAGACCCGATCGAAGTCGCCGTGCCGGGCGTGGCCCAGTCGCAGGTCAGTGCCGCGGCCGGCTTCGATCTGGCGGCCGGGCTGCGGTTTTTGCTGCGGCAAGACCCCGAAGTCATCATGGTCGGCGAAATCCGCGACCGCACTACCGCCGAAACGGTGTTTCAAGCCTCGCTCACCGGGCATCTGGTGCTCAGCACGTTTCACGCCCCCAGCGCCGCGGGCGCCATCAGCCGGCTCTCGGACATGGACATCGCGCCCTATCTGCTGCGCAGCGGCATTCTGGCCATCGTCTCGCAGCGGTTGGTGCGGCGGCTGTGCGAATGTTCGCAACCGGCCGATAACGCCGATGCTCGGCTGGGACTGCCCGTCGGTTCGATGAGGCTGCCAAAAGGCTGCACCGCGTGTAGCGGCAGCGGCTATCGGGGCCGGATCGTCCTGGCCGAGATGCTGACTCTGCAACACAACGCCCTGGCCGGGGCCGTCCTAGCGCGAGACGATTTGGGGCGGCTGGAGCAACTGGCCATCGAGTCGGGCATGACACCACTTATTCGCCGGGCCTGCGAAGCGGTCGAGGCCGGCCTAACCAGCCCCGCCGAGGTCCGCCGCGTGTTGGGATTTGCGTAAGACGTCTGTAGGGAACGCCCTCCGTGGCGTTCCGTGAACTGCGATTCGACGTTGACTCGCCCCTCACGGAACGGCACGGAGTCCGTTCCCTACAGAGCCACTGGGTAGTTGCCCTCTTAACTCGATGCCTATGGTGGGACTCGTAAGCTCGTCCCAACCTTCGGCTCGTCCCATCGTGCGGCCTGGCAGTGTATACTCAAGCCAATCGGAACCACTCATCTTTTTCTCATCAGTCCCAACGGCGGAGTCTTCTCGCGTGCAAGTCTGGCCCGATCGCGGCACAGCGCTCAGCCTCGACGAGCTGCTGGCGCTGAACGACGAGATCGCCGCGCTGGTGCGCGCCGGCGTTCCGTTGGAAAGCGGCCTGTTCGACCTGGGCCGCGATCTGCCGGGCCGGCTGGGCCGGCTGTCCATGCGACTCGCCGAAAGCATGGCTCAAGGCCAGACGCTCTATCAGGCGATGGAGGCGCGGCAGACCGAGTTTCCGCGGCTCTACCTGGCCATTATCGCGGCCGGGCGTAGGTCGGGCCGGCTGGCGGTCGCGCTCGAAGGACTAACGACCGCGGCCCGACGCGTGGCCGAAATGCGCGCGATCGCCGGTGCCGCGCTGATCTATCCGATCATCGTTTTTCTGGTGGCCTGGCTGCTACTGATCGGGTTTGTGATCTACTTTGCCCCGGCTGTCGCGCCGTCATATCACGATTTCCACGCCCCTTCGGCACGGTGGATGACCTGGATCGCCCAGGCCGGATCGAGCGCCGTTTATTGGGGACCGATCGGCCCGCTGGTCGTGCTCATGGCATTTGGCGTGTGGTGGCGGATGTCGCGGCGGGCATTGACGCTTGACGGCGATCGCGCCGGCCGCTGGCTGGGATGGATTCCCGGCGCTGGCGGTCTCTTCGGTTCGTGCCAGGCGGCCACATTTGCCGAAGTGCTGGCACTGCTGGTCGAACAAGAAGCTCCGCTGGCCGAAGGATTGCGATTGGCGGCCGCGGCGAGCGGCAGCCCGCCGATGGTGGCCGATGCCCAGTCGCTGGCCGCGGCGGTCGAGCGCGGCGAAACGCCGTCGCAATGCCTCAGCCATGCCCGGCGATTTCCGCCGCTACTGGGCTGGCTGATCGCCACCGGCCAAGAGCGCGGCCCGTTGGTTCCGGCGCTGCGGCACGCCGCCGTCAGCTACCGGCAACGCGCGGTGCGGCGGGCAGAGGCGATTCAGCTTTATTTGCCGGTGGCCTTGACGCTAGGCATCGGCGGCACGACCGTGCTGGCCTATGCACTGTTGCTCTTCGCCCCTTGGTTCA
>DATFDL010000096.1:0-9076 GCA_035252155.1 Pirellulales bacterium | reverse complement strand
CTTTTTGCCCGGCCGCCGAGGCCGCAGTTCGCCGAATGCGATCTATCGGCCATCGTCGACCGCGTCTTGTCGGAACTGGCAACGAAGATCGCCGAACGCAACACGACCGTCGAGCGAATCGACGGTGGCGAACCGCTGATGGTGACGGCCGACGGCGTGCAACTAGCGATCGCGGTGCGGGCGCTGTGCGACAACGCGTTAAGCGTGATGGCACGCGGCGGCAAGCTGACATTAGCCGTAGAGCGGCGATGGTGCGAGCGCGACCGCCGCGGCGAGGCGGTGATCGTCGTTCGCGACACGGGGCCGGGCATTCCGCCCGAGGTGCGCCGGCATCTCTTCGATCCGTTCTATTCCGGCCGTCGCGCGGGCCGCGGCCTGGGCATGGGCCTCGGCAAATGCTGGCGGATTGTTACCAACCACGGCGGCACTCTCGATGTCGAAAGCCAGACCGAGCAAGGCGCGACATTCACGATCCGCCTGCCGCTGTAGCACTCGGCCTCGTGTCAGTTTGTAGCGGCCGGTCCTGTATTCGGCACTCGCCCTGTTCTTATAATGAAACAAGGCGAATTGGTGGAGAACGCCCCAATGCGTGCCGCTTTTTTGTAAAATGCACGATCACCAAACATCCGTCCGGCGACTTTCGACGGGCATCGAACGGCTCGATGAACTGTTGGGCGGCGGCTTGCTGCCGGGCACGTTGACTGTGGTTTCCGGCGCGACCGGCATCGGCAAGACTCAGCTTGGTCTGCAGTTCGCCTGGGCCGGTCGAATGCAAGAGGCCCGCAGCGGGGTAGTGTTCGACATGAGCAGCCGCGGCGACGCGCAAGGGCACGCCGCCTATGCGCGCCGCTTGTTCGATTGGACGTTGACCGTCGCCGGCCCGAACACCCTGCCCGCGCCCGATCAGATCTTCGATCAAACGCGGCCCGCGGCCGACTACTTGCACGTTTTCGATTACCACGGCCGGCGGATGACGCGGGGCGATCTCGACTTCGAAGGGTGGCAAGATTGGCAGGCCGAGTTGGCTCGTAAGTTGACGGCCACCATCGCATTCTTTTACGGCAATTTCACGCGCGGCGCGCGGCGGGTGGTGATCGACGGCATCGAGCCGGTCGAGCGCCCGAGCGACTCGATTCAGTTCGAGCTGTTCGAGTACGTGTATCACCAAGTCCTGCGTAAAGAGCACGACTGGGTCGCCCGCGACCTGCTCCGCGAGCGGTTTCGCACCTGCGCGTCGCAAGTCGCGCAGGCCGCCTACGATCCGCGCCAGATCGGCTGCTTGCTGCTCTACACCTCGGCCGAAGCGATGCTCGACGAGTTGATCGAGCGCCGGCTCGACGAGGGCGACGTGCTCTCGAACGCCAACACGCTGATCTATCTTGGCAAGGTCCGTGAGGGCAACCGGCTGGGCCGCGCGCTTTACATCGCCAAGCATCGCGGCAGCGCCTGCACCGACGAAATTGTGCCGTTCACGATCGACGACGCCGGGCTGCGACTGGAGTGATCCTCACGATTGCTCGTCCCCGACATCGGGCTCTTCGAGTTCAAACTGTTTCCGGGCGGTTTCTAATCGTTCCTTGAGCACCGCCGGCAATTCGCTTTCGAGTTGCGGCGTAATGAGGCCGCTTGAATCCAACGTCTGCAGATGCACCAGGTCTTTGGCGCGATAGGAGTTGAGCTTCATCCGCACCAAATCGGCTAACGCGGCCACCGGCACGACAATGCCGAACACCTCTTTATTCTCGGTGCGAACCACTGGGTGGGGCAAAAGATGGTCGCTTCGGGATTTTTCTCCGGCGAACACCAAACGCACGGCTTCACCCGGCTGTTGCCCTGGGCGAATCAACATGTGTCCGCCCATGATTTTCCGCGCCGTGTAGCCCGCCGCTTCCGCCGCTCGCACGATCGTTGGCAAATCAGTCCGCTCGACCAGCAGATCAATATCCCTGGTGACGAAGGCACGACTCGCCTGTTGGCTCGACACGAGGTGGGCATTGACCGCCATGCCGCCGATCACCGCGAACGGCACTCCCGCTTGACTCAATACCTTGACAATTTGGTCGAGTTCGTCAACGAGATTATACATTGCCGATTCGAACAGCAGATGGACACGACCCTGCTTGCCAGCGTCCGCCAAAAACTCGTCGAATGTCTGCACTCAGTGCCCTCCTTGGATGAGGCGGGCGCGGGCCATGGCGTCTTCGGCTTCGGGTATTTTGCCCGCCCGCTGATAGGTGACACTGAGGGCCGTAAAGCTGAAGGCGTCTTTCGGTTCCAGTTCGCAGACTTTCAGGGCGTGCCGGATGGCCTCGTCGTGCCGCCGCAGCCGGGTATAGACGACGGCCAGGGCCGAATGGGCGAGGGCATAGCTGGGATCTTGGGCCAACAACTCATTCAATTTGGTGGCGGCGGCTTCCAGGTCGCCGCTGTCTTTCAGCTTATCAGCTTCGCTATAGATTTCTTCATTGGTGGGCATGGATCGTCTCTTCAGGGATGTCGGGCGGCCGCGCGGGCCAACACCTAGTCTATCAAGTCGAAGCCTCGCCGCGGTAGTCCCGGCCCTTGTGGCCGGCCCGACCGCGGGCTGGAACTGTCGTCTTGCAATTCGGCGCGTTAAACTCAACGTCGATTGCCGGCGAGAGCCGATCGGCGCAGGTTAGTATGACAGAAAAATTGGTGACAGAAAAATGAGGATGGCAGGCCCGGCGATCTCTCCCCATTTTTCTGTCAATAATTTTTCTGTCAGCTTGTTCCATAGGCTTTGAGTTATGTACGCTTGGTTTTATTCAATCGCATTGATCGTGACAGGCGCCGATGCCGCCCCGCAGCTCGTCGCGCACAAGCTCTATGTGGCCAATTCGGCGGGCAACGACATCCATGTCATCGATACGGCCACCAACCGAGTGATCAAGCGCGTGGAAGTCGGGCCGCAGCCGCATGGGTTGGTCGCCACAGCTAAGGGCGACCGACTTTTCATCACCATTGAAAACACCGGCGGCGAGCAAGGCGAGCTGCTGTGGTTCGATCCCGCCACCGATACGGTCACGCGGCGGATGACCGTTGGCCCGCGGCCGAATCAACTGGCCTGCACGCCTGATGGCCGGCTGGTCTATATCCCCTGTGACGACGCTTCGTGGTGGGTGGTCGATACCGAGCGGGCCGAAGTGATTACCAAGATCGCCACCGGCGGCCGGCCGCACAACACGCTTTGCTCGCCCGATGGCCAAAGAATGTATCTGGGACCCAAAGGTTCGTACCACGTGCTGATCGCCGATGCGCGGTCACATCGGCTGATCGGCGAAATACCGCTCTCCGACGCGCCGCGGCCGATCGCTCTCTCGCGCGACGAAAAGCGGCTCTACGCCAACGTCGATACGCTGATCGGCTTTGAGGTTTGCGACGTGCAGGCCCGCAAGGTCATCCATCGCGTCGAGGCCGACGTGCCCGAGGAACTGCTGCGCAAGGCGAGCCGCAGCCACGGCATCGCGCTGTCGCCGGATGAAAAAGAGCTGTGGATGTGCGACGTGTTTCACGACCGGACGTATGTGTTCGACGTCGCGGTCAGCCCGCCCCGCCAGGTAGCCACCATCACGATGCAGGGCGGCGGCTACTGGCTCTGCTTCGCGCCGGACGGCCGCAAGTGCTACATCAGCGAACGGATCGGCAACACGGTGGCCGTGGTCGATACGGCCAGCCGAGAAATCGTCGAGCACATCGCGGTCGGGCAGGCCCCCAAGCGGGTGCTCGTCGTGAGTTTGCCGGCGGCGAAGAGAGACGAGGCGGCGTTGCCGCGCGTCGCTCCCAAAGAGCCTGCCGAAGCGCTCAAAACGTTCGAGACGCTCGATGGGTTCCGAATGAAACTGCTGGCCGCCGAACCGCTGGTGACCGACCCGGTTGCGATGGCTTACGACGAAAATGGCCTGGCCTACGTCGTCGAGATGTCGGACTATCCCTACACCGACAAATCGACCGACCAGCCGTTTGTCGAGCGCACCGGCGATCTGCCGTTGGGCCGCGTGCGCGTGCTCGAAGACACCGACGGCGACGGCGACTTCGATCGCAGCACCATTTTTGCCCGTGATCTTTCGTGGCCGACCGGGCTGGCGTTCTGGAAGGGAGGCGTGTTCGTCGCGGCCACGCCCGACGTCTGGTATCTGAAAGACACCGACGGCGACCGCCGCGCCGACGTGCGGCGGAAGGTGTTCAGCGGTTTCCGCAAGTTCAATGTGCAGGCGGTGATGAACAACCTGGCCTGGGGCCTCGACCAGCGGATTTATGGAGCGGGTTCGAGCAATGGCGGGCAGATCAGGCCGGCCGACCAACCGCAGGCCCGCGCGTGGACCTTGGGCCGCAATGATTTTCGCTTCGACCCGCGCGACGACCGCTTCGAGCTGCTCTCGGGCGGCGCCCGCTTCGGCAACACCTTTGACGACTGGGGCAATCGGTTTGTCTGCAACATTCGCAATCCGGTGCAGCATGTGGTTTTGCCCAGCCGATATTTGGCCCGCAATCCTTACCTGCCGGTGGCCGCGGCGGTGCACGATGCGGCGGCGGCCGGCGACACGCTGCCGGTCTATCGCATCAGCCCGCCCGAAGCCTGGCGGGTGGTGCGAGCGGAGCGGTGGAGCGCCGAAGCCAACCCTGTGCCTCGCAGCGAGACCTCGGCCGTGGGGTATTTCACATCGACCAGCGGCGTCACGATTTACCGCGGCGCGGCCTACCCGGCCAAGTATTACGGCAACGCGTTTTTGGGCGAAGTGGCGGCCAATGTGGTGCATCGGCAGGTGCTCTCGGCCGATGGCGTGACGTTTCGCGCCGAGCGAGGCGACGCGAACACCGAGTTCGTCCGCTCGACCGACAACTGGTTTCGCCCGGTCAATTTTGTCAATGCGCCCGACGGCACGCTGCACGTGCTCGATATGTATCGCGAGACGATCGAGCATCCCTGGTCGATCCCCGACGACATCAAGGCGCAGCTCGACTTGGAAAGCGGCCGCGACCGTGGGCGGATTTATCGACTCTCGCCGCCGGGCTTTCAACCGCCCGCTCCTCCGCAGTTGGGCGCCGCCAGCGACAAAGAGCTGGTCGCCCAACTGGAAAACCCCAACGCCTGGTGGCGCGAGACCGCGCACCGGCTGCTCTTTGAGCGACAACGTCCGGAGGCCGTCGCTCCGCTGCGCAAGCTGTTGACCGAGAGCCGCAGCCCGCTGGCGCGGCTGCACGCGCTCTGGTCGCTCGAAGGGTTGCAATCGTTGACCGGCGACGACCTGTTGCGGGCCTTGGGCGACGAATCGCCTGGCGTCCGCGAGCACGCGGTGCGCTTGGCCGAACCGCGCTTGCGGTCGGCGCCCCAGCTCGCCCAGGGCGTCCTGGCATTGGCCCATGACGAGGCAATTCGCGTGCGTTTTCAAGCGGCTTTTAGTTTGGGAGAATTGCTTGGGCCGGCGCCGGCGGTGGCTGCCAGCACGGGTTCTGCCGCCGACGGCCAGCGCAACCAAACCTTGAACGCGCTTTCAACGATCGCCCGCCGCGACGCCGCCGACCCCTGGGTCGGCGCGGCGGTGCTGTCATCGGTCAGCGAGGTCGCTCCCGATTTTCTGGCCAATCTGCTTGCCGATCGGCGGTTCGTGGCGCGTAGCGAGGCGATTCCGCTGCTGCAAGATCTGGCCGCGATGATCGGCGCTCGAAATCGGGCGACCGAGATTGCCGACGCGCTGCGGGCCGTCGCGGCCAGCGAGGATGAAAACGCCGAGGTCCAGGCGGCGCTCTTGATCGGCCTGGCCGGCGGCCTCCGCCGGGCAGGTTCGCGGCCGCCGAAGGGATTGCTGTCGCGCGAAATTGCACCGGCCGGCTCGCCCGCCGCGTCGCTTATCTCGCGACAGCTTAAACGAGCCCGGCAGTTGCTCGGCGACGCCGACGTTGCCGACGACCGCCGTCGCCGGGCGATCGAACTTCTCGCGGTCGCTGATTACCACACGTCGGCGGAGGCGCTCGGCACGCTACTTTCGCCGCGCGAGGCTCAAACGATACAATTGGCCGCGGTGCGGGCGTTGTCCGGCTACACCGAGCCGGCGGTGGCAAACTTGCTCTTGCAGCATTATGCCGCCCTCACGCCCGGCGTGCGAGGCGAAATCGTGCAAGCATTGCTAGCCCGCGGCGACCGCATCATAGCCTTGCTCGACGCGATAGAAGATCGCCGAATTCAGGCCGCCGATGTTCCGGCGGCGAGGCGGAAATTGCTCACGGAACACGCCGATCCCGAGATCCGTCGGCGGGCGGAGGCATTGTTCGCGCAAGACGCGCCCACTCCCAGACGCCAGGTGTTGGACGAATACCGCCCGGCCCTCGACCTGGCCGGCGACCGCCAGCGCGGCGAGCGGGTTTTTCAGCGCGAGTGTCAGGCCTGCCATCGTCAGGGCGACCGCGGCCACGATGTTGGCCCCAATTTGCTCTCGATCAAGCACCGCACCCGCGCGGAGGTATTGACGCACGTGCTCGACCCCAATCGTGAAGTCGCTCCGAATTTTCAAGAGTACGTCGTGGCGCTCGACGATGGCCGGATCGTCACGGGTATCATCGCCGACGAAACCGCCACCAGCGTCACGCTGCGGCGGGCCGAACGCATCGACGAGACGATCTTGCGCCGCAACATCGACGAAATGTCGGGCACCGGCCACTCTTTGATGCCCGAAGGCGTCGAAAAGAAAATCAACCACCAAGAGATGGCCGATTTGCTGGAGTATTTGTTAGGCCCGTAGGTCAGGCTTTCCAGCCTGACGTGAACCGTGCGCCGGGCGTGCCTGTGAAAACATCATCGTACACGGCGGAAGTGACGCAGGTTAAGCCCATGTCGAGCTACCTCCTCGATTCAGAATCGTTGTCAGGCTGGAAAGCCTGACCTACTTATGCCACGCATCTGGGACCTTCACTGCCATCTAACCGCCGGCGCGGGCCGCACGCCGGCCGAGCGAATGGCCGAGCTGATGCGCTATGCCGAGCGAATGGGCATCGAGCGGGTCTGCGTCTATATGGGCTGGCCGCACACGCAACATCCGTCACCCGAACGGCTGCGCGAAGAAAACGACCAGGTGCTTGAAGCGCTCGAACACTGGCACGATCGGGCGTTTGGTTTCTGCTACGTCAGCGGCGAGCACGTCGAGGCCAGCCTGCGCGAGATCGACCGCTGCGTGCGCGACGGGCCGATGGTGGGCATCAAGCTCTGGGTGGCCAAGCGCTGCAGCGATCCGCAGCTCGACCCGATCATCCGCCGCGCGGCCGAGCTAAAGCCGGTCGTCTTTCAACACACCTGGCTGAAGACCGACGGCGGCAATCTGCCCGGCGAATCAACTCCGCAAGACCTGGTGGCCATGGCCCGGCGGCATCCGGGCGTGCCGCTGATTTGCGGACATACCGGGGGCACCTGGGAGCTGGGCATCCGCGCCGTCCGCCCTGTCAAAGAAATCTACATCGATCTGGCCGGCTCTGATCCCACCGCCGGGCTGGTCGAGATGGCCGTGCGCGAATTGGGCGCCCGGCGCGTCATCTACGGCAGCGACGCCGGCGGACGCAGCTTTGCCAGCCAGCTTGGCAAGGTGCTAGGGGCCGACATTTCGCAGGCCGACCGCGACCTGATCCTGAGCGGGAATCTGCGGCGGCTGATGGCGCCGATCTTGCGCCAGAAAGGAGTCCGCGCATGACGCCCCCGATCGTCGATACGAACGTGTGGCTCTCGCGCTGGCCCTTTCGCCGCTTGCCGCACGACGAGCCGCATGCGCTGGCCGAGATGCTCCGCCGCCACGGTGTGGTCGAAGCCTGGGTCGGCAGCTTCGACGGCCTCTTGCATCGCGACATCGCCGCCGTGAACGAGCGTTTGGCGAATGGGTGCCGCGAGACGGCCGCCGACTTGTTCATTCCTTTCGGTACGGTGAATCCACGGCTGCCTAATTGGCCGGACGATCTTCGGCGCTGTCATGAAGAGCACCAGATGCCGGGCATTCGGCTGACGCCCGGTTATCACGGCTATGGTCTCGACGAGCCGGAGGCCGCCGAGCTGTTTGCGGAGGCGAGCCGGCGCGGCTTGATTGTCGAGTTGGTCATCGCGCTGGAAGATCAACGCACGCAACATCCGCTACATCGAGCCGCCCTAGTCGACGAGGCGCCGCTGGCCGAACTGGTTCACCGCATGCCAGAGCTACGGCTGGTGCTGCTGGGCGCGCCGGGCGTGCTCAATCCGGACCTGATCGAGCGGCTGGCGGCGGCCGGCCAGGTTTACTTTGAAATCGCCACACTCGAAGGCGTGGGCGGTGTCGCCAAGCTGATCGAGCGCGTGACGCTCGATCGGGTATTGTTCGGCTCGGCAGCTCCGTTTTTCTATTTCGAGTCTGCCCGGCTCAAGCTGCAAGAATCAGAGTTGGCGGGCGAACAGCTCGCGCGCATCGGCACCGCCAACGCCCGACGGCTGCGGGGAAGCCGCTAAGCCAGGCGCCAGCAAGGCGTTAAGCCTCCGGCCGTATGAACCACAACGATTCCTTTGCCAATCGTTTTTTCACTCTGTCAGTCTTGCGGCCGGCCGAGGTTGTCATCGAAGACAAAGTGCCAAGGCGGAATTCTCCGCCATAGATGCGAGGCATCGTCGATCGTTACATCATCGACGTACGGGTCGTCCGCCATTGCCACCGCCTAATTAAAAGCCGAAAATCGAGCGATCACGTTAGCCAGCGGCGACAGATCGGTCGAAAGCTCCTTCTCCCAAGATTCTGAAACGTCCTCATACGAGACCGTAAAATCATGAGCCGAAACGATGGCGACTTCCAGGTCGATCCCATGCGCGTGCCATTCAAACTGAATACCGCCAGTGCTAGTGGGCACAACTGATGGCGGCGGCGAATCAATGCGCATCACGCGCCCTAATAGTTTTAAGGCAGAGAGTGCGATTTGCGGATCAATCGAGCATGCACCGTAAGAGTCCCAATTGGGCGGAAGCGCCAGCAATGCGCTCAACTTTTCGACCGTTGGCGAAAGCCACTCCGGCGTGCTTGCCTCCGACGGTAGACCTGTTTCCAAAACGTTTGCCATG
>DATFDL010000095.1:0-5400 GCA_035252155.1 Pirellulales bacterium | reverse complement strand
CGTATAAGGTCTATCGCGGCTCAGCGACTGGCGGCGAAAACGTGTTGATCGCCAACGTCCCGGCTGGCACCACCACGTTTGCCGATGACGGCAACGAGACCACCACCACGCAGGCGGCCGCGCATCTGCAACCGCCCGCCTCGGTCACGGCCACGGCCGCCACCGGCGGCACGCTGGCGGCCAACACCACGTATTACTACTTGGTCACGGCGGTGAATGCTTTGGGAGAAACGACCGGCGGCACCGAGGCCGTCGGCACGACCACTTCGACCAAATTGACACAAGACTTGTCGTGGGCCGCGGTCAACGGCGCTTTGGGTTACCGCGTCTATCGCGGCACGGCGTCGGGCGCCGAGAATGTGCTTATCGGAGTGGTCAATAGCGGCACGACCACCACCTTTATTGACGACGGCACCGAGGCCGCCACGCCGGTGGTTTCTTTGCGAAACGCCCTGCTGCTCGACGGCGGCACCGGCACCGCGCCGAACTTGGGCGACCTGGTGCGCTTTAATCCGGCCAAAGATTTCAATACGTCCGCCTTTGGAACGCCGGCCATCAACTTTGTCGGTTGGGACCAAACCTCCGCGCTCAACCCCAACACCAACTCGGTCGTTTCGCTCGCGCACGGTAACCTGGTCGATCTGGACAGCAGCGACGGCAACGGCCTGGGCACCGGCGGCAGCACGCCCTTCAGCCAGTACAGCGTCAATTCGCAGGGCGTCGCCACCGTCACGGTCAACGCGGTGAACGACGCGCCGACGATCACCGTGCCCGGCGGACCGTTCTTGGGCCTCGAGGGCCAGCCGTTCACATTCAGCAGCAAGAACGGCACGAACCCGATCGTGGCCGATTTCGACGACAACGAAGGCAACGGCCCCACCCGCGGCCAGGTGTTGGTAACAATCGCCACCGATCCGACGCAAGGCACGCTCACGCTGGGCTCGACGGCGGGCCTGGCCAGTGTGTCGGGCAATGGCACCGCCACCCTTACGCTGCAGGGGCCGCTGGCGACGGTGAATCAAGACCTCGATGGGCTCAGCTTTACGCCGACGGCCAACTTTGCCGGCGCAGCCAACGTCACCTTCCAGGCCGACGATCTAGGCAATGCCGGACTCGGCGGCGACCAAACCAGCCCGCAAGTGACGGTGCAAGTCTCATTCACCGCCCAGCACCAGGCCCCGTTGCTCTATCCGACCAGCGATGGCGTGGCGCCTGCGACCGGGCAGCCTCACTTCGCTTCGGTTTTAGAAAATACGCCGGCGCAGTCGAACACCGGCAGTCTGGTGGGCGACATGCTCAGCAGTCTGAACACTTACGATGTCTACCACGATGGACGGCCAACGGCGAACGTCGCGCCGACCACGTACCCGCCGTTCCTCGACCTCGACGCCGACGCCGGCGCGAAAGAAGGCATAGCGGTCACGAGCGTCAGCTCGGGCAACGGCACGTGGCAGTATTCGCTCGACGGCGGCGCCAGTTGGACCTCGATCAGCCCCACCTCGCTGTCGACGGCCAGCGCGCTATTGCTGCCCGGCGCCAGTGGAGCATCGGCCGGCGCGCTGGTTCGCTTCCTGCCCAATCAAAATTTCACCGGCACGGTCCAGATGACCTTCTATGCCTGGGACCAAACCGACGGGGCCGCTGCGGGCAGCCACGCGAACTTGTCGACGCCGGGAGCCACCGGCGGCGCGACGGCCTACAGCACCGGCACCGCTACGGCCACGCTGAATGTGGCGACCGCCAATCAACCGCCGTCGTTCAGCCTGTTGCAAAACTACAGCACGCTCGAAGACAACACCGTCGCGGCCAGCGGCGGCACGCCGGGCGGCAGCAATGCCAGCACCATTAGCGTGCCCAACTTCGCCTTTGGCATCAATCCCGGCCTGCCGGGAGAGACCGTCACGTTCACCGTCACGGTCAACGCCGCCGGACAGGGCCTGTTCAGCGTGGCGCCGGCAATCGACCCCAGTGGCACGCTCACCTTCACACTGAATCCCGACGTCTTCGGAAACGCTACCCTCACGGTCACCGCCAAAAACAGCGGCTCGGGCAACAACACCTCGAACCCGCAGACCACCTCCATCACGGTGACCGGTATCAACGACCCGCCGACGCTCGACCCGATCAGCAATCAGCAGGTCGCCGCCAACGCCGGGCAGCAGACGGTGCCCTTGACCGGCATTACCGCCGGACTCAATGAGTCGCAGGTGCTCACCATCACCGCTACCTCCAGCAACCCAAGCGTGGTGCCCAACCCCACGATCAGCTACACCAGCGCCAACCCGACCGGCACATTGTTCTACACGCCCGCCTCGGTGGGCACCGCCACGATCACCGTCACGGTAACCGACAACGGCGGCACGGCCAACGGCGGAGTGAATACGTTCCAGCGGCAGTTCTCCATCACCGTGGGCAGCGCGGTGCCCACGGCCAACGCCCAAAGCGTCTCGGTCACCGAAAACACTCAGGTCTCCATCACGCTGGGCGGCACCCTGCCAGCCGGGCAAACGGGCTCGCTCTCGGCCACCATCGCCACACTGCCGGCCACCGGCACGCTCTATCAAACCAGCGACGGCACGACGCGCGGCGCACCAATCACCGCTGCGAACACGCCGGTGACCGACCCACAGAATCGCGTGATCTACGTGCCCAACGCGAATCAAACCGCCAACGACAGCTTCACGTTCACCGTGAGCACGTCGGGCGGCCAGACCTCGGCGCCGGCCACGGTGTCGATTAGCGTGGCGCTGCCTGGGCAGAATCCCAGCTTTACGGTGGCCGCGCTGGCCCAGGTCAGCGAGAATGCAGGTCCGCAGACGTTCCCGCACTTTGCCACCAACATCTCGGCCGGCAGCGGCGGCGCGAGCGGCGCCACGCTGTCGTTCGCGGTGACCGGCGACACCAATCCCTCGCTCTTCAGCGTGGCGCCGACGCTTGACGCCGCCACCGGAAACTTGAGCTTCACGCCGGCCGCCAACCAACTGGGCAGTGCCCAGATCACCGTCGTGCTCCAGCGCAGCGACGGCGTGCAGTCGGCGCCGCAAACGTTCACCGTGGTGCTCGATGCCGTGCCCATCGCCGTGCCCGACGTGTTTGTGCTGAGCAATAGCGCCACCAGCTCCGGCTCGGGTGACACGAACGTGTTGGCCAACGACACCACGCCCGACGGGCACTTGTTGCAGGCGGTCGTGGTCAATCAGCCGCTCTATGGCACACTGACGCTCAATGCCGATGGCTCGTTCAGCTATACGCCCGGTCCGGCCTTCCGCGGCCTCGACCGGTTCAGCTACGAAGCCGAGAACGGCACAACGCTCAGCAGCCCGGCCACGGTTACGCTGATCTCGCCGCAGGCGAACATTGTCGACAAGCTCTACCACCAGGTGCTCGGCCGCGCGGCCGACGACGCCGGTCTGCAATACTGGACCGGGCAGATCATGCAGGGCCAGCAGTACGGCATCATCGCGCAGGGCATCTTCGAAAGCGACGAGCGGTTGACGCCGATCATCAGCCGTTATTATCAGCAGTTCCTGCTGCGAAACGCCGAGCCTTCGGGCGTGGCGTACTGGATGAGCATCTGGCGCCGCGATGGGGGACCGGAGAATGTGGTGGCCGGCATGATCAGCTCGCCCGAGTTCTTTGGCGAAGCCGGCAATACCAACAGCGGCTGGGTGCAGGCGCTCTACGAGCGGCTGTTGAACCGCCCGGCCGATACGCAGGGTCTGCAATACTGGACTGGCAAGCTCGATTCGGGCGCAATGACCCGCGCCCAGGTCGTGCTCGGCTTTGAGTTGAGCCACGAAAACTTCGTCAACACGGTGGCTGGCTTCTACCAGCAGTACCTGAACCGGCAGCCGACGGCGGACGAGTCGGCGAAGTACGTGGCGCAACTCGCCTCGGGCGTATCGCAGGCTCAGGTGCAGATCGAGCTGATCAACACCGACGAGTACCGCAATTCGCCGCCGCCCCCGGCGCCCGGCACGGTCAACCGGCTAACTTCCTTATAGTAGAACGGAATTCATTCCGTTCCCTTCGGAGGACGGCCTTCCAGGCCGTCTCTCTCACAGCTCGCTTGGGTGGCGGCCGCTTCTTGCCCCCCGACTTAAAGCGTCCAGCGGGCTTTGCGCCTAAAAATCGCTTCATCCTGAAGAACCGGCCGGGGGCGGGTCGATACCTAATAGAGGATAGTTGACTTTGATAAGCAACATTAGTACCATTCAAAACCCGACCTGCCGTCCATGCTTGCTGACCTCATGCCCGCTAGTATCGAGCCCGTGACGAACCTTTCGTTGACCGCAGGCCGCAATACCCCGTTCCCGCTGGAAGCCGCCGCGGCCAAGCCCAAAGCCCCCGAGCCGGCTTGGCTGGCCGAGCAGAGCCAACGCCTCGAAACGGCCTCACCGCGGGAGATCATCGCGTGGGCCGTCGAGCATTATTTTCCAAAACTGACGATGGCGACGGCCTTCGGTCCCGAGGGGTGCCTGATTCTGCATTGGCTGGCCGAAATCGAGCCACGTACGCCTGTCTTCAATCTCGACACGGGCTATCAATTCAAGGAAACGCTCGAGCTGCGCGACCGCATCGCTCAGCGCTACGGATTGGTGGTTGAATTGAAGCAGCCGGAACTTTCGGTCGAGGCGTATGAGGCGTTGCACGGCGGCCCGCTCTATAAGACGAATCCCGACCAGTGCTGCTTCGATCGCAAGATCACCGTGCTCAAGCAAGCGGCGGTGGGCATGGACGCTTGGATGAGCGGCATCCGCCGCGACCAAAGTGCCGACCGTGCCAAGGCGCCCATCGTCGGCTGGGACAAAAAATTCGGGCTGGTGAAGGTCAGTCCCCTGGCCAATTGGACCAAGCAGCAGGTGTGGAAGATGATCGTCGAGCACGACATTCCCTACAATCCGCTGCACGACCAGGGCTACACCAGCATCGGCTGTTGGCCCTGCACCCGCTCGGTGATGTTCGGCGAAGACGAGCGCGCGGGGCGTTGGAGCGGCACGGCCAAGACCGAATGCGGCCTGCACACGCTCGATGAGAAAGAATGAAAATTTCCGCCAAGACCGAGTACGCTTGCATCGCCATGCTCGAGTTGGCCGCGCGTCATGGGTCGGGCGAGCCGGTGCGCATTCGTTCGATCGCCGACGAACACGGCGTTCCCTCGCGGTTCTTGGTGCAGATTCTGCTGCAACTCAAAGGCGCGGGGCTGGTGAACAGCACGCGCGGAGCGGCCGGCGGCTATCAACTGGTCAAGCCGCCCGAGGAGATCTCGCTGGGCGAAGTGATGAATGTGATCGAAGGCCCCGACGAGCCGATCGGCAGCAGCGCCTCGGCCGAATCGCTGTCGGCAAAGGTCTTGCAGTCGGCCTGGCAGGACGTCGCCAACGTCGAGCGCGAGATGTT
>DATFDL010000094.1:0-2216 GCA_035252155.1 Pirellulales bacterium | reverse complement strand
GACGTCGCGCCGCCCCTCAGCGGAACGCCACGGAGGGCGTTCCCTACCGAGGCGAGCGATGTTATACGCCGGAGAGAAGAGGAGCCCGTCATGGTCGAGAACTCACCCGGTAGAGCTTTACGCGACGCCGTGGACGACGCGACCATCGCCATTCCCGGCGCGTTCAACGCGCTGTCGGCCCGGATGATCGAAGAGGCTGGGTTCGAAGCCGCGTATCTTTCGGGCGCGGCGTTTTCGGCGGGCGAGCTGGCCTTGCCCGACGTCGGCCTATTCACGCTTACGGAGCTTGCCGAGCACACGCGACGCATCACCCGCAGCATGGCCATTCCGCTGGTGGTCGATGCCGACACCGGCTTCGGCGATGCGGTCAACGTCGAGCGGACGATCAGCGAGCTCGAAGCCGCCGGCGCCGCCGCCATCCAGCTCGAAGACCAGCGACTGCCTAAGCGTTGCGGTCACCTATCGGGCAAAAGTCTGGTAGATCCCGACGAAATGTGCGCCAAGCTGCGGGCCGCGGTGTCGGCCCGGCGCGATGACGATTTGGTATTGATCGCGCGGACCGACGCCCGGGGCGTTGAGGGCTTTTCAGACGCTGTTCTTCGGTCACAGCGCTATCTCGATGCCGGCGCCGACTGGATCTTTCCCGAAGCCCTGGCCGATCGCGACGAGTTCGAACGCTTTGCAGACGCCATCGACGCACCGCTGGTGGCCAACATGACCGAGTTTGGCAAAAGCCCGCTGCTGACGCTCGACGAGTTGGCGGAGCTGGGCTACGCCGCCGTCCTCTTCCCCGTGACGCTGTTGCGCGTGGCGATGAAGGGGGTCGAGGCCGCGCTGGCGATGATCGGCGACCAAGGTACGCAACGCGAACTGCTCGACGTCATGCAAACGCGGCAAGAGTTGTACGATCTGCTGCGATACGAAGACTACGAAGCCCGCGATCGGCAATTCTTCGGGCAAACTGGCGAGGAAGACGATGACTGACGAAATCTATCGGCCCGGCTTGGAAGGCGTGGTGGCGGGCGAGACGGCCATCTGCACGTTGGCCGGCGGCCTGCAATACCGCGGTTATGGCGTCGAGGATCTGGCCGGCCAGGCCACCTTTGAAGAAGCCGCCTATCTTTTGTTGCACGGAGAGTTGCCCGAGCGACAACAGCTCGAGCGCTTTCACACGCGGCTGACCTCGGTTGGGCCATTGCCGCCGCCCATCGTGGCGGCGCTACGCGCCATGCCGGCATCGACGCCGATGATGGATGTGATGCGCACCGGCGCCAGCCTGTTGGCCCATTGGGACGTCGACGTTGCCGACAACAGCCACGACGCCAACGTCCGCAAGGCCGAGCGGCTGCTGACGCAGTTGCCGATGATTCTGGCTGCACGGCATCGTCTGGCGGCGGGCGAGGAGCCGGTGCCGCCCGACGCTACGCGGGGCTTGGCGGGCAATCTGCTCTGGATGCTCACCGGCCACGCGCCGACCGCGCGGGCGGTCAAGGCGATGGATGTCTCGCTCATTCTCTACGCCGAGCATGAATTCAACGCTTCGACCTTCACCGCGCGCGTGGTGGCGTCGACGCTGAGCGATTTGCACTCGGCCGTGACGGCGGCCATCGGGGCCTTAAAGGGGCCGCTGCACGGCGGCGCCAATGAGCGCGTGATGGAAGTTTTGAGGGAGGTGGGCGGCGAGCGAAACGCCGAGCGCTGGGTGCGCGAGGCCCTGGCCGCGAAGCGGCGGATCATGGGGTTTGGCCACCGCGTTTACAAGACAGGCGATCCTCGGGCCGCGTATCTCAAGACGCTCTGTGGCGAGTTGGCCCGCGAGACCGGCCACGAAGAGCTGGAGCGCACGGCCGAGGTGATCGAAACCATCGTCCGCCAAGAGAAAAACCTGCCGCCGAATCTCGATTGGCCCAGCGCCCGGCTCTACCATTACCTGGGCCTTCCGGTCGAGCTTTACACGCCTCTGTTCGTGGTCAGCCGCGTGGCCGGTTGGAGCGCCCACGTCATCGAGCAGCTCGACGACAACCGGCTGATTCGGCCGCGCTCGAAATACACCGGCCCGGCGCGCCGCGCGTTCCGCCGCTAGCCCGCATTGCCCACCAGCACGCGGGAAGTAGCGACAGGTGTGTAGCAAAATAACTCCGAAAATAGAAGTGGCTGGGGCAGAGCCTGGCCCATAGATGATTGCCATCCAGAGTCGGCGTCGCGGCCAGGCGATG
>DATFDL010000093.1:0-5219 GCA_035252155.1 Pirellulales bacterium | reverse complement strand
GCTGTCGAGCGAGGCCAGCGCGGCGGCGCCGACATCCAGACAATTGCCGCCGCGAACACAGCCAACAGACCGGGCAGAAGGATTGGCGGAGTAGACTTCGATGGTCGATTCATGGCACGGATGCTGTTCCTTCCCGGGTCGTCGCGAATGGCCGCTCGCTGTCGCGGAGCAAACGTCCACGATTGGCGGCGGCGTGCTCCTCGGCGTCGTGCCGCCTGCGAAACGCATGCACGTCGTTTCCGGTGGCGTGGTTGGTGACGATCGTGCTGCGAACGAAGAACGCCGCGGCGGCTTCGACGGCGGCGCCCGTGACCTCGTCGGTGACGCGCACGTCACGAACCGGGTCGGTTTGTTGCGCCAGCCAGTACTCGGCGCAGCGGATGCAGCAGAAGCGCCGTAGACTTTTTTGTGCATCGACGATTTCGACTGCATAGATCGGCTCGATCGCGGCGCCGTCCAAGGCGCACTGCGGCAGGCGCTTTCGGCGATACCAGTTGCCCCCCGCGGGCAAGCCGACAACCACCAACAACGTCCAGACCAGCGCCCACTGGAATTGCTTGCGGGTCATGCCAACCAAAGTTCCACCGAAAACATCGCCGCAGTTCCTAGATAACCCAGCATCGCACAGCTTTGCCAATGGCGGGCCTCGGCCGCCACCAGCGCCTCGGTGGCTGCTGACCGCCCCAGCCAGCCCGCGACGCAGGCCCAGCCCACGCAGCAAGTGCCCCACAGCAAGAGTCCCAGGGCCACGCCGGATTCGGGCACATCGGCTACGAGATCATAAAGACAATGGTGATAAGGAAGGTGCAGCAACGCTGGCGCGGCCACATCGACGACAAATCGGCCGGCGACCACTAGCGTCAACAACGACAGCAGAAGTCCCGCCGCCAATCGCCCGTAGGCGATGAGACCACCAGCCTGCCCACGACGAGGCCAAAGCAGCCAGGCCATCAAGAGGTGGCAACCGTAATACACAGGCGTCAGCCAACGCTCATCTGAACTGGGCGGCGCGATGGCGTCGGCATCCACGGCGGCCGCACTGCAACAGCCCGAGTTGACCGGAATGTCGAGCTTGGGAATGCTCAGATAGGCCAGCTCGGCGGCGCTACTGACCGTGCCGAGCAAAGCGACCACGAGCAAGGCGCACAGCACGCGCGGCAGCAGTTCAGACACCCCCGAGCGCCGATAGAGTCGATAGAGCACCAGCGCGGCGCCCGCCGCGAAGGCGACCAGCGGCTTCATCGCTTGCATAGCAATCACCAAACTCGGCAGCCACCCGGTGACTCCGCGACTGCCTTCGCCGATCTGGGTAATTCCATAAATGCACATGGCGCCGGGCCAAAGTGGTACGAAAGTCTCCAAAAGCAGATAAAGAACTATCCACGACGCCAGCGTAAGCCCCAGCAGCGCGTAAGTCAGTTGGATCGTCAAATAGACGCGATCTTCGACGTGCTGCTCACCGCGCCAAGCCGTCAGGCGCATCCGCAGCAGCGTGCTTGTCGCCAGGCCCACCGTCGCCACCGCCGTGGCGAGGCCCAGCACCGAAAAAAACGCCGATAAAACAACGTACCCGTTGAGGGCCATTTCCTGCTCCGTTCCGGCGGGAGAAAAAGGCGTCGAATCGCCACGGAATCGCCACGGGATAGTGGGCCGCGGCCAGTGGCAGGTTACATCGACCAGCCCGGCCTAGGGGAAGGCGTAGGCGGGGTTGTCGGGCGAGAAATCGAGGTCGGTCAAGCCCGGATCGAGCCGCACGTCTAGATAGGAGTATCGCTCGATCAAAATCGGCTCGCCGCCCTCGTTGGGCCATTCCCAGGCCTCGAAGTGGACGGGTACATTCCAGCCGTCGTCGAGCACGATGCGAGCGATCGCCAGTCGAAAATCGCCCTGTGGCGCTGGGTTCCGTACCTCGACGCGCGTGCAGGCACGCTCGGCGAATTCGAAAGGCTCGATGCTGACCCGACACTCTCGGAAGAGTTCCTTCTTGGCGCCCAGCGCCAGGAGCTTTTCGACCAGCTTGGTCATGCCGGCGTCGGAGATCGGATAGCGGCCTCCGCGCATTGCCAACATGCCTTTAGGATCGAGCTTCAGCGTGCCGACTGCCTGCTGCAAGCCCGTACCGTGCGCGACCAGGTTGCCGTCATTGCCGCCCTCCACATAGATGACCTCTCGGCCGGCCGTCGAGGGCGGAGCGACGAAACGCATATAGACACTGAAAGGCGTCTGCCGCACCTTCATCTCCATGCGGGTTTCTTCGAGCAGAGTGCCCCCAACCCGCTCTTGCCGCTCAAAGACGCACTCGTAGTCGCGGATTTTCTTCAAGGTCTTGAGCGACTTGCGCGCGAAACCAAGCGCGCGCTCAAGTTCGTCAGAACCGGCCGCGACCGGCGCCCTGTCAGCGGCCGACGGTTCGTCGCTCGACCGCGATGGGCCGGCCGGGCCGCCTGAGGAGTCGACCTTCGACGTCGAGTCGACGGTGCTGGGCTTGCCCGAGCAGCCCACGCTGATGCCGACGACAAGCACATAAACCAAAGCCCGGCCGCCGCTGCGATCCGAGCGTTTCGCCAGTGGGGTCATCGCGACAACACCCGCAGGTCTTCGACGCCGACGAGCTGGTTCAAGCTGCCCGAACGAAAGCCCTCGAGATCGAGCGTCACGAATTTGAAGCCCAGCGAACGGAACTGCTCGACTAGCGCCGCGCGGAATTCGTCTTGAGCCAGACGGGCGAGGTCGCCGCTGCTGACCTCAATGCGGGCCAGATCGCCCTGGTGATAGCGCACGCGGACTTCACGCAGGCCGTGCTGCCGCAAGAACTGCTCGGCCCGGTCGATCATCGCGAGACGTTCGGGCGTCACCTGCTCGCCATAGGCAACGCGGCTGCTAAGACACGGGCTGGCCGGTTTGTCCCAGACGGGCAGGCCCCAATCCGCCGCCAACCGACGCACGTCTTCTTTCGTCAGGCCGCACTCCAAGAGCGGGCTGCGAACGTTGTGGTTTGCCGCCGCCACCATGCCGGGGCGATAATCGCCACGGTCGTCCAAATTCAGCCCGTTGACGATCACCCGTACCTCTAGCCTTTCAGCCAGGCCGGCCAACTGCGTGTACAGCTCGGTTTTGCAATGAAAGCAGCGGTCGGGCGCGTTGCGCAAGTAGTTGGGATCGGCGAACTCTTCGGTCGAGAGAACCTGATGGCGAATGCCGATGTGGGCGGCCAAGTCGACCGCCGCCTGTAATTCGCCTGCGGCCAGGCTGGGACTTACTCCCGTGACCGCAATGGCCCGGTCGCCTAGAGCTAGAAACGCGGCCTGGGCGGCGACTGCGCTATCGACGCCGCCGGAAAACGCCACGGCGCAGCTCTCGTAGCGGCCGACCAGTGCCAACAATGCATCGCGTTTGCCGGCCAATTCCGGAGAAAGCTGCTCTGCCAAGGGGCGCATAAAAAATCCTCCACCCTAATGCCGTGGCGACGCGGTTTTCGAGAGCCCGCAGTGTTAAAGTGGGCGCCGCGGGTCTCGGATTGTGTGATCCGTCCGCGTGTTTCCGGAAGCTAGGCTCCGGGCGGCGGCTATACACGTTCGCGAGACTTTGCTTTGGCGTCCAGCGGACTTCGTTATCGGCTCCCCAAATTTGACGTCGGCAGCACGAACATGGCAGAGGACATCCCCATCGTACCGCCCCGGACCCACCGCGGCAAGATAGCGCGTAGGTCAGGCTTTCCAGCCTGACGCGAAGCCCGACGGACGACTTGGTCCTCGACCAACCCGTAGGGTGGGCATTGCCCACCATGAGTTGTTGGTGGGCGATGCCCACCCTACAATTCCGTCGGGCTGGAAAGCCTGACCTACCTCACTCGCTGCCGTCGCGCAGCAAGGGTTCCATCGTCTTCGTGTTGCGCTCGACGGCCAGCACCACCGTACGCTGCTCAAAGCCGTCGCGGCTGCACGCCACCGCCGGAATCACCTGCCGACAATTGGGTAAGCTGAACCGCATGGTGAACGTGCCGTCCGGTCGAAGCTTGACCGGCTCGCCCTGTAGCGTAACGTGGGCATCGGGGTGGGTCGAGCCGAAGACGAGTAGCTCAGCGTCGACCTCGAACGTAAATCCCCGCTTCTTGGGCAGCAGGGCTTCGACGCCGGCCCCAAATTGCGTAACGAGCGGCGAGCCCATAGGCCGGCGGAGACGCTCTTCGAACAACTCTTGCAGCTCGGTGCTGGCGCTGTTCGCCGCGTAGCCGCCGCTCATCGCGTAAATCTTGTCGAAGTCTTCGGCGACCTCGCTCCAGTTTTCGTCCACGGCGTCGCTGGCAGCCGCCTTGGGCGTGGTCACCACGTTGCTGCGGGCGAGCACGAAGAATTTGCCGCTGGCGCCCAAATAGCCGATGTCGAGCCGATAGCTGCGGGGTGGATTCTTAACATCGATGTACCAGTTGTTCACGCCGCCGTGAATTTCGACATCGCGCACCGGCGCTTCAGAAGTGTTGGTGGTCGTGCCGGCCGACACCTCGAACAACCGCAAAATGGGCTTGGCCGAGTGCCATTCTTGCCCTAGCGCGGCCTGGGCACGCGCCACGCCATGCCGCGAGAGCTCCCAGTAAGCATGCAGCCAGTAGGGACCGCGGACCATCACCACCAGGCGGTCGCGCACTGCATGCGGCTTGCCCCGACCGTTGCCATTCGTGGGGCGCACGGGTTCTCGACCGAGGTCTTTGTACTGATTGAGCTTGTTTTTGACGTCTAACAGTCGTCGCGGCGTCGCCCCGTTGCGATGCTTGGCCGCAGTGCCGTTGGACGTGGCCAATGTCTTCCGCCGGGGGCTTGCGGCGGCAGCCGAGCGCCGGCTGGCCGTGGACGCGGCACCCCTGCCCTCGGCGGACTTGCGGGCCAGCCGCACCAACGCTCGTACAAGCTGGTCTTTGCGCATCGCATGCCAGCCATGAACTCCGCGACGCTTGGCCATCTGGGCCAGGTCTTTCGCGCTATAGTTGCTCAGTGTTTCCGCGGTCATTGAACGACATACTCCGGGTTGCTTGACGTGCTGCCGCCAGCGCTCGTGGCGCCGGCAACCGGTATTTGCATGCCGTCCCTGGCCGAATCGCCCGGTTCGCCGCTCCCACACGCTGATTTTTCCGCGTGGCACCAGACCTACAGGCGATTTTCCAGCCATTTTGAGTCTAACCAGTCGCCAACTCAAACGCAACCATGAGCCTTACAGGCGGCGCA